>WGCN01000087.1 GCA_015493745.1 Calditrichales bacterium
AAATAGTGTCATATGACCATAGGATGCTGTGAAGCATTGGTCTATAAGGGTTTTTAAAGGCATCATCAGATAGATCGGATTGTTAAAAAAAGGATATGGCGGCCTTAAAGGCTGTCAGTTCTTACATTTCCCCGGTAGGCATCAGGGAGCCGGGGCTGTTAAAAACAGCCGGATCACCTGATAAAATTGAATTAAAGCGATACCATCAACAGAAACACAGATATTTTATAAAAGCAAAAAAAGAAACGGACCGCCAAAGGCCAGGTCCGTTTCAGGTACGATGAGGGGAATTATTTGCTGAAGGCTTTTTTTATAAGACCGACCACAACCAACAAGACCGCGCCTCCCACACCGGAGCCGGCCACATCAGTCAGAATATTGGCGATATCCGGGGAAGAGGCAATATCGCCCACTCCGCCCAGGCCGACCATTGACAATATCTGTCCTCCCAATCCGCCGCCGATTATACCGACGAGCGAATTAAGAATAGGGCCCAGGCTAAAATTTTGCATGGCTTTACCGGCTATATTACCACCTACGGCACCGCTGACAATTTGTATTATCCACTCCATAAAAGACCTCCTTTTTACTTAATGCAAAATTAATAGCTCACCATTGGATCCAATTTCTTGGCGTGCTCAACCCATTTTTGAACAGACTTCAAGCCGGGAAGCTGACGTACCAGGGCACGGCCGGAACTGTTTACCTCCGCCATCTTTGCATGGAGATTGTTGGCATTACGGTTACGCAGTTCCTTCACCGTATCCACACCGGCCTTTTCCAACAACTCGGCGTACTCACTGCCCACACCCTGAACACGGTACAGGTCGGCCATGTTTACCCACTTAAGAATCAACGTTTCGTCAATACCCGTCTCTTTTGCCAGGGCTTTCCTTCCGGATTTGCTTGCCCCGGCCTTTAGCAAGGCGTATACGCTCCTGATTTTCGCTTCCATCAGCTTCTCCGCATATTTGGGCCCGATACCCTCAATATCGCTGATCTTGTAGTTAGCCATAATTGTCCTCCTTATTTTGTATTGAGTTAGTTGTAGAGGCTCCGTGATTAACCAACAAGCATGCCAACCCCGGGGAGGCAATATGGCGTTCACAGAAAAACAGTTCTTGATAAACCCAATAAAATCAACAAAATAGAAAGAGTTAAAACTGTATTTTTACGTTAAAAACAAAACAAATCCGCTTTGGGCTTTTAATATAAAAATGGGGCAAATGCCCTGCTTTTTATAAAAGATAGGGCATTTGACAGGGTGATTTTTCCGGCTAATTTGAAAATCAACCTTTTAGCGGCCCTTGTATTGGTCAGAAATATACGTCTTTGATTCTCTTCCTACTCAAGCTTAAAATGCGTATATTGCCGGCATGACCCAACAAGAATTTATCCGTACCATAAAAGAGGCCGGCATCGTTGGCGCCGGAGGCGCGGGCTTCCCTACCTGGAAAAAGCTGGAAAACCCGGTCGACACGGTGATCATCAACGGCGCGGAGTGCGAACCGCTGCTGTTTAAGGATGTCACCCTGATGGAAAACCACGCCCCGGAAATTATCGAAGGCCTGCAAGCGGTGATGGAGGCCGTGGGCGCCGCCGAAGGTATTGTGGCCATCAAGAATAAAAACCGCAAGGCCATCGAGCGCATTAATGCCGCGTTGAAAAAAAATATGCGTGTTTTCGAGATGGAGGACGTTTATCCGGCCGGCGACGAGTACGAAGTGGTTTTCCATGCCACCGGCAAACGCATACCGGCGGGCGGTTTCCCCTTTCAGATCGGTGTGTTGGTGCAAAATGTGGAAACCATCTATAACATCCGGCGGGCGCTGAAGGGCTTTCCGGTTACCGACTCGCTGGTTACCGTAAGCGGCGCGGTGGAATCGCCCCTTACCGCCTGGTTTCCCCTCGGCATGTCCTATGGGGATGTGTTGAAAGCGGCCGGGGCCATAACAGCGGAGAACTATATTATCCTGGATGGCGGCCCCATGATGGGCAAGGCCGTCAGCGACCTGAATACCACGGTAAGCAAAACCACATCGGGTCTGGTGATCATAGACAGCGAGAGTCACCTGGCCGGGCGCAAAAGCCAAAGCGAGCACACCTTTCGTAAAATAGGCAAATCCACCTGCGACCAATGCAGCCTGTGCACGGAGATGTGCCCCCGCTACCTGATGGGCTACCCCATACAACCCCACCTGGTGATGCGTTCCCTGTTGACCAGCGATCCCCTGAGCAGCTCCCTCACCCACTGGGCCCAGGCCTGTTGCGAATGCAATGTATGCAGCCTGTGGGCCTGCCCCGAGGAACTGGATCCGCGCAATGTGTGCGCCACCACCAAGCGGGATCTGCGTCAAAAAGGTATGTGGCAGGAGGCGGAACAACAACAGTCGTTAATGACGGAAGCCCATCCCTTAAAAGAATACCGCAGCGTGCCCACCCAACGGCTGATGCGCAAACTGGGCCTGGATAAGCTGTACCGGCGCGCCCCTTTCCGCGAGGATATCCCCTCCCCGCATTCCCTGCGCATATCCATGAAACAGCATATCGGGGCAGCGGCCGAACCTTTGGTAAGCGTCGGCGATCGCGTTAAAAAAGGCCAACCCCTTGCCCGCGCGGCGGAAGCAGCCCTTTCCGTGCCCGTGCATGCTCCACGCGACGGTGTGGTGGCCGCCGTGGAAGAAGACGTCATCAACATAATACCTGATAACCAACCGCCTAAATTAGCGAGGTAATATGCTCAGCGCCATAGGACTTATTGAACTCACATCCATTGCCAAAGGTTACGAAGTGGCCGATACGGTGCTTAAAACAGCCCAGGTCGAAATCCTCACCAACCGCAGCATCTGTCCGGGAAAGTTCATGGTGCTTATCGGCGGGGATGTGGATGCCGTAAAGGCAGCCATCGAAGCCGGGCTGGAAACCGGCGGTTCAACGGTGGTGGATGAACTGATCATTCCCAATATTCATCCGGCGGTGTTTCCGGCCATCAGCGGCACCACCGTGGTGGAGCATCCCGACGCCCTGGGCATCATAGAGACCTTCAGCGTGGCCACCATCATCGAGGCGGCCGACGCCGCGGTAAAGGCCGCGGACGTGCAACTGATCAATGTGCATCTGGCCATGGCCATCGGCGGCAAGGGTTATATGACCCTCACCGGCGACGTGGCCGCCGTAACCGCCGCCGTGGATGCCGGCGTGGAGTACATCAAGGGCAAGGGCATGCTGGTGCAAAAGGTGATCATCCCCCATCCGCGCAAGGAGATTCTGCAAGATAAGATTTAGCACCATTCCGTTACGGAAGTGGATTTACGGAAGTTCCGGTAAGCTTAATTTCAAGGCTTAACCACACGATAGCCTACCATCCGAAATCAACCCCGATATAGTCATACAACTTTTCATTCAGCGGAGCAAAGAAGCCCTCCATCAAATCACGCGTCTTGTCTTCCAGCTTCATTTTGGGGCCGGCGTTTTTTACCGGAGTGGGGATGGGTTCATAATCGGGCAGACCCAAAAAGCGGTACACCTCCCTGGCCGTGGCCGCCGGGTCTTTAAAAAAGGCATTGGCGTTAACTATTTTCACCTGCTCTTCGGGGTAAAACCTGCGCAAATGTTTGATAAAGGGCAGATACATACTGCCCTGCAGATACCCGCCCACGGGCGTGCCGGATATGGAGGTGCCGGCGCCGGCGCCTTGTTTAGCCAGTTCCATTTCCAGGCGGATGATTTCATCAAATCCGGGTGTGTTTTTCCAGATGGGATCGTTTTTAACCATGGAGATGGCCATCTGATCCCACCGCCAGTGCGAGAAGGTGCGCTCGACCGGGTTGCGCAGAATGATCACTATTTTGGCCGAAGAAGAAACGTTGTGGGCAAAATAGGGAAAGAGCATGCCGGGCACCACCGGTGAGCAATAGCCGGTTACGGCCTTGCCATGTTCCTTTTCCACCCTGGCCTTCTGTTTTTCAGTGGGAAACTGCGCCAGCACCATGCGCATCAACGGGGCATCCTTGATATTCAGTTCCTTGGCCAGGGGCAGGGCCACCGCCGGATGCTGCATGATATAATCGGTCAGCAAAGTGGTTCCCGAGCGTACCGGTCCGATGCAGGCAAAATCCGGCCTGACCCGTTTTGCCGGGGAGGCGGCCCGCAACAAAACACGCCACATGGGGGGCGGAATGAAATAGTAGGATAAAAACTGCCGGCGCAGGTTTAACAGCTTCTTTTTAAAAACATTGGGGGTTGATAATATTTTATAGTCGATGCGGCTGGCTTTTTCGATGGTTTTCAGTTTCCGGCTATTTCGCGGAGTATCAGAGTTCATACAGCTCCCATGGCGGTTTTGTGTATAGGGGTTTTAGTCATATCGTCTTTAATTTTTTAAAACTTCATTCGACAATATAAACAACTTAAGCGAAAACCATTCATCCCATAAAGACATATCTCACAGAGGAGGAAATAAAAAGTGGAGGAAATATCCAAAAAAAGGAAAATTTATTTCCTTTTTCGGAAAATAGTTTTGTAAATTAACACCAATATTTTATTGCGGACAGCGTTTGATTCCTCCGAAAGTCGACGATGTCCCGAAAAAAAATGAATTGTGATTTTTATCTGAGTCTTCCCGCGTCTCACTCCATGTCACAATCCATAATGAGAAACGTATGTATATAACGTATTATGGATTAATTGGGAGACTTGCAGATGCACACCACCGAAACGCCGCAATCCAAGACGGCGCCGACCGGACAGAACACCAAGCCCACCGCTATCGATGAACATATTATAGAAATAGTCAGCGATTCGGGAGAAGGAGCTCAAACAGCCGGACAAGCCTTTGGCACCATATCCGCACGGATGGGAAATGGTATTTGGACCGTAGAAATCATCCCCGCCGAAATAGAACCTCCGCCCCGCACCTCTTCGGGCGCCAGCGGCATTCGTATCCGCCTGGGCAGCAACCAGATCACCAATATGGGTAACGAGGCCGATATCATTGTGGCCTTTAACGAACAGGCCCTGTTGGGACGCGAAGAGACGGGCAACCTGAAAAAAGGGGCCACCATCATTCTGGAAAACCGCTGGAAAGATCACACCAACAATGTGATCCGCGAGCAGTATGCCGAAGTGATGGAGCATCTTTTGGCCGAGGGGTACAATGTCATCGAAATTCCCATGGAAGAAGAAACCCTGAAAATCGTAAAAAATCCGCGCCGGGGTAAAAATATGTTTGTGCTCGGTCTGCTCAGCTATATCTATTCGCGTGATATGGAGCTGGCCCGTGAGCAAATCCGTTTTGCCTTCCGTAAGAAAGGGGAAAAGGTAATTACCCCCAACCTGCAACTTTTGGAAGCCGGCTACAACTGGGCCAAGAATAACCTAGATTTTCAGTATGAGATCACCTCGCCGCCCATCAGCAAACCGATGGTGGTTACCAACGGTAATGTGGCCATCGGTATGGGTATCATGGCCTCGGGCATGGAAGTGTGCGCCATGTACCCCATCACCCCGGCCACATCGGCCTCCCATTATTTAAGCGAGGTTTTTGAAAACGCCGGCGGCATGGTACATCAGGCGGAAGACGAACTGGCCGCCTGCGCCTTTGCCATCGGCGCCTCCTACGCCGGAAAATGCGCCGTGACCATCACCTCCGGTCCGGGCATGGCCCTTAAAACCGAACTGTTGGGTCTGGCCTCCATGGCCGAGATTCCCCTGGTTCTGGTGGATGTGCAACGCGGCGGCCCCAGCACCGGCCTGCCCACCAAGGTGGAGCAGGGCGATCTGCTTTCGGCCATGTTCAACTCACCGGGTGATAACCCCAAGGTGGTTTTGGCCCCATCCACCATCGAAGACTGTTTTTACAGCATGATCACCGCCCGGAAAATTGCCGAAACCTTCCGCATGCCGGTACTCGTGCTTTCCGACGCCAACCTGGCCACGGGGCAGCAACCCTATCCGCGGCCGGATTTTAAAGAAGAGTGGGTGGCGCCCCCTTACGATCAAAATCCGGTACCCGAAGGCAGCATTCCTTATGACTGGGATGAAAAAACCGGTCTTTCCAGGCGTATTATCCCCGGACAACCGGGTGGCCTTTTCCGGGTAACCGGCCTGGCCCACACCCGAGAGGGGCATGTGGCCTACGGCGCCGGCGTAAACCAGGAAGGCTGCGACAAGCGTAGTTTAAAGGTGGCCACTTTCCAGAAAACCCTGAAAACACCCCGGGTTTACGGCCCGGAAAAGGGTGACCTGCTGCTGGTGGGCTGGGGCAGCACCAAAGGCGCCATCGAAGAAGCGGTGGATAAAGCCCAAAAAGAGGGCCTGACCGTCAGTAGCCTCCATCTCAAGTTCCTGATGCCCATGGCTTCGGGGATCGGCGACATCCTGAAACGGTTCAAAAAGGTCATCACCGTGGAGATCAACTTCTCCGATGATCCCGAACGGGAGATGATTACCGAAGACAACCGCCGCTACTCCAACCTGGCCTGGTTGCTGCGGGCGCGTTATCTGGTGGATGTGGATAACTTTTCCAATGTTCACGGTCAACCGCTCAAACCTTCGGCCATCCTGGAGATGACCCGCAAGGAACTAAAAAAATTGAAATAAAGATAGGACTAAAATTATGTTTGGTGTAAGTATAGACAACCTGTTAAACCTGGATCAGAAATACTATAATCTGGAAGATTATCAAAGCGACATTCCCCGCTGGTGTCCGGGATGCGGGGACAACGGCATATTAACCGCCACCCAGCGCCTGCTGCGTGAGGAACAACTGGCTCCGGAGAAAACGGTTTTTGTTTCCGGCATCGGCTGCTCCAGCCGCTTTCCCCACTACATGAACACCTATGGCTTTCACAGCCTGCACGGACGCGCCCTGCCCATTGCCGAAGGCATAAAGATACGCCGTCCCGATCTACATGTGTTTGTAAACATGGGCGACGGCGATTGTTTCAGTATCGGCGCCGCACACTGGATCCACGCCCTGCGTTATAACATGAACATGGTGGCCATGGTGCATGACAATAATATCTACGGCCTGACCAAAAAGCAGGCTTCGCCGACCACCCCCAAGGGTTTAAAGAGCAACACCACCCCCAAGGGCGCTGTTCTGGAACCGCTGAATCCGCTGGTAACCACCCTGGCCGTCAGCAATGTTTCTTTTGTGGCCAATGTGGTGGAATGGATTCCCGACTTGCTGTTCGATGTTATCAAACAGGCTTTCCATCATAAAGGATTTTCCTTTATCCGCATCCTGCAGCGCTGCCCGCATTTCACCCCGCATGTTTTCGACCCCATCATGAACGAGCCCGACCGGCTGCGCCTGCTCACCCATGATGACGGTATGATGATACCGGATGCCATAAAGAAAATCTATAAAAACGTGGAAGTGCATGATCCGGCGAATATCCATAAGGCCCGGGAGTATGCCTCCGATACCGAAACGATACCCATAGGCATCCTGTTTCGTGACGAAAGCGTTCCGACCTATGACGATATTCGCAAACCCACCAGGCCAAACACGCCTGCCGTTATCAACGAGGCGTTGCAACAGGAGTTTGACAAGTTTGGCATAAACCCGAAAAACAATTAAAGGGGATCATCGTGACAGCGCAGAAACCTAAAAATGTCTCCCCCTCACAAAAGGAGGCCGAGCATTTATTGGAGGAGCTGGATCAATTTGCGGAGGAGAAAACTTCCCCGACGCAAAAACCGGCCCCCGGGGAAACATTTCATTTATGGCAAAACAACCGGCCGCAACAGGATGCCGGACGTCAAAAGGAACTGTATAAGAAACACCTTACCTTTTATCTGGGCGAAACCTCCGCCGCCGTGCCCGCCAATCTTATTCCGGCCGGACTGGCGCCATTGGTTCATAACCCGGCCGCTTCCTCATCCTTCCCCATGCTGTTGGCCGGGGATAACGGTACCGAGTTGTGGAGCCTCGATATTCTGATCCGGAAGCTGCTGGATGCCAGCGGACTGCGAGACGAAGAACTGGAAGTCTATAAGCGACACATGGCCGTTATTCAAAAAAGGTTGATCCGCGAACATGGCCGCGTGGATCATTTTCAGGACTTCGCCCGCATTGTCTCCGCCATTGCCCTGGAAGAGTTTAAACGACTCACCAACACCAACGGTGAGGATCATCCGGCGGTTTCGGCGCTGGAACAGTTAAGCATGGAGGTTCCTTTTAACGGACTGCTTATCGGCTATGGCCCGGAAACCCTGCGCCATATCATCAGCCAAACACAGGCCGCCACCTGGCGTAAAAGTGTTTATGACACCCTTAACCGCCTCGAGGAACTGACTCTGAGTATCAATGCCCTGGTGGAAAGCGCCCGGAGCGCGGAAAAAAACACGGACAGCAGCCAGGAGGCCTTCGCCGACAGTATCGACTATGACAAGCTCAATCAAATCGTCCGCTCCGTGCAAACCGGTACAGAGGTGGACAACACCCGTCTGAAACGGCTGAGAAAGATTGCCGAATCACTGAATACCTGGCATGATATCCTGAGCAGTGACAAACATGCCGCTGTTTTTCTGGAAAAATTCACGTCCACCGATCCGGCGCAGGCACACACCGATAAGGCACGCCGGGAAATCATCAGTCTGATCCGCGACTACCATCTGGCCGTATTGGAAGATAAGCACCGCTATGATCCCCGGAAACATCAAAAGCTGTTCGATGATTTTTCCGAACGCATGATGAGCGATGAGGAGATACGCCTCATCCCCCCGGCGCTGCTCTTTCTGGACGCCCGCCAGGCGGCGGAACATCAGGACGCCCTGGTGGCACGCCTGCTTTCCGGTGAAAAGATAAAAATCAGCGTTCAGGCCACCAGTCTGTTGGAAGGCGAGCGCCTGCTGCCCCTTTACGGATGGGCGCGCATGGCCACCGCCCTGAACCGTTATTATGTGGTTCAGACCCCCCTGCCCTTCATCCGGGAAATGTGGGAGCAGATTTGCGGAGCGCTGCAGTATGAAGGAGCGGCCTTTTTCTCTTTTTACACCCTGATCGATGAAGAGGGCGGGCACCCGGTGCCGGACTACCTGCGCGGCAATGCCGCCGCCGCGGCACGCATCTTTCCCCTGTACGCCTTTAGCGGCCAAACGGAAAAACCCCTGCGCGACCGTTTTTACCTTAGCCCGCACATACAGCCGGAAGCCCCCTGGGCGCACGGCACCTTTCCCGTGCGCAGTGAAGAGGAAAGCAGCGACCGTACCTTTTTCCTTACCCCGGCGGAATTCTTCTTTTTGCATGAAGGGTTTCAACGCCACTATTACCCCGTGGGGCCGGATGAGGAACACGATGCCCTGATACCCCTGACCGATTTTCTGGCCGGCAATGACCGGCACAAGGCCCGGTTGCCCTATATCACCATGGCCGATGACCACGGTGAACTGCACAAGCTGCTGGTGGATGAGTTTATCGTCGATCACTGCGCGGCCATTGCCGGCGACTGGCGGGTGATGCAGGAGTGGAGCGGTATTGACAACTCCTGGGCCGCACAGGCCGTGGCCCGGCTTAAGGAGGAACTGGAACGGCAAGCAGAGCGCAAAATCGCCGATATCACCCGTGACTTTGAGGAAAAACTCAACGCCGACCGGGAACAACTGACCTCGGAGATCATCTCCAACCTGGCCGCCGGCCTGCTCTCCGACGAGATGATCCGGCTGGGCAGCGGCCTGAACGCCCCCGTGGCAACTCCCGCGCCCGTGGCACCCGGGGAAAGCGCGCCCCCGAAGGAGGATAGCGTGGCCCCGGAGAGCGCTCCCGAATCCGCCGGGGAGGAAGAAGATGAAGGGCTCAGCTTCGACGAAGCCTACATCGACACCCCTCTGTGCACCAGTTGCAATGAGTGCCGCAACATCAATCCCGATATGTTTGCCTATGACGCCAATAAGCAGGCTTATATCAGCGATGTAAACGCCGGCACTTACAGGCAATTGGTTATGGCGGCGGAAAATTGTCCCGTAAAAATCATTCACCCCGGAAAACCGGTCAATCCCGATGAACCGGATCTGGAGGATTTGATCAGCCGGGCGGCGCCGTTCAACAGTTGACAACGGCGTCCGCTCCCGTACCCTTTCCCGGAAGGGGGCGCGGGAATGAAACACTAATAACGGATTTTAACAATGTCAGAAGCCTATCTGGCCGTCCTTTTTATCGGCGGTCTTAGCATTTTTCTGGCCGGCGTGCTGGCTTTTGCCAACCGTAAGCTGGCCGTTCAGGAAGACCCGCGCATCGACGCGGTGACCGACATGCTGCCCAACGCCAACTGCGGCGCCTGTGGCAAGCCCGGCTGCCGGGCCTTTGCCGAAGCGGTGGTACACGGTGAGCAGCAGCCCAGCGACTGTACCGTCGGCGGACCGGAAACGGCGGAAATTGTCGCCAATTACCTGGGAATCGATCCCGGTTCCAGCGTGCGCAAGGTGGCCCGGCTGATGTGTGCCGGCGGCACCGATGTGGCCGAACAGGCCGCCAACTACGTAGGGGCGGAGTCCTGCCGCGCCGCCGCGGCCGTGGCCGGCGGCCCCAAGGAATGCACCTACGGCTGCCTCGGGCTGGCCGATTGCGAAGTGGCCTGTACCTTTGACGCCATCTCCATGATGCCCAACGCCCTGCCCTTTGTCAATGCCACCAAATGCACCGCCTGCGGTGATTGTGTTGCCGCCTGCCCCAAGGGGTTGTTTGAACTGATCCCCATTAATCAGCATCTGCTGGTGCAGTGTAAATCGCAACTGGCCGGCGATGAAATACTGGAAGGCTGCGAAGTAGCCTGCACCGCCTGCAGCCGTTGCGCGGCAGACGCCCCGGAAGGTTTGATCGAGATGAAAAACAATCTGCCCGTCATCAACAGTGCCTTGCTGCATAAGGAAACGGAGATAGCCACCCTGCGCTGCCCCACCGGCGCCATTACCTGGCTGAATGAGCAACAATTCGCGGACAAGGCCAAGATGGCTGAGTCAGAATAATAACGGAAAACCATTATGAAACAAGCGAACACTAAAAAACAGATACGGGAAAGCGGCAAGGCGGCCATACGCCGGGCGCTCGTTTTTTCCGGAACCCGTTGGGCCGGCTGTGGCGAAGCCGTGGGCCTGGCCGCGGCGGGAGAACGCAGTGCCGTCTATTTGGAGAACACCGCTCTTAAAAATGCCGCCGCGGAGTTCACCTCTTCCGGTTCCCTGCCCATCCCCCTGCTGGTTTGTGCCGAAAAAAAACAGGCGCCGCAGTTCAAACCGTTCATAGATGCCACGTCCTCTTTTTTTAAAGTTGTTTTCTATGCTTCCACGGTTCAGGAAGCCCAGGACCTGGCCCTGATCGGACAATGGGTGGCCGAAAAGACCCTGACGCCGGTACTGTGCCTGCTGGATGCCCGCGGCTGCGCCAACAGCATACAAAACCTGGTAACCGTTGATGAGAATGCGGTTCGTCCATGGCTGGGCAAGCCCGATGATGCCGTGGAAGCGGGAGATGAAGCCCGGGCCCTGCTGCTGGGTAAAAAACATCGCCGCCTGCCTCAATGGCTGTCCATCTCGCAGCCCCTGGGTCTCCATGCCCGCCTGGAAGAGGATCGCGCCCAGCAGGCGCGGTCGGCCCGGAACATCTATTTTGACAGCGCCTTGCAAGCGGTGATCGACCGCGCATTCGAAGAGTTCGCGGCCCGCTTTGGCCGCCGGTACCAAAGTACCCACTCCACGGGTAAAGGAAGCCATGTGATTCTGGGCGGCGGCTGGCTGGCCCGGAACCTGGCTTCTGTCGCCTATAAAGGCAAGGTCGTGCGCCTGACCCAACTGGCGCCCTTTCCCTCGCAAAAACTGCAACAGGAACTTCAGAAAGTCCGCGGGCTTACCCTTTTAAATCATGATGACTGGGCCGATGCCTTTCAGTTAAGAGAAACCCTCGGCCATCTTAATCCGGGAATGCGTATCTTTACCGCCCATCTTCAGGGCATGCGTTTGACCGAAAACGCTATTCAACACCTTTTGCATCATCATGAACAGGAAGCGGCTTCCGGTGATTTTTACCCCATGGTCACCGCCGCAACCGATTTGAGCCGCTTTCCCCTGTTACAGGGATTGCAGCAGCGGTTGTCCCGCAATTACCCGCAACTGGAACGGGCCCTGGCCCGCATCACCCAAAATCCCCTGCCCCGGAAAGATATCCGTCATATCATGCTTAACGCCTCCGTGGGGCACAGTCCGGAAATCTTTGGGCCGCTGTTAAGCCGTCTGCCGCGGGCGGAAGCGGTACGCAGCTACCACATAGAGAAACGCAGCGCCTATCTGCCCTATGTGGAAACTCATATCTTTGCCGGAAACCCGGAAACGATCTTCTTTCCTTCCGACGGCGTGGATTATATCCTGGCCTCCGACGTCCGTTATGTCGACGGCGTCGAACGACTGAAAGAGGGCGGCGTCTTAATCATCAACTCACCCTTTGATGACGCACAAACCTGGGATCAACTGCCGCAGACGGTGCGAACGTTGATCACGGAAAAGAATATCACGCTGCTGACGGTCAACGGAACGGACTACGCCCTGAAAGCCGCGCGGACGCCCTCGCAACAGGCCGGATTGATGATGATGCTCCTTTTGGGTGCCTGGGCCTCCCGTGAAGGGGAAACGGAAGAGCTGCTCCCCGCCCTGCGGAGCGTGATTACCGGCGGACAGGTCAAAACTCTGACCCGCGCTTTTGTGGAGGGCCGGGAAAATGTCAAACAGATCGAGTGGCGGAAATTGCCGGCCTATGAATCCCTGAAGGAGGCCGATATTTTAAAAACACCCTGGGCTATCAACCGCGACGGCCTGTTTGATAAAACCGTTTTCGATCCCTCCTATTTTTGGGATACGGTGGGCTACCTGTACAAGGAGCGGCAACAAAACAAGCTGCTGACCGACCCCATGATCGCCACGGAAACCGTGCCGGCGCGTACCAGCACCTTCCGCGATCTTTCCCCGTCCCACACCTATATACCGGAGTTCCACGCCGAAAACTGTACCGCCTGCGGTCTGTGCTGGGCCAACTGCCCGGAATCGGCCCTGCCCACGGTCATTTTTACGGCCGGGGATTTATGGCAGGCGGCGGTAAAACGCGCCGCGGAAGCGGATCATTCCCTTAATCAACTCAGTCGGCTGCAAAATAACCTGATTAAACTGGCCGATAAGCGGTTGAAAGACAGCCTGCCCGCCGATATGCGGGACGCGGGCGCGCTCTTCGAACAATCCTTGGAATTCCTGATGGACAAGCTACAAGCCGACGAGGAAAAGGAAGAGGGGCTCCGTTCGGAGTTCAACGGCATCCTGCCCTTCCTCTCGGGCTTTCCCCTGGTAAAATCACAAAGCTTTTATGAGCAGCCGGAACAGACCAGCAAGGGCAGCGGACGCCTGCTGAGCATCGTCATCAACCCCTACACCTGCAAGGGGTGCAGTGCCTGCATCAGCATTTGTCCCGATCAGGCGCTGGAGCGCATCGAAGCCCGGCCGGATATCATAGAGACCTACAAACGGCAGTTTGAACTGATGAGCGGTCTGCCGGAAAACCGCCAGTCTGAATTTGACGACTTTATCGACGCCGATAACCGGGAGATGTACCGGCTGATCAACCGTACCGCCTACCTCTCCATGCCCGGCGGCGACAACGGCCTGCCCGGCAGCGGGGTAAAAACCGCCGTCCACCTGGCCCTGAGTGCCATGGAAACGGCCCTGCAACCTAAGCGACAGGAATGGCTGGAAGAACTGAACAGCACAATTCACCGCCTGGAAGTAAAGGCTCAGAACCTGCTGAACGAAGCGGTGGATCTGAACAGTTTTGATGATTTTTACCAACGGCTGCACGAACTCGATTCCGCCGAAGAGGGCATCGGCCAACTGATCACCTCCCGTGAAAAGGAGCAAAAGAGCAGCAAGGCGCGCACACAAAAGTTAAAACAATACAGCAGCCTGATTCACAGGCTGAAAGAGGATCGCCAATTGCTGAGCCGGGGCGGCGACGGTTACGGCGCCTCGGTGCTGGGCATGGTTTTTAATGCCGAAGGCGCCCTGAGCTGGATGGCCGACTACCCCTACAACCCCTTTGCCTATCCCTGGCTGAACAGCAACAGTTCCCAACTGATGGAAAAGGCCCGGGGTATGTTCGAGGGATTTGTTCAACAACTCCTCCCCGTATTCAACCATTTACGGGAAGCGGCCACCCTGCTGGAAGGCAGCCGTACCGCCTACCGGTCGGCCGGCGGATGGGAGGATTTAAGCGTGAGCGAAAAAAGCTGGTGCCCGGCCGTGGTCATCTTTATGGATCGCAGCGGCTTCGACAGCCAGTTCATGAACACCTTCGGCCCATGGTCGGCCAGCGGCAAGCCCATCCAGACGGTGGTGATTAACGCCGCCACGGATAAAGCGCCCGATGATGCTTTTAATCCGGCCTTGTGGGCCCTGGGCTGGGAAAATATCCGTACCCTGCAAACCTCGCCCGGCTATCACGGCGCCACCATACGCATGATCCGTGAAGCGGTTGCCTCGCGGCAACCCGCTTTTATCTTTAGCGATGCCAACGAACCTTATCGCCAGGGCATCGCCGAAGACCGCGCCTGGCAGCAACATCAACGGGCCGTGGCCACGCGGGTTTTTCCCCTGCTGGACTATGCCCCGCAACGCAGCGCCTTCTATGGTGAGCGCTTCGACCTGAGCGCCAACCCCGATCATGAAGCGGACTGGGTGGAAACGATCCTCGAAGTAACGGCCACCACGCCGGTCACCCAGATCAAATACCGTTTAACCCCCGCCGACTGGGCCATGTACGAAGCCCGCTACCAACATGACTTTAGCGAGATTGCCCCCTCCGAATGGGGCGACCAGTGGCGTACCGTGGCCGACTATCTTGACCTGAACGAAGAGGAACAAGCGAAAACCCGTCCCTATGTAATCTATGTAGACGACGAGGGCCGCCGCCACAGACTGGCCGCCTCGGAACGAGTTATACATCTTTGCCGGGTAAAAAAACATCAGTGGCGTCTGCTGCAACAACTGAGCGGCATCATCCGCTATGAACCCCAATACCAGCAAGAGAAGCTGGAACAGGCGGTACAATCCGCCCTGGAGGGGCAGGAAAGGCAATTACGTGCCGAGTATGAAGGGCGCCTGCGGGAACTGGATGAACATCATTTTGCCGTTTACCATGATCGCTTAAAGAACAAACTGCTTCAGCTGTACCGGCAGCGCCGGGCCGAAAGCATGGAAAACGGAAAGGATGCCGGACAATGATCAAACTTTTCGGCAAGCGTTTGCCCACCTTCAGTCACGGCATTCATCCCGGGGATTTCAAGGATCTGACCCGCCATCTGCCCATTGAGCGCATGCCTTTTACGGATGAACTTGTCCTGCCGCTCAGCCAACATCTCGGCGCGCCCTCCCGGGCAAGGGTCAAGGTGGGGGATAAGGTGCAGCGGGGACAGCTGATCGCCGAACCCGGCGGATTTGTTTCCATCGGCCTGCACGCCCCGGTCACGGGCACGGTTACCGCCATCGAGCCCCGCCATCATCCCGGCGGCAAAATGGTGGAGGCCATCATCATCAAAACCGATCCCTTTTCGCCGCAAACCTTTTACAACGAACACAGCATGGAATGGGAAAGCCTGTCGGCCAGAGAGTTGATTTCCCTGATACAACACGGCGGCTTTGTGGGTTTGGGCGGCGCGGCCTTCCCTACCCATGTTAAGCTGAGCGTCCCGGAAGGAAAGCACGCCCAATTTCTTATTGTAAACGGCGTGGAGTGCGAACCCTACCTGACCGCCGATCACCGGGTGATGCTGGAAAACTATGAAGACCTGTTTCTCGGCATCCGCATCCTGCAACACATTCTAAAGGTGAAACAGGTTTACATCGGCGTGGAAAACAATAAGGAAGACGCTATCGAGGTATTAAGAAAAAACGTGCCCGGGGATATGGCCTGCGAGGTGATCGCTCTGGAAACCAAATACCCCCAGGGAGCGGAAAAGATGCTGATCGAGGCCGTGCTGCACCGCGAGGTACCCAGCGGCCGGCTGCCGATCGATGTGGAAGTGGTGGTCAATAACAGCGGCACCATCACCGGTATCGGGCAGATGTTCCGTTTCGGTCAGCCCCTGATCGAACGGGTGGTTACGGTAACCGGGCCCGGCATCAATCGTCCGGCCAATCTGCTGGTACCCATCGGCACGCGCCTGAGCGATGTGCTGGACTACTGCGGCGGTTTAAAGGATAACACCCGCCAGCTTCTTTTCGGCGGCCCGATGATGGGCACGCCCCAGTCCCACCTGGATGTGCCGATTATGAAAGGCACCTCGGGCATATTATGCCTGACCGAAAACGAAGTGGTTGTCCGGGAGGAATATCCCTGCATCCGCTGTCTGCGTTGCGTGGACGTTTGCCCCGTGTCGCTGAACCCCAGCCGCCTGGGTTCCCTGGCCAAGTCGCGCGATTATGAACAGATGCTGGACTTCCACGTGATGGATTGCGTGGAATGCGGCTCCTGCTCCTATGTGTGCCCTTCCAACATCCCCCTGGTACAACGTTTCCGCGTGGCCAAAGGCCTGCTGCGGGAACAACAGGCCCGAAACAAAGCGAGTTAAAGGACTTATGGAAAAAAAGATTGAATTGCTGCTCTCCTCCTCTCCTTTTCTGAAACAACAGGAGGATACTCCCGCCGTAATGCGCCAGGTGATTTACAGCCTGCTGCCGGCCGTGCTGGCCGCGCTGTGGTATTTCGGTATCAGCGCCCTGATGGTCATGCTTACGGCGGTAAGCTTTGCCCTGTTAACGGAAGGGGTTTATAACCGGCTTAACCATAAAAAACAAACCCTGCATGACGGCAGCGCCCTGCTGACCGGCCTGTTACTGGCCATGACCCTGCCGCCGGGCATCCCCCTGTGGATGGCGGCCCTCGGTTCCTTTGTGGCCATCGCCCTGGGCAAGCTGATCTTTGGCGGTCTGGGCTCCAATATTTTCAACCCCGCGCTGGTGGGCCGGGCCTTTCTGCAGGCCTCTTTTCCCGTCAGCCTGACCACCTGGGTGGCCGCGGGCAGCCTGAGCAATTTTGGCGACTGGCGCGGACCGGCCTTTACCATTCCCTTTATTCAGGAAAAGGTCGATGTGCTCACCACCGCCACGCCGCTTTCCATGATGAAATTCGAGGGACATCTCACGCCGTTGAATCAGTTGTTTTTAGGACATTCCGCGGGCTCCCTGGGGGAAACCAGCGCCCTGCTGCTTTTGCTGGGCGGCCTTTACATGGTCATCCGTAACTATATCAACTGGCGTATTCCCGTGGCCATCTTTGCCGCGGTAATGGTTTTTGCCGGCGGCCTGCACCTCCTGAATCCGGAAAAGTTCGCTCCATTTTACTTTCATCTGTTTTCGGGCGGACTGATGCTGGGCGCCCTGTTTATGGCCACCGATCCGGTCTCCTCGCCCATTACCCACAAGGGATGCTGGATATTCGGCATCGGCATCGGTTTTCTGGTGGTGCTGATCCGTACCTTTGGCGGCCTGCCGGAGGGAGTTATGTACGCCATTTTATTGATGAACAGCGTAAGTCCGCTGTTGAACCGGGTGACCCAGCCCCGCATCTACGGCGCCGTGGATGACAGGCACAAGGCAAAAAGCAAACCATAAAATACGCGCCTGTTTTTCGTAAAACGGGCGGGAAAGTTCCATTTAGTAAACATGAAGATCGCAGAGGCTGAAAATTGAGTGAAACAACGCAAGCTCCCGTAGAAACCCCGCAGATAAACAGCTCCCGGCTGTTGATGGCCATGGGCAGCGTGGGTTTTATTGCCGGTATCCTGATCGTATTTACCTTTCAGTTTACCCTGCCCATCATCAAGGCCAACGAGAAAGCCTATCTGGATCAATCCATTTTTGAGGTGGTCCCCAACACGGCTTATAAAAAAGTTTTCACGCCGGATAAAAACGGCGTACTCACGCCCATCGCCGAAGACAGTGAGGAGCCCTATAAGATTTTCGCCTGTTACGATAAGGAGCACAAGCTGACCGGTGTGGTGGTGGAGGCCAGCGGTCAGGGTTTTCAGGACGTCATCCGCCTTATCTACGGCTATGATCCGCAAAAACAGGCCGTTATCGGCATGAAGGTGTTGCAAAGCACGGAAACTCCCGGTCTGGGCGATAAGATCATCACCGACGCCAAATTCCTGAGCAACTTCGCCCATCTGGATGTCAGCCTGGACGAAAGCGGCGAACGTTTAAAGGCCCCCATCACGCTGATAAAAGGGCCGAGGGAGAATGACCATCAGATCAGTGCCATTACCGGAGCGACCATCTCTTCCCGCGCCGTAACGCGGATGATCGCCAGAAGCACGGCCATAAACATTCCCTTAATCTATAAGAATTTAAAAGTACTCGAGGAAGCCGGAAATGAGTGAAGAACGTATTCAATCCGAAAAAATGGAAATTTTTCTGAAAGGCCTGTGGAAGGACAACCCGGTGTTTGTCATGCTGCTGGGCATGTGCCCGGTGCTGGCCGTGACCAACTCGGTCATCAACGCCGTGGTGATGGGCGTGGCCACCCTGGCGGTACTCACCTTGTCCAATCTGCTTATTTCCTCCCTGCGCAAACTGATCCCCGGCCAGGTGCGTATCGCCACCTATATTTTAATCATCGCCACCTTTGTAACCGTGGCCGACTACGCCATCAAGGCGGCCAGTCTGGAGGTACACAAGGCCCTGGGGGCATTTATTTCACTGATCGTGGTTAACTGCATCATCCTGGGCCGGGCGGAAGCGTTTGCCTCCAAGAACAGCATTGGCAAATCGGTACTGGACGGACTGGGCATGGGGCTGGGCTTTACCCTGGCTCTTTTGCTGCTGGGCAGTGTGCGCGAAATACTGGGCAACGGCAGCTTTGCCGGCATCGACCTTTTTGGCCCCAACTTTCAACCGTTGACCTTGATGATCCTGCCCGGCGGGGCCTTTTTTGTTCTGGGTTCCTACCTGCTGTTGTTTAACTGGTTTAAACACCGCAAGGAAAAAGAGCAAAGGGAACTGGAAGCAGTCACTTTCTATACCGGCGAAGCCACCCGCTAAGCCGGCAATACACATGTTAAGCATTAGAATAGGTTAATAAAATGGTTACGGAACAATATTGGTTTATCTTTTTAAACGCCACCCTGATTAACAACTTCGTACTAAGCTCCTTTTTGGGGATTTGCCCCTTTCTGGGGGTTTCCGGAAAAATTTCCACCGCCTCGCGCATGGGCGCCGCCGTGGCTTTTGTTATGCTCATTTCCTCGGTTTCGGCTTACGCCATCCATCAGGCGCTGGTGGCTGTGGAAGCGGAATACCTGCAATTGATCTCCTATATCGTGGTCATCGCCTCGGCCGTGCAACTGGTGGAGATGGTAATAAAAAAATTCAGCCCCGCCCTTTTCAGGGCCCTGGGGATATTTCTGCCGCTGATCACCACCAACTGCGCCATTCTGGGTCTGGCCCTGTTCCAAACCAACCGCCATTACGATTTTTTCCAGTCGCTCTCCTTTGCCCTGGGCGCCGGCGCGGGTTTTACCATCGCCCTGGTGATCATGGCCGGTATCCGCGAGGAACTGCAACTTTCATCCATTCCCGATGTTGTAAAGGGTGCGGCCCTGACATTGATGGTGGCCGGCATCCTGTCCATGGCCTTTATGGGTTTTGCCGGTTTGGGAGGTAACTGATGATAATTCAACTGATCAAAGCTGTTGTTCTTATTCTTTTTTTAATGATCGCCTGGCTGGCGGTTAACTATTTTGTGCGCAAACAGAAGAAGCTCTCCCTGGATTGCGACCTCCTGGAACATACCCGCGGCTGCCTGAGCTGCGCCCTGAAGGATAAATGCGGGAAGAGCCACTCGTAAGACGGACTTTCTTCTTCCCCCGGAGTCTGTTTAATAGCCCTTTAGCCCTTGCCTCCGGGGATATTTTGAACTACCAACCTTCGCGCTTTTAAATTTACATGGATATTTTAAAACTTGACTTTCAAAATATCCATGCTATGTTGAAATTTTGCTATCAAAAATAAAAAGGTTTTCAGGATATTTATCTGCTATAAATATTCCTCTCAACTAAATTGAAGAGTAATTATAGACTTTTACACAAAGAAACATCCTATAATCAACATTACCGAAAGAGAACAAGATGCGCTATATACTGGAAATCCATCATCAGACACGCCAAAACATTTTACGCCTGCTGGAAAACACCGGCGATGAGCACTTGTTGACCATCCCCCGCGGGTTTCGTAACAACCTGCTCTGGAACGCCGGGCATGTGGTGGTCATCCAGCAGATGATTTGCTATCAGGCGGCCCGGCTGCCTATGTATATCGACGACGCCTTTATAAAAAACTTCCGCAAGGGCAGCAGTCCCGCCGACTGGAGCGTTGTTCCCCGGCGTGATTATGTTCTTTCCCTTTTGCGGGAAACGGCGGAGAAGTTTCAAAGCGATTTCAAAGATGGCCGGTTTGAGGCGATCCCGCCCTATGCCACCCCCTATAAAATGCCGTTTGGCAACACCGTTCGCACGGTACGCGAGGCCATCATCTTCAATAACACCCACGAAGCCATGCATCTGGGAATAATAAACTCCATGCTAAAGCTTCTACGATAAATCATGGCCCACTATAAAAAAAAATATAAACACCCCGCTTTTTCTGACGACCCTTTACTTTTGAAAAAGGACTAATAATAACTTCCCGTGGGGAAGAACACGATTTTAATCCTTGGAATGATAGAGAGCAACCTCAAAGGAGTGAACCATGTCGCAAGTGGATGAAATACTGGGTATCCGGGGATCCCTGGTTTATATTGCCGAAGATGATTTTCCTTCGCGAAAAATGCTTAATGCCATATTGACCAAAAATGGCATAAATGTTGAATTGTTCAATACGGGGGAAGAACTGCTCAGGCGTACCGGCCAGCAATTACCGGATCTCTTTTTACTGGATGTGATGATGCCGGAAATCGATGGCTTTGAAACCTGTAACCGTATAAAACAAAATCCCGATTGTGTCAATATTCCTGTTATATTCCTCTCGGCCAATACCACCTGCGAAACCAAGGAAGAGGGTTTCGGGATCGGTGGTGTGGATTTTATCGAAAAACCCTTCAAGCATCGTGATTTGCTGATGCGTATTATGACCCACATTCGCCTTAAAAAAGCTCTGGATAAAGTGCTGGAATACAACCACTGGCTGGAAAAACAGATTAACGATGTGGTTTCCAGATAAGTCCAGCCTTTGACGAAGCATTGATCGCTTA
This sequence comes from Calditrichales bacterium, assembly GCA_015493745.1. GTDB lineage: Bacteria > Calditrichota > Calditrichia > Calditrichales > J004 > J004. The sequence continues at coordinate 21,281 of WGCN01000087.1, forward strand.
ACAGAATTTCAACAAAGTAAATTCGTTGTTTTCAATCCGTTGTGATAATAAAAAAAGCCGGCCCGGGGCCGGCTTTTTTATTTTTATAATGAGTTGAGCAGTTTATTCAGCGTTTTCGACGGACGCATCTCTTTGCCGATCTTCTCCTCATCGGGATGATAATAACCGCCGATATCCACCGCCCGCCCCTGCGCGTCCAGCAATTCACGGGTGATGATTTCCTCATTGTCGCTCAGAGCCTCCGCCAGCGGCGCAAATCGTTCCTTCAATGTACCGTCCTCATTTTGTGCCGCCAGCGACCGGGCCCAGTACAAGGTCAGATAAAAGGTGGCGCTCCGGTTATCCGCCTCGTTGACCTTGCGCGAGGGGGAACGGCCGTTTTCCAGATAGGCGCTGACCGCCTCATCCAGGGTTTTGGCCAGCACGGCTGCTTTCTTGTTGCCCGTCTTTTCGGCAATCATTTCCAGAGAGGGCACCAGGGCACAATACTCACCCAGAGAATCCCAGCGCAGATGCCCCTCTTTAAGGAATTGCTGTACATGCTTGGGCGCCGAACCGCCGGCGCCCGTTTCAAACAGGCCGCCCCCTTTAAGCAGGGGAACGATAGACAACATACGGGCGCTGGTACCCAGTTCCAGAATGGGGAACAAATCGGTCAGGTAATCCCGTAAAACATTCCCGGTAACGGCGATGGTATCTTCACCGCGGCGCACGCGCTCCAGGGAAAAACGCATGGCTTCCACCGGCTTCATAACGCGAATATCCAGCCCTTCCAGATCATGGTCTTTTAAATAGTGTTCCACTTTTTTGATGATCTCACGGTCATGGGCGCGCTTTTCATCCAGCCAGAAGACGGCCGGCGTTTGCGAGGCGCGGGCCCGGTTTACCGCCAGCTTCACCCAGTCTTTTATGGCAATATCTTTGGTCTGGCACATGCGGAAGATATCACCCGCCTCAACCGGCTGCTCCAGCAGTACCTGACCGTTATCGTCCACGCAACGGATCAGACCGTCCGCGTCGGGGATAAAGGTTTTGTCATGGGAGCCGTACTCCTCGGCCTTTTTAGCCATCAGTCCCACGTTGGCCACCGAGCCCATTTTGGAAGGATCAAACTGCCCGTGGCGCTGGCAGTCTTCAATCACCTCCTGATAGATGGTGGCGTAACTGCGGTCGGGGATCATGGCCAGCGTATCCTGCAGGGCATCGTCCTTGTTCCACATCTTGCCACCGTCACGGATGACCACCGGCATGGAGGCATCGATAATGATATTGTTGGGCACATGCAGGTTGGTGATGCCTTTGGAGCTGTCCACCATGGCCAGGGCGGGCCGGCTTTTATAAACCGCCTCGATATCCGCTTCGATTTCAGCTTTTTTAGCGGCCGGCAGCTTATCCAGCTTACGCAACACATCGGCCAGGCCGTTATTCAGGTTGGCGCCGATCTCCTTCAGGGTCGCGGCATGTTTTTCCAGGGCCTCTTTATAAAAGACGGAAACGGCATGGCCGAACATCACCGGATCGGAAACCTTCATCATGGTCGCCTTAAGATGCAGGGATAACAACAGTTTATCCTTTTGGGCCTCTTCAATTTGATCGGCAAAAAATTTACGCAGGGCCTTAACGCGAATAACGGCGGCATCCAGCACCTCGCCATCGATCAGCGCCAGTTTATCCCGCAGAACATTGACTGTGCCGTCGGCGGCAACAAACTCAATCCGCGCCTCCTTCTCCCCGGTCAACGTCACGGATTTTTCACTGCCGTAAAAGTCATCTTTTTCCATATGGGCCACCCGGGTTTTGGAGCCGGATGCCGGCCAGGGCTTCATCATTTTATGGGGGAATTTAAGGGCAAATTTTTTAACCGCCGGAGCGGGGCGCCGGTCGGAGTTGCCTTCGCGCAACACCGGGTTTACCGCCGATCCCAGAACCACGGCAAAGCGTTTTTGCAGGGCGCGCTCTTCCTCCGTTTGCGGCTCCTCGGGATAATCGGGGATGTCATAGCCCTGACTTTGCAGTTCGTGAATGGTGGCCTGTAACTGAGGAATGGAGGCGCTGATGTTGGGCAGTTTAATTATATTGGTCATCGGGTCCTGGGTCAGCTTACCCAGCGCGCTCAGATCATCCGTTACTTTTTGCTCTTCCTTCAGCCGTTCCGGAAAGGTCGCCAATACCCTGCCGGCCAGGGAAATATCTTTTGTTTCAATGGAGATCCCCGTACCACGGGTAAAAGCCTTGATCACCGGCAACAGGGCAAAACTGGCCAGATACGGCGCTTCGTCTGTCTTGGTCCAGAGTATTTTTGCATCGCTCATTATATAACCCTCAAATTATGTTCATTTCAAAAGACGCATCACCACAGGGACACGCCACATTAGTTTACATTGAAAAGCAAAGTTAACAACTACGGCGGAATTTATCCAGCCTTCATCCCTTAGCATCCCGAAAATAAAAGGGAAAGCCGGATATTTCATCCGGCCGCGACAGCTCAAAAAGTTAAATAAGACTTTATTGTCATAAAAACATAAAAAATTGGTTTCAATCGTCTGTTTTTATGCGTATATTCGAGGTGAACTCAAGCAACAAACTACCCGCGTTATAGCCTGAGTTCAAAAAACCTATCCTCCGAAGCCTTAAGAAGTTTACACCAAATTTAAGGTGATGGAGATGCTGATTCTTACTGCTCTTGGCGCATTGGGCGGCCTTACGGTCGTGCTGGCGCTGTTATTGATTATTGCCAACAGAAAACTTCAGGTTGTTGAAGACCCTCGAATCGATATCGTTGAAGATATGCTGCCGCACGCCAACTGCGGCGCATGTGGTTACCCCGGATGCCGTCCTTTTGCGGAAGCTCTGGTGCATGGCGACGCCCTGCCCGGCAAGTGTACCGTAAGCAGTGACGAAGGACGCCAGAACATCGCGTCATTTCTGGGGGTTGATGTAGGCGCGCAGGAAAAGATGGTAGCACGTTTAGCCTGTGGAGGTGGGATCAATGTTGCCAGAAACCGCGCCCGCTACCAAGGCCTGCAAAGTTGCGAGGCAGCCTCGCTCGTTTCCGGAGGCGGAAAAGAGTGCTTTTGGGGCTGCCTTGGTCTTGGTGATTGCGTGGACGCCTGCGATTTTGACGCCATTCATCTCGATGCGTTCCACCTGCCCCGGGTCAGCGAGGACAAATGTACCGCCTGCGGCGATTGCGTCGTTGCCTGCCCCAAGGACCTGCTTTCCCTCCATCCCGTCAGCCATCGCTTATGGATCAATTGTAAAAACCTGGAAGCCGGCGATGAAATCCTGGAAGAGTGCCGGGTGGCCTGCACCGCGTGCAGCCGTTGTGCCATGGATGCGCCCGACAACCTGATCACCATGAAGGAAAACCTGCCGGTGATCGACTACAGCCGTTACATCGACACCACCAAGCCTATCGAGCGCTGCCCGACAGGCGCCATAGTCTATTTAGACCCTAAAAAAGGAAAAGTAAGTGGCCCCAAAGCCAAACCCGTTATCAGAAAGGGCGCCCGCACCGAGGCCCCCACATAGACATTAAAAGTAATTTACTCAAATTAAGAGGTTTTATTATGGCTAGTGAAACGAAGAAATTCAAATACCCCGGACAACGTGTGGCGATGGACGGCAACACCGCCGCCATCATGTGTGAACGCGAATCCACCGACGCCGCCGGCGCCTATCCGATTACCCCCTCCACCCAAATGGGTGAATACTGGGCCGAAAATGCGGCCAAAGGCCATATCAACATCTCCGGACGGCCGCTGATCTTTATCGAGCCTGAGGGTGAACATGCCGCCGCCGCCGTTACCGCCGGACTTTCCATGACCGGCTTGCGCGCCGCCAACTTCTCTTCCGGTCAGGGCATTGCCTACATGCACGAATCCCTTTATGCCGCCGTGGGCAAGCGCCTCACCTATGTGCTGAACATGGGCGCCCGGGCCATGACCAAAGCCACTCTTAACGTACACGCCGGACATGATGACTACCATGCCGTGGATGACACCGGCTTCTTTCAGCTTTTTGCCAAAAATGCCCAGCACGTGGCCGATTTGAACATCATTTCGCACCGTATCGCCGAGCTTTCCCTGACGCCGGGCATTATCGCCCAGGATGGGTTTTTAACCACGCACCTGATCGAATCCTTTTTGCTGCCGGAACGCGATCTGATCGAAAACTATCTCGGCAAACCGGATGATATCATCCCCACCCCCACCCCGGCCCAGAAAATCATTTACGGTGAAACCCGCCGCCGCATACCGGAACTGTGGGATGTAGATAACCCGGTAATGGCCGGTATCGTGCAGAATCAGGACTCCTACATGCAGAGCGTGGCCGCGCAAAGACCTTATTTCTTCGATCACATTCAGGAACTGACCGAACAGGCCTTTGAGGAATTTTACCAACTGACCGGCCGCCGTTATGAACGGGTGATGACCTACAAAGCCGATGACGCCGACTATCTGATTCTGGGACAGGGCAGCCTGATCCCCAGTGCCGAGGTGGTGGCCGACTATCTGCGTAAAACCCGTAAAATCAAGGTCGGGGTGGTGGATCTGGTTATGTTCCGGCCCTTCCCCGGTGATCTGCTGGCCAAAATCGTTAAGGGGCGCAAGGGGGTGGCCATCCTGGAACGGCTGGATCAGCCCCTGGCCGCCGACCTGCCGATCATCCGTGAACTGCGGGCCACTTTAAACAAGTGTATCGAAAACGGCGCGGCCAGGAAGGAAGCCCGTCCCTATCCGGATCTGCCGGCCTATAAACAAAGCGATATGCCGGAGCTCTATTCCGGTTCCTTTGGCATGGGCAGCCGCGACCTGCAACCCGAGGGCCTCATCGGCACCATTGAGAACATGCTGCCCGACGGCAAGCATAAAAAACTCTTCTATCTGTCGATTGATTTTATCCGTGAAACGCCTTTTACCCCCAAGCAGGAAATCTATCAGGAATCCATTCTGGAAAACTATCCTCATGTTAAGGAACTGGCCATACGCGGCACGGAGAATCCCAATCTGATGCCCGACGGCAGCATCACGGTGCGCTTCCACTCCGTGGGTGGCTGGGGCGCTATCACCACCGGCAAGAACCTGGCCATGACCCTGTTTGACCTGTTGGGCTACCATATCAAGGCCAATCCTAAGTACGGTTCGGAAAAAAAGGGACAGCCGACCACCTACTATCTTTCGGCGGCCCCGGAACCGATCCGCGTTAACAGTGAATACTTTTACGTGGATGTGGTGCTCTCGCCCGATCCCAATGTGTTTAAGCACACCAACGCCATTGCCGGTCTGAAGGATGGCGGCGTGTTTATCATCCAGAGTGAGCTGGAAACCCCGGAAGCGGTTTGGGCCTCCATCCCCCGCCATTATCAAAAAATGATTATTGAGCGCGAGATCAAGGTTTTCTACCTCGACGGCTTTAAAATCGCCCGCGAGGAAGCCCACGACCCCGAACTGCAACTGCGCATGCAGGGTATTGCCTTCCAGGGGGCCTTTTTCGCGGCATCGCCCATTATGAAGCAAACCGGCATGACCGATGAAACCCTGTTGGAGGCCATCCACAAGCAGCTCCAGCATAAGTTCGGCTCCAAGGGTGAACGCGTGGTCGAAGATAATATGCACGTGGTCAAACGCGGTTTCAGCGAAATCACCGAAATTACCGATATGACCGTCTCGGAAAGCGATCTGCCGACCGTGGCCTATCAGGAGCCGCCCATGCCCACGATGATGAAGCGGATTCCCAAAAGCAAAACCAACCTGACCGATATTCACCGTTTTTGGGAGCAAACGGGTAACTTTTATCTGCGTGGCGCCGGAAATGATAACATCACCGATCCCTTTATCGGCCTGAGCGTTATGCCCGCCGTTTCCTCGCTTTTCCGCGACATGACCGGCATACGCTTCGAGCATCCCGAATGGGTACCGGAGAACTGTACCGCCTGCGGTAACTGCTACACCGCCTGTCCCGATACGGCCATTCCCGGTCTGGTTTCATCCCTGTACGGCATACTGGACACCGTGCTTAAACGGGTTAAAAAACAACACGGCGCCTTGCAGTTCCTGCCCAAGGCCGTGCGTCAGTTGGAAGGCAAGGTGCGCGCCCTGCTCAACGAAGCCACCAACACCGATCCGGTACACCCTTTGCTGGAAAAGGCCATCGACCAAACCATTAAAGCCAGCAAGCTGGTGGAAAATGAACTGACCGTATTGAAAAAGGAATTTGATTGGTTCTGGGATGAACTGGGCGATTTCAAACTGGCCCTGACCCGCCCCTACTATGATCTGCATGAGAAGAAGCAGAAGAACAGCGGCGGGCTGTTCAGCATCACCATCAATCCCTACACATGTAAAGGCTGTATGGAGTGTGTGGAAGTTTGTAATGACGATGCTTTGCATCCGGTAAAACAAACGGAAGCCTCCGTTGATCTGTTGCGCAAGAACTGGGAACTGTGGCAGGATCTGCCCACCACCCCCGATCAATATATGCGGGTGGAAAACCTGGAAGAAAAGATCGGTGTGCTGGATACGATATTGCTTAAAAAGGAAATCTATCTGGCCCTGGCCAGCGGCGACGGCGCCTGCCTGGGTTGTTCCGAGAAATCGGTCATCCACCTGTTTACGGCCACCGTGGAAGCACTGATGCAGCCCCGGGTGGAAAAACACATCAGCTATCTGGACGATCTGATCAAGCGGCTGGAAAAACATATTCAGCTCAAACTGATGGAAACCGTGGATATCAGTGATTCCGACGCCATGGAACGGGTTGTTGCCAATATGCATGAGGGCGATCTGACCCTGGCCAAGATCACCGATCAACTGGAACAGGCCGGTGAAGTGGAGCCGATCGACCAGGAGTGGCTGCATCGCGTCACACAGTTAATGGCCAAGCTTAAAAAGCTAAAATGGCGCTATACCGATGGCAACACCGGTAAGGGACGCAGCAGCATGGGTATTATAAATTCCACCGGATGCTCCTCCGTTTGGGGCAGCACCTATCCCTTTAACCCCTATCCCTTCCCCTGGGCCAACCATCTGTTTCAGGACAGTCCGTCCATGGCCATGGGTATTTTTGAAGGACATATGGCTAAAATGGCCGATGGCTTTAAGGCGGTGCGCATGGCCGAGCTGGAACTTTCTGGTAAATATGATCCCAACAAACATCCCGAGTTCTTTACCTATTTCAACTGGAATCAGTTTACCGATGAAGAGTGGGAACTTTGCCCGCCGGTAACAGCTATTGGCGGTGACGGTGCCATGTATGACATCGGTTTTCAAAACCTCTCCCGTCTGATGGCCTCCGGCAAACCGGTGAAGGTTGTCATTCTTGACACGCAGGTCTATTCCAATACCGGCGGTCAGGCCTGTACTTCCGGTTTTACGGGTCAGATTTCCGACATGGCCCAGTACGGAAAAGCCATACAGGGTAAGGTGGAAAGCCGCAAGGAGATCGGTTTGATCGCCATCGCCCACCGCACCTCTTATGTGATGCAGGCCAGCCTGGCCAACCCCAGTCACATGATCGAAGGCTTTATCGACGGCTTGCAGATACGGCGGCCGGCCATCTTCAACCTTTATACCGCCTGCCAGCCCGAGCACGGCATCGCCGACGATTTGGGAACCCACCAGGCCAAGCTGGTTGTGGAAAGCCGCTCCTATCCCATGTTCCGCTATAACCCCGATGCCGGCAAATCCATCAGCGAACAGCTCGACCTTTCCGGCAACCCGGATATGGACAGGGACTGGCCCATGTACACCTTGAAATACAAGGAAGACGGACGTGAGAAATCGATGGAACTGCCTTTAACCTTTGCCGACTTCGCCATAACCGAAGCGCGCTTCCGCAAACATTTCCGCAAGGTGCCTCATGACGCCTGGACCAGCAACATGGTTCCGCTGCATGAATTCCTGGAAAAGGATGAAAGCGGGCGCAAGGGTAAGTTCCCCTACATCTGGGCCGTGGATCGCAAGCAACACCTGCAAAGGGTTCTGGTGGCCGATCCCATCGTCCGTTCCTGTGAAGACCGTCTGGATTTCTGGCACAAGCTGAAAGAGATGGCCGGCATGGATAAGGTGGAAGAAGCGCCGGTGGATGTTGAAAGCAAGGTACGCCAGGAAGTGGTGTCCAAAATCGCCCAGGGGCTTATGGCCATGGCCAGCGGCGACGGCGCCACGGTTAATTTTGACCTGTCCGCGCCCGCCACAAGCAGCGCCACGGCCAAAACCACCGCCAACGGTGACGGCGCAAAATCCGACACCGGTGATTACATGGCGGCCTGGATCGACAGCGATGACTGTACCGCCTGCGATGAATGCATGAACATCAACAATAAAATCTTTGCCTATAACAAGGATCACAAGGCTTATGTCAAAGATCCCAAGGGCGGCCCCTACAGCGATATCGTCAAGGCCGCGGAGCGTTGTACGGCACAGGTGATCCATCCGGGAACACCGGCGGATCGTTCCGAAAAGGATATTGATAAATGGATTGAACGCGGTGAGAAGTTCAATTAAGCAGTGACGCCGGGCGGGGTCGGCAACGGCTCCGCCATTTTATAAAGAAGAGGCTGTTTGGCCTGAATCACGGATTCGGCCGGACATCACCCAAACCATCGGAAATGAAATGTTATTCGACTTACTGAAAAAGAATCCGACATTCAGGCACGGTATCCATCCGCCTCAATTTAAGGAGGATACCCGGGACAAGCCCATACGGCATTTCCCTTTTGCACCGGTTATGATCATTCCCCTGGCCCAGCATATCGGCAAACCTTCCGTTCCCGTTGTCAGCGAGGGGCAGGAAGTTACCCGCGGGCAGATGCTGGCCCGGGCGGATGGCTTTGTGTCCGTGCCCATGCACGCCCCCGCTTCCGGCGTGATAAAAAAAATTGGCCGTGTTCCCAGTATTTCCGGCAAGATGGTTCCGGGTATTTTTCTGGAACCCTTTCCCGGTTCATCCCAGGAGGTGTTGGAGGGCAAACCGGTTAAGGTGGAAACCTCAACGCCGGAAGAGATCATCAACGCCATTCAGAACGCCGGCATTGTCGGCCTGGGCGGAGCGGCTTTTCCCACCCATGTTAAGCTGAAAATACCCGAAGGCAAACATGCCGATACCCTAATCATCAACGGCGCCGAGTGCGAGCCCTATCTGACGACCGATCACCGGGTCATGCTGGAGCAGGCCCCGGATATCATTCAGGGGGTGCGCTACCTGCTTAAGGCTACCGGCGCCGCCCGTGCCATTATCGGTATTGAAAGCAACAAGCCCGATGCCGCCGAAAACCTGAGGAACCATTTACCTCCCGATTTACCCCTGAGTGTGCAGGTGGTGGAAGTAAAATATCCCCAGGGCGCGGAAAAGATGCTGATCACCGCCATCCTGGGCCGGGAAGTGCCCTCGGGCGGACTGCCCATCGATGTACATACCGTGGTGGTAAATGTGGCCACCACGGCGGAAATCGGACGGCTGCTGCCCCACGGGCGCGGCATTCAGGAACGGGTGATTACCATAACCGGGCCGGGTATCAAAAAAAAGGGCAACTATTGGATTCCCATCGGCACGCCGTTGCGTTATATTCTGGAACAGGCCGGTGCCGAGGAAGACATCGACCGCGTATTTATGGGCGGCCCGATGATGGGCACCGCCGTTTCCAGCCTGGATATCCCCATAACCAAAGGGACTTCCGGCATTGTGGCCTTCCGCGAGGAAGAGGCACGTAAAAAAGATGTTAAAATCTACCCCTGTATCCATTGCGGCGCCTGTGTGGATGCCTGTCCGCTTTTCCTGAATCCCTCCAAGCTGGGTATTCTGGCAAAATTCAAAGATTACCACACCATGGCTTCCGACTATAACCTGATGGACTGCTTTGAATGTGGAAGCTGTACCTATGTCTGTCCGTCGCATATTCCATTGGTACAGTATTTCCGGATATCTAAACTGGTTTTACGAAACGAAAAGGCTAAGGCACCCCATGTTTAAGAAGACGCTTCATATAGGCACCTCTCCGCATATCATCGGCGGGAGCAGTACCGACCAGATTATGCGCAACGTCGTTTTCGCCTTGTTACCGGTGGCCGCTTTCGCGGTGTATACCTTTGGGCTGAGCGCCCTGCTGCTTTTAATCACCGCCCTGGCCTCCTGTTTGCTAACCGAGTATTTTCTCAATCGCTGGATCGATAAAAGCTCGCCATTAAGCGACTGGTCCGTCACCATCACCGGCTTACTCTACGGACTTACCCTGCCTCCCCATCTGCCCTTGTGGATGGTTTTCGTGGGCGGTGTGATTGCCGTGGCCCTGGGAAAATTCATTTTTGGCGGATTGGGCTACAACGTATTTAATCCGGCGCTGGTGGGCCGGGCTTTTATTCAGGCAGCCTTTCCCGTGGCCATCACCACCTGGATGGCGCCCTTTTTACCCGACAGGTTCAGCCATATCCCCGGCTCCACGCTCACTCTGCCTTTTTTGAAACCGGTGTATGATATCACCTCCGGAGCGACTCCCTTGTCGCTGATGAAGTTTGAGCATCATACCACGGATACCTATAACCTTTTAATGGGCATGACTTCCGGCTCCACCGGAGAAACCAGCGCCCTGTTAATTCTTTTGGGCGGCCTGTACCTTATCGCCCGCAAAATGATGAACTGGCGCATCCCTGTGGCCCTGCTGGGCACGGTATACCTTATAAGCACGGTGTTACACTGGAGCAACCCGGATATCTATCCCGGCGGTCTGTTTATGCTTTTTTCCGGGGGGCTTATGCTGGGGGCCGTTTTTATGGCCACGGACATGGTCGCTTCCCCGATCACCCCGTTGGGCGCCACGGTTTACGGCATAATTATAGGCATAATGATTTATGTAATCCGCGTTTGGGGCGGTTTGCCGGAAGGCGTCATGTATGCCATTCTTTTCGGCAATGCAGTTAGCCCGCATATCGATAATTTTATCCGGCCCAGGGTTTACGGAACCGGCAAACAGTGGAGCAAGTCATGACAGTGGACACGATACAACCCGAAAAAAAAGAGGTGGGCAGTTTTAAAATGTTTCAGGCCATGGTGGGTATAGGCATAATCTGCGCCCTGGCCATTGTAGTCACTTATCAGACAACCCTGCCCGTAATTACCAAAAATAAGGCTGAGGCCCTGGAGAAGGCGATCTACAAAGTTTTACCCGGAGCGCAAACCCGTAAAAACTTTCAGTGGGACGGCCAAAAATTTTCCGAGGCTGATCCTTCCGATCATAGCCTGAAGGATGTTATTTACACCGGTCTGGATGCCAACGGAGCCATGGTGGGTATCGCTATTGAAGCCAGGGGACAGGGATTTCAGGATGCCATACAGGTTCTGTATGGTTTTGATCCCGAAAAACAGGCCATCATCGGCTTTTATGTGCTGGATAGCAGGGAAACGCCGGGACTGGGCGATAAAATCGTCTCTGACGCCGCCTTTCAGGAGAACTTTAAGGCCCTGACGGCCCGGCTCGATGAGTCCGGTAAAAAACTGGAGCATGACATTCAAACGGTCAAACACGGAACAAAAAGCAAGCCCTGGGAAATCGACGCCATAACCGGCGCCACCATTTCCTCCAAGGCGGTTGGCAACATCTTAAATCACAGCGCGCAATACTGGGCGCCGATAATCAAGGCCCATATAGACGAATTGAGGACGCATTAAAATGGAATCTAAACCCAAAGGAAAACTGGCCGGTTTCTTTCACTTTCCCCAGGGAGACGGGCTGAGCACAGATGAATTTATAAAAGGACTCTGGCGGGAGAATCCCGTTCTGGTACAGGTACTGGGCATGTGCCCGACCCTGGCCGTAACCAACTCCGCCATAAACGCCATGGCCATGGGCCTGGCCACGCTGTTTGTTTTGGTCATGTCCAACATTTTGGTGTCATCCTTAAGGAATGTAATCCCCAAGCAGGTGCGCATAGCCACCTATATTCTGATCATTGCCACCTTTGTTACCGTGGCGGATTATGTCATCCAGGCCATCAGCCTTGATGTACATAAGGCTCTGGGAGCCTTTATACCGCTTATCGTGGTAAACTGCATCATCCTGGGACGGGCGGAAGCCTTTGCCTCCAAAAACGGCGTCTGGGCTTCTTTTATGGATGGTCTCGGCATGGGTGTGGGTTTTACCTATGCCCTGTTACTTCTGGGCTTTATCCGTGAAATCCTTGGCAGCGGCAGCCTGTTCGGCATCTCCCTGTTTGCCGACAGTTTTCAGGACTGGGTGATTATGATACTGCCCAGCGGCGGTTTTTTTGCCCTGGCCGGCTGGCTGCTTCTTTTTAACGGTCTGAAGCTCCGTAAAAAACAGGCCCAACCCGAGCAAACCCGCGAGGAGGTGCTGATATGAAAACCGAATCCCTATGGTTTATCTTTTTAAATGCCAGCTTAATCAACAACTTTGTTTTAGCTTACTTTCTCGGTATTTGTCCATTTTTAGGAGTTTCCGGTAAGCTGAGCACCGCCTTCCGCATGGGAATGGCCGTGATCTTTGTTATGCTGATCAGCTCCATGGCCGCCTATGGTATCCACGCCTTTTTGATTTGGGTGGATGCTCCCTTCCTGCAATTAATTTCTTATATTGTGGTAATCGCCTCAACGGTGCAATTGGTTGAGATGTTTATCAAGCGCTTCAGCCCCAGCCTGTTCAAGGCGCTGGGTATCTTTCTGCCTTTGATCACCACCAATTGTGCCATTTTGGGACTGGCGCTTTTCCAAACCAATAAGGGCTACAACTTTATCGAAAGTTTTGTTTTCGCCCTGGGTGCCGGTATCGGTTTTACCCTGGCCCTGGTGCTCATGGCCGGATTGCGTGAAAAACTGGATTTTGCTGAAATTCCCCTTATCGCCAAAGGCGTAGCCTTAACCCTTTTGGTTGGCGGTATTCTTTCTTTAACCTTTATGGGATTCGCCGGTTTAGGCGGATGATCATCACTATGAATTTTCAAGACTACAATGGAGGACATCATGGCCCATTTAACTGATTATAGTACCGAGGTACAACTTACGGCCACCGTAAAAAAATCCACGCGGCTCACCCCGGAGGATACCGAGGAAATCCGGGAGCTTGCGCTGGAAGTTGACACCAAGGGCACCGAGCTTAAGCCCGGGCAAAGTATAGGCGTTTTGGTAAAAGGCGATGATAACTTCGGCCTTCATTGGCACCACCGTTTATACAGTATTGCCGATCTTCCGGTAAAGAAAGGCAATAAATACCAGATAAAAATTCTGGTTAAACGCTGTTACTATATTGATGATTTCAGCGGCGAAAAGTTTAACGGCATTGCTTCCAATTTTTTATGTGACCGTAAACCGGGTGATGAGATCACCATTACCGGTCCCTTTGGCCTGCCCTTTGACGTTCCCGAGGATAAAAATACCGATTTGATTTTAATCGGCATGGGAACGGGTATTGCCCCGTTCAGGGCCTTTGTAAAGCATCTTTATAAAAACGTCAAGGGCTGGAAGGGAAAAGTACGTCTGTTTTACGGCGCCCGCAGCGGGTTGGAACTGGTCTACATGAATAATAAAAAGAATGACTTTGCCAACTACTATGACGAGGAAACTTTCGAGGCTTTTGAGGCCCTGAGCCCGCGTCCGCACTGGTCTGATCCCATAGCGCTCGACTATGCCCTGGAACAGCGTTCCGAGGAGATTATAAGCATGCTTAACAAGCCCAATACACGCATCTATGTGGCCGGATATGAAAAGATTGAGCATCTGCTGGATAAAGCCTTTGCCACCATTCTGGGTTCCGAGGAGGAATGGAAGCGCAGAAAAGCGGAGCTTGTGGCCGGTGGCCGCTGGCAGGAGATCATTTACTAACAGCCGTTTTTTTTAGGGCCCTGACAATCCTGCGAACCAGGAAAGGCCCCTGATATATCAGGCCGGTGTATATCTGAATCAGATCCGCGCCGGCCTTTATTTTTTCCAGGGCATCTCCGGGAGAAAAAATGCCGCCCGCCCCTACAACCACAAGCTTACTGTTTTCTTTTATGTAACGTATGAAGTCCGTGGAGACCTTAAATAAGGGCCTTCCGCTTAACCCGCCCTGCTGCTCTTTTTCCGGACTTACCAAACCGTCACGGCTGATGGTTGTATTGGTGGCAATAATGCCATTAATGGCATTCTCCCCGGTTACTTCCAGAATTTCATCCAGGGCATCCCGGGATATATCGGGAGCGATTTTTAGCAAAACCGGTTTGGGTTTATTAAAACCCTGGTTATAATCCTGCAGGCTGTTGAGGATTTTATGCAAGGCCTCTTTATCCTGTAAAGCCCTTAATCCGGGCGTATTGGGAGAGCTGACATTTACCGTAAAATAATCCACATAGTCATATAAGGTTCTGAAACAGTAAAGATAATCTCCGACGGCGTTTTCATTATCCGTGGTTTTGTTTTTACCGATGTTACCGCCGACAATACATTTTCCGCGGGAAAGCTTTAGCCGCTCCAGGGCATATTCCACCCCTTTGTTGTTAAAGCCCATGCGGTTGATGATGGCCTGATCCCCGCGTAAACGGAAAAGACGCGGTCTGGGGTTGCCGGGCTGAGGTCGCGGAGTCACGGTACCCACCTCTATAAATCCGAAACCGAGGGAAGAAAGTCCTTCCAGATGCTCGGCATTTTTATCAAATCCGGCGGCCAGGCCAACGGGATTGGGAAAGTTCAGCCCCATAACTTTCCCGGGGGCATCGTTTCCTCGCCCGGCAAAAGTACGGAAAAAGGCCTGAACCGCCCCCTTGTCCAGCAAGGTGTTTACCCGCTCGTGGATCGTTTCGGCATCAAAGCGGAACAGTAACGGCCGGATCGCGGACTTATAGATCATAGATGATACAACATACCGTAAATGGTAACACCGGAAATACTGACAAACAGCCATATGGGCCACACCCAATGGGCCAGCTTTTTGTGTTTTTCAAAACGTCCCTTAAACGCAAAAAACAACAATATAATGATAAAAGGCACGTTTAACGCCGCCAGGATTACATGAGGAATAAGTATGGCAAAATAAAGATAGCGGCTCCAGTCATGATGCGGATAAGGCACCGAACCTACATAATAATGATAGATCAGATAGCTGATCAGGAAAAGTATGGACACGGCCGTGGCACTGATCATGACTTTTTTATGGGCATCTTTCCGTTGAGACTTTATCAGATAATAGCCATAAAGCAGTAGAAAAAAGCTGACCGTGTTCAGCAGGGCATTTACGGAAGACAGATTCTCTACAGCCATTTATAACTCTTTCCGCAGGCGTTGAAGAGCCTCGTTCAAGGCCTCAAGCTGTGAAGGCAGATTGCTGTCGTAATAGCCACGGATAATGCCGTTTTGATCAACCAGTATGAAAGCGCCGCTGTGGCCGCGGGGCAGCTCTCCTCCCAGCTTAAAACCATGTTCATAAAAAGCATTTATGGTGCTGTCCGTTCGCAAAAACAGCCAGCGTTTATCGTTGGCCTCATAACGTTGGGCATACTCCTTAATCGCGGCCAGGGAATCGCGTGCCGGATCCACGCTAAAGCTGATAAAACGCACCGACGGATCATTTTCGTAGTCATCATAAAAACGGGTCATACGGCTGGCCATCATTGGGCAAAGACCGGGACAGTTGGTAAATATAAAATCAACAACGCTAATATGGTCTTTAAACACATCATTGGTAATACGTTCACCAAATTGATCGGTGTATTCAAACGCCGGAACTTCATATAGTTCCGGTAAGCCTTTGCTTTCATTTACTTTTGACCGCACATACATAAAAAGGGCGATGGCGACTATAACGGCCGTAAGCGGAAAAAGAATTTTAATACTTTTCATTCAGAGTTCCTCTTATGTGTCGTGTGAAAAAGGAAGTTAAGAATTAATGGCAGGAATATCTAAATTTTCGGCAAAAAAAAGGCCGCATCATAAACTGACACGGCCCTTGTTTACACATAACAAAAATTACTTGTTATAAAATACTGCTTCTTTTTTTATGGGATGCTCTTTGATGGGATCGATATCACCACGGTGCATGGTATCGGTCATGGTCAGGGTTAAAAAGAGACCCAGGAATATCAGTGACGATAGAAAAACCGCCATGAAAAGCTTATTGTCATACTTTAAATGCATAAAGTAAAGAGCGACCAGACTGGCCTTTACCGTGGCAATAAGCATGGCTACGATGATGTTAAACTCTCCAAAGTGCACAAAAGAAATGGCTACGGTTATACCGGTTAAGACAAAGAGGACACCGGCCACCGTAAAATAGAGGCTTAGCGGTAAAACATGATGCGCGGTTGCTGTGTTTTGTTGTTCCATATCGTTATCCTATCAAATATAAAAGTGGGAAAAGGAAAATCCAGATAAGATCCACCAGATGCCAATAGAGACCTGTAAGCTCTATGGGATTATAGTATTCCGGTGAAAAGTCATCTCTCATGGTGCGTACCATTACCCAGCCGATGATGATCATACCGATCAGCACATGGATGCCATGCAAGCCGGTCATGGTAAAGTAAACACTAAAGAAGATATGCGGATTGGCCGCCTGAATACCGTCAAAAAAGTATAACTTACCCGGCAGCATACCGAGTTCAATTTTATGGCTGTATTCAAAGTATTTAATAACCAAAAATACTCCGGCAAAAAACAGGGTGCCCGCCAGGTAGGCGATGGTTTGTTTCTTTTTACCAAGCTGCATGGCCCGGATAGCCAGAGCCATGGTCAGGGAACTGGTGATCAACACAAAGGTGTTGGTGGTTCCCATGGCCACATCCAGGTATTTATGGGCTTCCATAAACATTTCCGGATACCAGGCACGATAAAAAGTATAAAAACCAAATAAGCCGCCAAAAAGGAGTACTTCCGTTACCAGGAAGACCCACATACCGAGCTTGGCCGCATCGGTTTGTTGTTCCATATCAGCAAAGTGATGCTGTAAATAGGACGGTTTTTTTTCTGCGTGTTCCATACTTTCCCGCTTTATATTAAACGTTAATATTTTCTTTTTCTTTTACATCTTCTTTTTTGATCAACTGATCGTTAACCACCATGCGCGTATCGTAGTCATAGGGTTCATGTTCCAGTACCGGCTGCTCCTCGAAGTTATGCTGTATCGGCGGCGAAGTGGTTTGCCATTCCATGGTCAGACCGCCCCAGGGGTTGTTGGGAGCTTTGGGTCCTTTATAGATGGAATAGATCAGATAGTAAGCCATGATCAGAAATCCGACACCCAGCATCCACGAACCGTAAGTGGAGTACATATGCAGCGGCTGATACTGATCGAGATAATTATAATACCGACGCGGCATACCCTGGCTTCCTAAAAAGAATTGGGTAAAAAAGGTCACATTAAAACCCACAAAAATCAAAGCCCATGCCACACGGGCCCATTTTTCGCTGTACATGCGTCCCCATATCTTGGGCCACCAGTAATGCATCCCACCCAGGAAAGCGATCACCGTTCCCCCCATCATCGTATAATGGAAGTGTGCCACCACAAAATAGGTGTCGTGCATATGAATATCAATAGAGATGGCTCCCAGCATTATTCCGGTAAGGCCGCCGATGGCAAACAGGAACATAAAGGCAATGGTATAAAGCATGGGTGCTTCAAAGGTAATACGTCCTTTATACATGGTGGCCAGCCAGTTGAACATTTTTATTCCCGAAGGGATGCCCACAAAAAAGGTCAGAAAGGAGAAAACCATCGAAGAAAATTCGGACTGACCACTGGTAAACATATGATGGCCCCAAACCAGGAAACTGATCAAAGCGATGCCCAGCGAGGAATAGGCAATCAGTTTATATCCAAAGATTTTTTTCTTGGAAAAGGTTGTCACCAGTTCACTGATAATCCCCATGCCCGGTAGTATCATTATGTAAACGGCCGGATGGGAATAGAACCAGAAGAAGTGTTGAAACAGCACCGGGTCTCCGCCCATGGCCGGGTCAAAAATACCTATACCGATGGTTCTTTCGATAATGAGCAGTAAAAGGGTTATCCCCAAAACCGGAGTCGCCAGCACCTGAATGATGGAAGTGGCATACAAGGCCCAGACCATCAGCGGCATCTTAAACCAGGTCATCCCCGGCGCACGCAGTTTATGGATGGTGGCAATAAAGTTAACACCGGTAAATATCGATGAGAATCCCAGTATAAATGCCCCCAGGGTCATGGATATAACCGAAGTGGATGTGGTGGTGGAATAGGGGGTATAAAATGTCCACCCTGTATCGACGGCCCCGGCCACGATGCTGTACAAGGCAAACAAGGCACCTACGACATAAATATAAAATGATGCCAGGTTAAGCCGGGGAAAGGCCACATCCTTGGCCCCGAGCATTAACGGCAGCACAAAGTTTCCCAGGGCAGCCGGAATGGCCGGAATAATAAACAGAAAGATCATTACGGCCCCGTGCAGGGTAAACAGTTGGTTATAGGTATCCGCCGTAAAAAAATCCTGTCCCGGATTAAGCAGCTCTAATCTTATGAGGATGGCAAAGACGCCGCCGAGAAAGAAGGCGATCATCACGGCAAAGAGGTACATCATGCCGATACGCTTGTGATCCAAGGTAAACAGCCATGACTTTAACCCCTTCTCCTCATTTAGATAATTGGCTGTAGTTGCTACACTCATGCCATTTTTCCTTTCAGTTTTTCTATTTCAATGTTTTAAAGTAGGCGATCAGAGCGTCAATTTCATCGTCTTTCAAGACACCCTGATAGGTCGGCATAATCGGCTGATAGCCCTGCACAACCTTGGCCTGAGGTTCAAGTATCGATTCACGAAGATAATTTTCATCGGCGGTCGCCTCCGAACCATCGGTCATTTTTTCCGTGCGTCCGAATATTCCTTTAAACGAAGGTCCCACCAGAGGAGAACCGTCGATAGAATGGCAGGTAAAACAGGCCTTATCCTTATAGAGTTTGGCGCCGAATTCTTCCGGTTTCATATTGGCCCCGGCATTTCCGGCCCCGGCCAGCCAACTGTCATAATCGGCACGGCTCAGAACTTTGACCTTGCCGATCATCTCCGAATGTCCCTTACCGCAATATTCGGTACAAAAGAGATTATACTCTCCCGTTTCCGTAGCTTCAAACCAAAGCTGAGTATAACGGTTGGGCAGTACATCCATTTTTGTCCGGAAGTTGGGTACAAAAAAGCTATGTATTACATCGGTGGAGGACATAAGTAATTTCACGGGTTGATCCACGGGGACAACCAGTTCATTGGTCGTTGTGGCCCCCTCAGGATAGTTGAAAGTCCAAAACCATTTTTGTCCGGTGACCTTCACCTCCATGGAAGTATCCGGTGGAACGGTCATTTTCATATAGGATTTAAAGCCCCAAACAAAAACAATAAATACCAGAATGGTCGGTATCACCGTCCACAAAACTTCCAGCATATTGTTGTGGGATAAATCCTTGGTAAAAGTATCCTCACCCTTTTTGCGGTATTTCCATACGAAATAAAACGTTCCCCCAACAATGAGGATGAAAAAGATGATCGATAGGTAAAGGATAAAATCAAACAGGGCGTCTACTTCCGGTGCTATGGTGGAAACCTGCGACGGGAAGATTAAAGAACCATTTGGATCCATAAAACTCATGTCCTTTTCTTAATTTAATTTTGCCATTTTTAATTTTTTCTCTTTTTTCCAGTAAATAAACAGAAAGCCGGTCAACAGGATCATGGTGATTATTCCACCAAGACGCATAATATTACGTGCGAATAAAACGTAAGTATTTTCCGTGGCATCGTAATGGTAACAAAAAAGTATCAATTGTTCCAGTGTTGTTCCAACTTTACCATCCGATGCTTCCATGAGCGCGAACTTAAGATCCTTGGGCTCATAGTTCAGACCATACAGATAGCGTGATATTTTCCCCTCCGGAGAGAGGATAAAGACCACCGCCGGATGTGCAAATTCATCCGTTTCTTCCACATAATAGTATTGGAAACCCAAGGCACGGGATAAGGTGTCGATTGTGCTTTGGGGTGCGGTAAAAAATGACCAGTTATATTTCAAACTGGTATCCACCGCCCTGTTAATATATGCTTCCCGCTTCGTTTTAGCCTGCGCCGGCGTTTCCGCCGAGTCTATGCTGATGGTTACGACCTGATAGCGATTTTTAGATTCCCAGTTCAAAGTATTGATACTTTGCGCAACACCGTCAAGCACCATGGAACAGAGCATGGGACATTCGTAATAGGCTAATGTAAAAAGAACGGGTTTCCCGGTTTGGAATATAGTGGCCAGCTGAACGGTATCTCCGGCGGTTGTTATAACCGGGATATCCAGGGGAATAAACTCCCCAAGGTGTTCATCCACACCGATCTTTTTTAATTCCTGCACATCGTCTCTGACCCTTTGTGCAAACAAAAGAGAAAATGACAGGAGTAAAAAAGCTATATTCCTCGCAAAAATCAATGGGCATACTCCGAAATGACCACTTTCATCGCCTGATCAATCGGAATTTTATAGAGGCCCTTTTCCTTATCTACAATACCATAGCCGCTAAGTTCGGCTTCTTCCGCCTGTTGAATTTTTACCAGTTCCGGATTAGGCAATTCTTCACGGAGTTCAACCTTTTCCACATTATAAACGAAGTAGTCATTGAGGAGAATAACAAAACTGGCTATCAAAAGAACCAATAACACAGCAACGATACTCATCACTTTAACATTAACATCACTCTTCTCATAACTTACGGCATTACTCATGGTACTCTTTCTCTAAATGAATTAAACGTTTTTAAAATGAACGGAAGCTTCAAAGCGTCTGTCATTCGCCGGAACCACCGGATGGGCGGTAAAGGTTGACCAGAAGTTCCAAAAGAACAATCCGCCAACTCCGAGAAGCACACTGAAGATCATCCAGGAAAAGGGTGTTTCCACATCATAAAATGTTGGTGCGATAAGCCAGTACAAATCAAAGAAGTGCATGACCATCACCCATAAAGCCACCAGGCTCAGCCAGGTTAAGTTCCGCTTGGCCATACGTGGCAGAATGGCCAGAAAGGGAATCAGGAAGTGCCCGAGCACCAGTATCATGGTAATAATTTTCCAGTCGCCTTCCCAGCGATCCAGATAATAGACCGTTTCCTCGGGAATATTGGCATACCACATCAAAAAATATTGAGAAAAACCGATATATCCCCAGAAAATAATAAAGGCAAAGAGCAGTTTACCCAGATCCTGGTAATGTTCCACGGTAATGATATTTTCCAGTATTCCCTTTTTGCGCAGAAAATTGGCAAAAAGAATGGTAAAACTTATCACGGCCAGGAAATTACCTCCGAAAAAATAGACACCGTAGATGGTGGAATACCAGTGCGGCTCCAGCGACATCAGAATATCAAAAGAGGCAAATGTGGTTGAAAGGGCATAAATAATCATAAAGGGAGCACTCAGGCGCCGCATGGACATGATCAGTTCCTCGGATGGCTCCGTATCCTGCTTGAGAGACATCTTATACATCAACCGGCTCATAAAAATCCAGATACCGAAATATATGACTATGCGTACCATGAAAAAGGGTACATTCAGGTAACCGGCCTTGGCCAACAGGATCGCATCCGTGGCCACGACATCCTCATGTGTCCAGTGGTAAAGATCATGCATGCCAAATAAAAGGGGGATAAACAAAACGGCCAGCAGGGGAAATGTCTGCATCAATGCTTCGGAAATCCGGCGCATAACAATATTCCATTCGCTGCCAAAAAGATGGTTTATCAGCGTAAAGAACAGTCCGCCCAAAGCGAGGGAAAGCCAGAACATATAGCCTATAAGATAGGCTTCATAAAATTCTTTGGAATTAGTCACAAAGCCAAAGGCGCTGACAGCCAGCATAAGAATACCGACGATCATGGAAATTTTTCCAATAGAACCCGCTTGTGTAAATTTATAATTGGATGAATCAAAGTTCATAGTATTTTCTCTTACTTTAGCTGGTTAACTTTGTCTGCCGGGATATCGGCCAGTTTTGCATTTTGCGTACGTTGCAGAGCCCGCACATAGGCTACAATGGCCCAGCGGTCATTTACATTGAAAATTTGTTTACGGTAGGCCGGCATATTGCGTATCCCGTTGCTGATGATATCGAACAACTGGCCATCCGTATAATCGATAATATTCTGCTGATGGAAAGAAGGCGGTCTGAGGAATCCCCTTTTGGGAACGATGCCATTTCCATCACCGGCCTTACTGTGGCACGGAGCACAAAAGATATTATAACGCTCCTGGCCTCGGGTCATCAGCGCCTCGGTTACCTCAACAGGAATACGCTTAACAAAATCACCTTTTTCATCCTTGCCGTAAAAAAGGGCATCATTTTCATGAAAATCATCGCGGGCAACCGTTCCTTCCGGCGGCATACGCATAGCGCGACCGTCGGCAAAAAAAGGACTGGCCTCCATGGCGTCATAGCGGGCCTGGTCATCCATATTGGGATTAAGATGGATAGGCGGTTTTTCGGAAGGCTTTCCACGCATGCAGCTCATCATTGTTACCGATAAGATGGCCAAAAACGCATACATTAGCCACGAATGTCTTATATGTTTTTTCACTACTTTATCCTTCATCATGTTATTCTTCCAATAACTCTATGTTTTTTCCACCGATAGATTCCAGGAACTGTTGTGTCTTTTCACTGTGAAACAGGGGATCTTTAGCTTCAATACTTACAAAAAAGCCATCATCGGAGAATTTTCCGAAATTATCCGAATAAAAGAGAGGGTGATGCAGGCGAGGAAGCCCGTTTAACCCCAACATGACCACCACGGCCGTAATGGCCGAGGTCAGTACCATTACCGCCCAACTGGCCACCCCGAAGGTCTGATAGCTGAACAGGGGCTTACCGGACAGTATCAGGGGGTAGTCAATGGCCGAAGTCCATCCCTGAAAAGCCATCATGCCCAGAAAAGCGATAAAGGCTACGGTACCCACGATCCACCCCAGGGGCGAACGCTTTTCACCCATGGCGTCATCCATGCCGTGAATGGGAAAGGGTGAATGACAATCATAAGCTTTGTATCCCGCTTCATTGACTTTTTCGGCGGCATGGAGTAAGTCCGCGGGATCCTTAAACTCCGCCAAAACGGCAACTGCTTTTTTCTGTTTTTCCATTAGTGT
>WGCN01000088.1 GCA_015493745.1 Calditrichales bacterium
GCGGCCTTGTCGGCCCGGCCCAGCATGCGCTCAAAGACGGGATGTATATTTTGTGTATGTTTTGCCATGAATAATTCCGCTCAGAAAGCCATTATCGAAGAATCCCGCGCGGATATGAATGCGCGATTGTTTTTTATGCTCTATTTTACGGTTTTTCCCCGTTTATTGAAAGAGAGATAATTTAGAGGGCTATCGTTAAGGCATGGTGATACAGGTCAAGCCTGAAGGAGGAATTGATACGCCGGGATACGGATACAAAGGCGGTATACCGCGAAAAGTACGACCATAAGCCCGGGCGCTGTCTTCAGCTTTAATTTAACACGGCTTCCTTCAGGGGCGCATTCCGGGCCCGGGATGTTTTTCTTAACTGAAACTTACCAACCAATTGTTCCAGTTTGCTTGCCTGGGAGGTCAGCTCTGCCGCTACCGAGGCACATTCTCCGGCGGTGGCATTATTGGCCTGGGTTATCCGGTCAATGCGGCTTAAAGCCCGGCTGATCTGTTCGGTGCCCTGTTCCTGCTCTTCGGAGGCCGTGGATATCTCAGCAACCATAGTATTCACCCGGATGATGCCTTCGATAATCCTGGAGAGTGATTCTGCCGTTTTTTGCGCGGTTTCATTTCCGTTTTGTACCTTTTGTACCGTACCTTCGATAAGAAGAGCCGTTTCCCTGGCGGCCGTGGCACTGCGTTGTGCCAGTGAGCGTACTTCCGTGGCCACCACGGCGAATCCCTTGCCGTGTGTCCCGGCCCGGGCCGCTTCCACCGCGGCATTCAGCGCCAGTAAATTGGTTTGAAAAGCGATCTCATCGATAACCTTTATAACCCGCGATATTTGTTCCGAAGAACTATTGATCTGTTTCATGGATTCCAGCATCTCCAGCATCATTTCGTTTCCCTGTTCGGCCACCTCTTTAACATGGGCCGACAGGTCACGGGCTTTACCGGCGCTTTGTGAATTTTGCAATGATTGCGCTGATATTTCGGTCATAAAAGCGCTTGTTTCCTGCAATGAACCGGCCTGATCGGCCGCCCCGCGGGAAAGGGCCTGGCTGGAACCGGACAATTGTTCCGATACGGCGGAAACGTGTCCGACCGATAAGGCAACCTGCGACAGGGTTGTTGCCAAAGCGTTGACCGTGTCGTTAAAAGAGGAAGACAAGGCGGAAAAATCCCCCTTATAATCGCCATCCATGGATACGGTTAAGTTTCCATGAGCCACCATGGCCAGCACCTTCTTCAATTTATTTATCGGTTCGGTTACCGCGTTAAGGGTGCTGTTGAACCCGGCGATGATTTTTAGATAGTCGCCTTTAAATTTACCGGTATCCCCGCGTATATGAAGATGCCCGGCCGAGGCCTCGTTCGAGATATATATGCCCTCGCGAATGAGTTCTTCTATGTTTACCTGAATGGTGTTAATGGCCTCGGACAGCACACGCTGCTGTCCCGGAAGCCGGGGCATGGATTGCGCCAGGTTTCCGGCAGCATATTCCTTTATTATTTTAGTGCTCAGCAAAAGGGGATGAGTTACGGCGTCCAGAGCCTCATTGACCCCGGCTAACAGGCGGGCATAGGCCCCTTCAGCCTTTTCTGTCCGGCATCTGGCATCCAGCCGGCCTTCTGTTTGTGCCCGGATGGTGTCATGTAATTCCTGCTCTAAATGTTGCAGGTTTAAAAGAATGCTTTCCATGGAAAGGGATAAGGTATCCTCCCGGGAAGTGGATGAAATAGCGATATCCAGATTTCCGGCAGCAATTTCCCGGGCCGCGGATATTTTTTGTTTTTGGGCGTCAACGATCCTGGAGAAGGAGTGGATTAGTTGTCCCAGTTCATCACTGCTGTCATATTGCAGGTTGATGTCAATACGGCCCAGGGCGATATCTTCCGCCGCCGTGGTAACCTCTTTGAGGGCCCCGGTAATATTGCGTGAGATAAGCATCCCGATCAGCAGGGTAGACACCAAGGCCAGGGCCGCCAGGGAAAACGCCAGGAAGAGAGAATCCTTGGCAGAACCGCTCAGACCGGAGGCCGTCTGTAACAGGTCGTTCGTAATTTCTTCTTCGATGGATTTGAGGATATTTATTCTTTTCGTGCTGGCAGAGAACCATTTAGCCGGGTCGATATTAAAACCACCCGTGGAGTGGTTGTCCAGGGCTGCTTTACGAAAAACTTTTGTCTCTTCGGCATCCGGGGTGGTCATGCGTGTGGAAAAAAGGGCCTTATGCCTTTTTCCGGCCAGAAATTTAAAGGAGTCAAAGTAATTTTTCTGGAGGGCTGCAAGGGTCACAAATTCCCGGAAATGATTATCGGAAAAGTGATCTTTAAAAAACACCCTGCTTAAGAGGGCCCGCTCAAGTCCGGCTATTTCCTTTCCTTGTAAAAAATAGACATAGGCCATGCTCTGCCGGGCCAGACCGGCCCGGGTGCTCATGCGGGCGATACCGGAGATTATTTCCAGGATGCCGGCATTGATGTGGGAATAATAACCGATGGCATCATTCGCCGAAAGGGAGAGGGTGCCTGCCCGGGCCCGGAAATCATCAAGATGACCGAGCTCATCGATCACTTTGACTGTAATGGTATCGCTGAAACGTTGCGGGTATTTATTTAAAAAGGCTTTTAATGTATTGTATTTCAGGTCTGTCTTTTTATACTGCTCTCTGAGTTCATGGAAAAAAAGCTGTCCGCCACTGCTTAAAAAAACTCCAGAAGTTCCCCTCTCCTTCTGGAGTTCGTGAACCAGGGCACTCAATTTGACCGAAAGGAGGGTCATATCATACAGAGTGTCCATTTCGTCCGATGTATCAGCACTTTGTAAAATTGTATTTAGTGAATAAAAAATCAATCCTAACAGCGGGATTATCAACATTACTATCAGCTTTGAACGGATTTTCAAATTCCTGATCCCAGCCATGATAAAGTCCTTTTTATATTCGCCGGTCAGTTTCTCCCAAAGTATGACATTTGTAAAACCGGTTTTAAAGGAGTATGCGCTCCTTTTTGTGTAGAGCGAAGATTGTCATAACATTCTTTGCTCCGTTGAGCCGTTTCGTTAACGGCAACTGTAAAGTTACAGGTTATGCCTTCTATACGGTGTAGCATCTCCGCGATGTTTGTTATGTTTTTTGTGTTGATTTCTTCCAAATCCTCCCTGATCTTGTCTACCAGGTAACCGAGGTTATTGCCAAAGTTGAATACGGAAGAAATGCGGGTATAAAAAATATCATCCTGCTGTTTTGAAGCGGATTTGGAAATTTCACAAAACTCAATGATGAGTCGTGTGTATTCCAGGAAGGAGGTAGAGGCAATTTTCAAACTGGCCAGGTACTCATTGATGACATGAATTCGTCCATACTGGTCGGGCGGAATGGAATGGATGATCTTGTCATTGGAAAGGGTTTGGTTTACAAGGGATATATATTGGCCTATCAGCTTATTGAATGTCTGGCTGTGTTTTTTCAGCTTTGGATAGCATTTTATCATGCTCCTCCCCTCAAGGATAATGATTGATCCGGACGTTTTATGGAAACCATGATGTCGGCTTTGTTTTCATCCATTTGCCGGTAAAAGGCTGTTGAATATGTCCATTATCTGATGTAAAACCCCGATCTTTAGCTGTTAGGAGGATATGGGGCGCTAAACACACCCCTATTTGAATATGGGGGATTCCCTTAAGCGGGCTCCCCGGACGGGGAATACTGGCTGTCTCTATGATTTATAGTGCCGGAAAAGTTTAAAACTAAGCCTGTTCTTCTTCGAGCCCCCTGGTTTTTGGGAGAGTCCAAAAGGTCGCTTTTTGAGCAAGCTCCGCGGCATTTTTCAGATTCAATTTTTTCTTGATCTTTTCCTTGTGGGTTTCAATGGTCTTGATCCCCAGGCTTAACTTTTCCGCAATTTGCCTGGTACCATAGCCCTTACCGATAAGCTCGAAGACGATCCATTCCCGGTCGCTCAATTTTTCCATAAAAGAGTATTCCTTTAAATGCTCTCCACGGGTAACTTTTTTTAAGATCTGGGACTGGCATGCTTCACTCAGATAAATGTTTCCGGCCAAAATCTTATGGATGGCTTCAATCAGCTTATCCGTTTCATTTTGTTTCATTATATAGCCGTGGGCTCCCGCATGAAGACATCTTTCGGCAAAGAGGGATTCATCATGCATGGAAAAAATCAATATCAATACATTGGGAAAACGCTTGGTTACGCTTTTGGTCAGTTCGATACCGTCAATACCGTTTAATGAAATATCAAGAATCATCAGGTCCGGTTTTTTATTCTCCAGATGATCCAGGGCCTCCTGGGCATTCCCGGCCTCACAGCATACCGAAAGATCGGGCTCACTCTCGATAAGCCGCTTTAACCCTGTACGAACGATCTGGTGGTCATCAACAATCAGGATACTATTTTTTTGAGTTTCAGCTGTCATGGTAATTCCCCTCTTTCCTGACATGTAATTGTATAACGGTTCCTTTTGGCTTGCCGTTGTTTATTTTTAGGATAGCATTGATTATTTTCGCCCGGTTTTTCATGATAAAAAAGCCGAGTCCTTCGCCATTGTGACTGTTTGCGCCCAGGCCGATGCCGTCATCTTCCACGGAAAAAGAAACATTGTCCTGACCGTTACGGCAAATTATTTTAATATTTCCCGCCCGGGAATGTTTTACGGCGTTGGAGACCGCTTCCTGCACAATCCGGTAAATATGGATTTCATCGGGTTTTCTGATTCCCAAATCCGGATCACATAACAAGTTACATGCGGTGTTGTGCATAAATTCGGTGTTTTCGGCCATTTCCCGTAGGGCGGTTTCCAGTCCGCCGATCTCAAGTTTTGCCGGATAAAGACCCTGGGCCAGACCTCTTAATTTTTTTCGTGTCCGGTTGGAAATATTTATGATATTCTGTAAATCCTTTTTAAATTCTTCCTCGCCGGGTCGTACTTTTTTTTCTAACGCTTTGGTTAACAAAGCGATACCTGTAATATCCTGCCCAATATCATCATGCAGTTCCCTGCCCAGCCGCCTTTGCTCATCCTCGCTGATTTTAACAGCCCGTTGCTCAGCCTTTTGCCGGGCGGTAATATCACGGGAGATGGTACGCAGGCTATATATTTTGCCGTTCTTGTACTGGGGGGTGATAATCACCTCCACATAAATATCATTCCCGGCTTTGGTTAACAGGCATGTTTCAAACAACTCTTTATTATGGTTATACGATACGCTTTCGAGATAGTCACGCGTCCGGCTGCGAAAATCAGGATGAATGATATCAAGATAACAGTGTCCGATATATTCCTCCCGGGCATAACCGAGCGTTTCCAGCTCCGAAACATTCGCATCGCGAATGATACCCTCTGTATCGAGTATGTTTATCATATCGTGGGCGTCGCTGAACAGACTATAATATTTTTCACGGCTTTCCGACAGGGAGTCCATGGCTTTTTTAAGAGAGGCTGTCCGTTCTTCTATGCGGGACTCAAGATTCCTGTGCGCATGGCGCAGTTCGATTTCCATGGTTTTATAAGGCGTAATGTCCCGGGTCAGAATCAAAACCTTATTCTCGGGTACTTTTACCATTTGTGCCCAAAAATAGAGAGTTGTTCCATTCATACTTAAAGCATATTCAAAATGGTTGTTTTCACCGTTACGGATAGTCTTGTTGATACAGTCCATGGCTTGAACCGCCACATCTTCCGGCATGATTTCAGTAATTGTTTTTCCTATAAACTGATCAGGCTCCACATACAACTTGGTTACACCGTTTCCATGGTATGAAAGAAAGCGCCCCCGGTAGTCCACCAAAAAAATCAAATCGGGTATGGCATTGATCAGGGCTTTCCGTTCCCGTTCACTTTTCTGAAAGGCCACCTCATCCGTTTTTTTCTTTAGTACGGTGGTTATACTCTGAACAATTACCTTAAGACGGTCGATTTCCTTTTCTGAAAAAGGATAAGAACGATGGACGTCGAAGAGGCCGATTTTTATGCCCTTGAAAATCAGCGGGAAGTTAACCGTCGTTTTTATGGGGATCATTTCGGTGATTTGCGGGATAATGCTTTGCAGAAAACGATACCTGGGGGTGTCCGGTTCGGCGATGCTGGGGATAAACTCCTCGATCAGTCGGTGAATGGTTTTTATTTCGGTATGTACGTGAACCCGGGCGCTGGAAAAAATTTGGCCGTAAAGAGTTTCGTCCGATAGTGAAATATAGATTTCCTTAAGCGTTATGCCACATAATTTTTCAATACCGGCGATAACGGTTTGGGATAAATTTATATTTTTTAGTTTTAAGCGGTTTGATGAAGCGTCAAACATATAAAGCTGGCTGCCCGAGCAATCAAAAAGCTCCTTAAGCTGTTGCTGGCACAGATGCTGTATCTGATCCAGATCATCGCCCCGGTTCAGTGCCAGGTTCATATCGTTTAGAAAATTCAAATCCTCTTTTTGTTGTTTCAGAAGGTTATCCTTTTTTATGCGGGCCAGGGCCAGCGCGATATGATTGGCCAGTCGTTCCAGCCGCTGTTGTTCGTCCTGGTTCAATATCGTATCCGGCTTTATAAAAACAACAATACCGATAACCTTTCCATCGGCCACCAGGGGAATAAGCCCGCATAGCTTTACACGAAGCATTTTTAGAAAGGAATAGATGATTTTTTTTTGCGAGACATCCTCAATGAATTCATTGAAAATTTCAACAATTTTGTCAGGGGCTGTTGTAAAATAACTTTGTTGAGAAGAGAGGATGCTTTTTAAAACGGGTCCCGGTTTAATAACCGGAGCGGATTCCTTGATGGTCACTTGCAACAGTTTCTCGACTTTGCGCCGGGCCGAATATCTCAGGCTGAAATATTCCCTGATGAGCCGGCCGGATTCTGGGTCATACGTATATAGGGAAAGATTGCCCTTACCGGACAGCTTACGGAAAGCGGTGGAAAACATATCTAAAATTTCAGACAGGGAACGTTCGTTCAGATAAGCCTTGTTAATGTTATCGATAAACTGTAGTTCATCAATTTTTTTCCGCAGGCGTGTTTCCATTTTTTTTCGCAGAACCGTTTCTTTTAATAAAGCCCGGTGACAATCCGGACAGGGTTCGTGTAAAAGCTGTGATAAGCGGGAAACCAGAGATTGAGGTTTCAGTGGCTTTTGGAGATAGTCACTGTGTTCGCTGTCGGGGGAAAACGGGTAGTCAGTTTCGGCTTTCCTGCCGGTAGCGATGATGTCAGGCAGCGTCGGGCAGATGTTTGTGAAAGAAATACCGGGTAGGTGTTCCTGCAAACCGGGAAGGTCAAAGCAGATAACGGCGGCGCTGAAGCGATGTTGTTTTAGCAGTTCCACAGCTCCGGATAGGGAAGAGCAGTAGGTCAGGCCGATCTTTTCTTCCTTTAGCTGCCTTTTTAATTGTAATATCCACTGGGCGTCGTCATCAACAATCAAAACGGACATTTTATACATTTCTTCATTACTCGTCATCTTTTGACCCGGAGAAAAAATGAATATTAAACGGATAATACACTTTGGCCCATCCCTGGTGCGAGGAAGGTGTTAAGGGTATTTATCACTATAATTATTTTATGGATGTGAAAATACTGGTATAATATAGTGAATAAATTAGAAATAAGTTTGGGAATATGAGTGGATTTTAACAATTTAGCAGGGTATCAATACTTTTTAGAAAACAGAGGTCCGGATGGTAGCAAAGAAAAAGGAATCCCCCGCCAAGGGCAAAAAATATACCGGTGAAAATTTTTACGAAGACCTGGTAGAGCTTTCGCCCATGGGTTTTCTGATTTTGGATGAAAAGGGCGTCATCGTTGAAGCAAACCCGGCCTACTATAAAATAACGGGTTATCGCAGTAGCGAGTTGATCGGCAGACATATATCCATCATTTCCGGCAATGAAAGCAGTAAGGCGGTGGTCAACCGGAATATTCGGGAAATACTGTCGGGTAAGCTGTTATCCCATGTTGTGGTCAGCCGCCGTAAGGATGGCCGTCGGGCCTGGGTGCGTCTGAATGAAAAAAGGATTACCCTGCCCGATGGCCGTCCGGGCATACTGAGCGTGGCCGAGGATATCAGCAAACAACGTGAAGCCGAAAAGCAGCTGCTGGCCAGCGAGGAACGCTTTCGAAAAATCTTTATAGACAATAAGGCGCCCATGCTGATCGTAAATCCCGGGAATTTGCAGATTTTGGACGCCAACCCGGCTGCCAGCCGTTTTTACGGCTACTCCCGTAAAAAACTGTTTACCATGCATATGGGGCAGATAAATCTGGTTTCCGTGAAAGAACGGAAAAAAATGATGGTTGAGGCGATGAGCCGTCCCCAAACGTACTTTCAGTTTAAACACCGCCTGGCTTCGGGAGAAATCCGTGATGTGGAGGTTTACGCCTCGCCGATCGAGGTGGCCGGCGAACGGTTTATGTTTATCATTGTCCATGATATCAGCGAGCGGCGGCGGTCGGCGGAATTGTTGGATCTCAGGTTAAAGCAGCAGGAGATACTGCTTAAGCTTTCCGGGGCCATCAGTCATGCCGATTCTCCGGAGGCCATCTTTAAATTTGCCCTAAACGCTTTAAAAGACGGGCTGGGGGTTGCGAGAGCTTCCATCCTTTTGATGGATGAAACAAAAGAGATGCGCTTTGTGGCCTGGATGGGTTTGTCCGCTGCCTATCGCCGGGCTGTTCAGGGCCATTCTCCCTGGAGACCGGAAGCGCGTAATCCGAAACCTCTCTATATTGTTAATGCGGCCACCCATTCCAAAACACGGGCTTATCGGTCGGTATTAGACAAGGAATCGATTCAGTCCATTGCTTTTATCCCCCTGACCCATCGCGGCCGCTTAATGGGCAAGTTCATGCTTTATTATAACGAGCGGCATTCTTTCAGTGAATTCGAGAAATCTTTTTTACAGACACTGGCCAATCAATTGGCTATCTCCGTTATACGCCGGAAGGATGAGGAAAAGTTACGCGCCAGTGAGCAGATGCACCGGTCGCTGATTCAGGCCTCGCCGGATGCCATTATGGCTTTGGATATGCAGGGCAATATCACCTTTGCCAATGAAAAGGCCGCCGCCCTGTATGGCTTTAAAAAGCCCGCTTCCCTGATCGGTCGTTCCGGTTTCGATTTTGTGGCCCGGGATCACCGTCATGAGGTCCAAACGATGATAGAGACGGCCGTAGAAAAAGGGGAGTTTCATGGGATTGTTTATGCCGTAACCCAACAGGGGAAACCAAAAACCCTGGAGATAAACGCCATCCTGATGAGAGACGCCGAAGGGAAACCCTATCAGTTTTTAAGTATAGGCCGGGATATCAGCGAACGGTTGCAAGCGCAAAAGAAACTGGCGGAAAGCGAAAGGCTGTTCCGTATTGTGGTTGAAGAAGCCCAGGACGGCATGGCCATGGCCGATATAAAGGGAAAATATATTCTGGTAAACCATGCCATGGAGAAAATGACCGGCTACTCGCATCAGGAACTTCTGAATATGACGGTTTTTGACTTGTTGGCCCCGGAGGAAGATCCGGTTTTATTCCCCAGGATCGTTTCCGGTGAGAAAGGCCGGAGGACGGCCCTGTTGAAGCGCAAGGATGGCAGTATCTTTCACGCCGAAATATCCGGTTTCCCTATAGAAATAGGCGGCAAGTCTTTTGTGATGGGGCAGGTACGCGACATCAGCGCCGTCGTAGCCGCCGAAGAGGAAAAACGCAATCTGGAGCTGCAGATTCAACATGCCCAAAAAATGGAAAGTCTGGGGGTGCTGGCCGGGGGGATCGCCCATGACTTCAATAATCTGCTCACCGGCATTTTGGGAAATGTGGGTCTGACCGAGATGCTCCTGACCCAGGCCCACCCGGCCATGCAAAATGTTAAGAGTATAGAATCCTCGGCCATGCGCGCCGCCGACCTGTGCCGCCAGTTACTGGCCTATTCCGGTAAGGGGCGCTTTACCGTCATGTCTCTGGACTTAAACGAGATTGTCGAGGAAATAGGTACCCTGCTGGAGTCCTCCATCTCGCGGAAGGTGCTGATGAAGTACAATCTGGAAAAAAATCTGCCCGCGGTTGAAGTGGATACGGCGCAAATCCAGCAGGTGATCATGAATCTGATTATAAACGCCTCGGATGCCATCGGCAAGAAAAGCGGTATCGTTTCTGTTACGACCGGCGTCATGGATTGTGATGAAAACTATTTGACGGAGACCTATCTGGATGACAAGCTAAAGCCCGGACCCTATGTCTATTTGGAAGTTTCCGATACCGGGGTCGGTATGAATGAAGAAACCCGGCAAAAAATATTCGATCCTTTTTTCAGCACAAAATTTACCGGACGGGGGCTGGGCCTGGCGGCGGTTTTGGGTATTATACGCGGGCATAAGGGGGCCATAAAGGTATACAGTGAGCCGGGCAAAGGCTCCACCTTTAAAATACTTTTTCCGGTTACGGATAAGGCCATGGAGAGCCTGGTTAAACCGGACAAGCAGATGGACGACTGGAAGAGCAACGGTGGCGTGCTTATCGTGGATGATGAGGAAACCATCCGCTTGCTGGCCGCGGAAACCCTTAAACGAACCGGTATGAAAACCTTAATAGCTCATGATGGTAAAGAGGCCCTGGAGCTGTTTAAAGCCCATGCCGCTGAAATAGATGTTGTTTTGCTGGATATGACCATGCCCCGCATGGATGGTATCGAAACATTCCGGGAACTCCGGCGCATAAAGGCCTCGGTAAAAGTTATTTTATCCAGTGGATATAATGAACAGGATGCCACCAGCCAATTTGTGGGCAAGGGGTTGGCCGCATTTTTACAAAAACCGTACAAGGCGGCGCAACTTATTGAAGTGATGCGAAAAGTCCTGAAATAATTTGTGGATGATTTTCGTTTAGGGTTTTCATGAGTGGATTGGAACTAAGACCACGCTTTAAGTGGCATGTGAATTTGGAACAACCGGCCCTGGTCGAACGCTTCTCAAAGTATTTAAAAAATAATAATAACGGTTGCGGTGAAGAGATGGTTGGTCAGCACCTGACCCTTTGTGTTCCCGCCGAGGAACACCATTACTGGTCGCCGCAGCTTTCACTGGAAATAATCGCCGAGGGAGAGCGCAGTCTGCTAAAGGGGCACTTCGGGCCGCGGCCGGCCGTGTGGACCATGTTCATGTTTTTTTATATGGGCATAGGGTTTAGCGGTTTGATCGGTCTGTTTTGGGGGCTGTCCCAATGGAGTCTTAAACAACCGGCCTGGGCCTTGTGGATCGTTCCGGTGGCCATACTGCTGGAACTGGTTTTTTACCTGATCGCCCAGGGCGGAAAAAGACTGGCCCACAGCCAGATGGTGCAATTGCAAAACCAGCTTACGGAAATCATCGGCCGGGAATATATAGAAACGTGGAAGGAGAAAGATGCGTAGCTTGCGGATTGTCCTGTCTGTTATGATTTTTGGCGTAAGCATCGCTTGTCAAAAACAGGAGTTTGACGAGAAAAGCTATTTGGCCGGTATCGAAGAGTGGCACAAAAACCGGATCACCAGTTTAACCCAAGCGGACAGTTGGCTCTCCCTCGAGGGGCTGTTTTGGCTGGAAACGGGAGAAAACCGTTTTGGCAGCGCCGGAGATAATGACCTGATATTTCCCGCCGCCATGCCGGCGCACATTGGCCGCTTCCTTTTTAAGGATTCCCTGGTAACGGTGGAAATCGATCCCCGGGTGACGGTTCATATGGGAGACAAGCCGGTCAGGGAAGCCTCACTGCGACCCGATGTGTCAGGGACACCCGATATTTTAAAATGGGAAACTTACTCCTGGTATGTGATCAAAAGGGAAGACAGGTACGGCATTCGTCTGAAAAACAGCGCCAGCCGTGTCCTGAAGGATTTTAAGGGTATCAAGCGCTTTCCCGTGGATTTAAAATGGCGTGTCCGGGCCCGCCTGGTTCCCCACGAGAGCAGCAAGGCCCTGTCCGTGCCCAACGTGTTAGGGCAGATTGTTGAGGAACCCAGCCCCGGGAAACTGGTGTTTACCCTGGAAGGTCGTGAATTCTCGCTGGATCCCATTGCCGCCGAAGGAGATAAGGAATATTTTATCATCTTTGGCGATAACACCAATGGTGAAAGCACCTATGGCGCCGGCCGCTTTTTAACGGCGCCGCTGGTCAATGAGCAGGGGGTTACATGGATCGATTTTAACCGTGCCTATAATCCGCCCTGTGTGTTTACACCCTATGCCACCTGCCCCCTGCCGCCGTCGCAGAACAAGCTGGATATCGCTATCGCCGCCGGTGAAAAGGTATGGGGCGAACATTGATAACAGCGGCTCCGCTTTATCCGGGACTTTTCCCCTAAAACAATTTTTTCTTTTGCGGGCCAATTCCTAAATTCCTTTTATGGAAACAATCTATAAAAGGATAAAAAAATGAATGATCCCCGGTACGATAAACTGGCCCATGTTCTGGTCAACCATTCCACACATATACAACCGGGCGAGTATGCCCTGATTGAGGCCGTCGACATTCCCGATGCCATGGTCATTGCCCTGATCCGTTCCATACGCCAGGCCGGCGGACGCCCGCTGGTAACGGTAAAACATAACAGTTTGCAACGTGAGTTGCTTAAGGATACGGATGCGGATAATATTAAGCTGATCGGCGAGGTGGAATCCTATCGCATGGACAGGGTGCAGGCCTATTTCGGTTTGCGCGGCAGCAATAATATCTCCGAACTTTCCGATGTGCCGGCGCAGAAAATGAAACTTTATGAAGAACATTGGCTGAAACCGGTACATTTTAAGATACGCGTACCCAAAACAAAATGGGTGGTTCTGCGCTGGCCGACCCCTTCCATGGCCCAGCAGGCCCGGCGCAGCACCGAAGCCTTTGAGCAGTTTTACTTTGACGTGTGTACTATGGATTACGACAAAATGGTCGCCCCCGCCGAAGCCCTGAAAAAACGCATGGAGGCAACGGACCGGGTACATATCAAGGGGCCCGGTACCGATCTGACCTTCAGCATAAAAGGCATCCCGGCCATTCCCTGTACCGGTGAGTTTAACATCCCTGATGGGGAAGTCTTTACCGCACCGGTGAAGGATTCCGTCAATGGTGTGCTGCACTATAATGCCGATACCATCTATCAGGGAACGGTTTTCAGCAATATCCGCTTGGTCTTTAAAAACGGCAAGGTGGTGGAAGCGACGGCCAATAACAATAAGCGTCTGAATGAGATTCTGGATACCGATGACGGTGCCCGTTTTGTGGGCGAATTCGCCATCGGTTTCAACCCCTGGGTACGCGAACCCATGCTGGATATTCTGTTCGACGAAAAGATCGAGGGCTCTTTTCATTTCACACCGGGTCAGGCCTATGAAGATGCCGATAACGGCAACCGTTCCAATATCCACTGGGACATGGTGTGCATACAAAGGCCGGAATACGGCGGAGGGGAAATCTGGTTCGATGATACCCTTATCCGCAAGGATGGTATGTTCGTGGTGGAGGATCTTAAAGGACTCAATCCCGGGAACTTGAAATAATTTATACCAACGGTAAAAACAAGCCCCCGCGATGATTATATTCTCCCGCTATAAATCCGGCTGACGGCAGCGGATATATTTTCCGGTCAGGGTTTGAAAGTCCCCGTAAAATCCGCTACCGCTTACCCGGTAATTTACGGGTCTTAATGCGTTTCGTGATTCTGTTATCGTATCTTTTTACCCTTACCCCGGGTTGCACTCTATTTTACCATTTGTGACTATTGTCATTGTTATTGTGGGGCATTTAAAGGGATATTTTTGTTTCATTTTATAAAATATGGTGTATTGGGGTGAATTTATGAAAAACAAGAGCGTTATCCGTCTGTTTTTTTATGGAATGCTCGTATTATTTGTGTTACAGGGATTTGTAAAACCAACGGAATTAAAAGCAGCTATAAATGTTTGGGTTGCGACGGATGGTAGTGATACGTCCGGTGATGGTTCCGTATCCTTGCCCTATGCCACCATTAGCTTTGCGCTTAGCAAAACAGGCCCCGGCGATACCCTGCAGATAAAGGGGGGCACTTATAATGAAACTATTTCTATCGTAAATAAAGAAGATTTTGTTCTTAGGGGCGCCGATCCGGCGGATACCGTCTATGTCCGCGGTTTACAGGCCGGGGCGGTTATCAGCTATGATCCCGGTACGGTTCCGGCCTCACGGGCCATGCGTTTTGAAAACCTGGTTATTTCCCATGCCGACACCTCCCTGCACGGCGCGGGCATGGAGATTCTGGGCGGGGCCCCGGTCTTACGCGGGGTTGTTTTCAGAGGGAATAAAGTCACCGGTAATCGCGGCGGCGGGCTGACCGTTTCCACTACCGGCACAACACGTCCCCTGATTGAGTATTGTGATTTTTATGATAATTATGGGGACAAGGGGGCCGGTATTTACAGCACCGGTTCCATTGAAATTCGTTACAGCCGTTTCTTCCGCAACCAAACCCTGTCCGGTTCAGGCGGCGCGGTCTATTTTGCTAAGGCCTCGGGCCTGCGTGTTTATAATAACCGTTTTTTCGGTAACGTTGCCGATAGCGGTGGCGCGCTGTATGTTTCCGCCTCGGCGACCAACAGCCTGACCCAAAATGTTTTCACGGCTAACTTCCTTACCAATAACAGGGCTTCCTCAACCGGGGGGGCTTTTTATTATAAGGGCAAGGATGTCATCTCAGCGGTGGTGGAAAATAACACCTTTGCCGAAAACCAGAGCGATCAGTCCGGCGGGGCGATGTTTATTGAAAACACATCGGGCATGCTGATCCGTGAAAACATCATTGTGAGCAATAATGCCCTGGGAGATGGCGGTGCAATCTATCTTAAAGATATCTCTTCGGCCACAATCACCATGTGGTCCAATTCCGTTTCCGGGAACCAGGCCGGCAACAACGGCGGTGCGCTCTATATTGACAATGTGACCCAGCTCTCCATCGGTGACGCCTTTTCCCAGAGAAATAATTTTTTTCATAACCGCAACGCTTCGCAGATCAATAACATCACCTCCAAAAACAGCATTTCCAATCTGAGCCTGGCCCATAATTACTGGGGAACCAACGATCAGTCGTCCATCATCAGTACTCTGGACATTCCCCAGATAAATACCAGTTGGAGTACCTTTGACACCACCCCGGCCGATACGCGGGTAAAACTGGTGGATGTGTTGCCGAAGATATGGTTTGCCGACGGCTCCCTGGACTTTGGCCCGGCGGGCGAGGGTATAGGGCTTTCTCCGGTAGCCGACAGTATCGTTATCATACGCACGCTTCCCGATACCATGGTGGCTTTGGACGGTGCGGATGTCTCCCTGCCGAAAAACTACACCTTCAACTGGCAGAGCAATATCCTGCCCGAGGCTGTGGGGAAGCTGACCTTTTTACTGGACAGCTCGGAATTGAACTATCTGGGCAATCCGCTGCCCAATACCATCAAAGCCTATTATGATGCCCAGGGAAGCTGGCAAAGCCTGCCCAGCACCGTTGAGGATAGCGGCAAGCGCATTCAGATTGATTACAATGATCCCTCCATGCTCTCTTTTGGCATCGGTGTTAAAGCCAGCGGGCTGGACTCGGTGCTTTTTGTGCAGCCCCGGCCTTTCCGTACCGATGTTGATCCGGCGGAAGATATTTCCATTCTTTTTCAGAAGGATATGAATCCCGCGACCCTGAACAACAATACGATTTTTATTTACGGTGAAGGCTCCGGCAGGCATCATGCCCGCTTCGCCTATGACAGCGGCGGCAGACGCCTGTTAATCCAGGTGGATGAGAGCTTCATGGCCGGAGAAGAGGTAACGGTGATCCTGACCGACCGTATCGAATTAAGCAGCGGTGAAAATTTTGTGGGTTACAGCTGGCAATATACCGTTTCCTCCCTGCGGGGGGCGGCCACACTGATCCCGGCAGCGCTTCAGCAGGTCAATGAATCCGGCGTCCGCTTCCGCATTGCCGATTTTGACGGAGACCATATCCCCGAATTGGTCCGGCTGGAATCGGGCACACTCACTGTTCTGAAAAGAAACGGCTCCGGCATGTATCAGATCAATCATCAAACCGGCGTTTCCTTTTACAATGTGTTACGTATCGCCGATATTAACGGTGACGGGCAGCCGGAAATCATCCTTTTGAATAACGGAACGATTGAGATATTTCCCTATGATGTCTTCAATGGTTTTGGCGTCTCCTCCACTCTGGATGTTAACACCGGCGCCTATTTGGCGGATGTGCTGATTTTGGATTTAAACAGCGATGGTGTGCCGGACTTTGCCCTGTTGCGTGATTATGTCAGCAACTATTCGGTGGACATCTATCCCGGCAGCTATAACGGTTCCTACAGTCTGGGCAGTCCCCTGACCAACTTTTTAAGCGGCAGCCCCTCGCATTTAAGCGTGCTGGACAGTGACGCCGACGGTTTGCCGGACTTGCTGGTGAACGAAGTCTCCAGCACTTCGGCGGTTTCGGTGCTGGTGAATAAAAAGGACAGTTTCTCCCGCAATGAACTGGCTGTGAATTTTTTCAACAACCAGCAGGATCTGTCCGCGGCCAATGTATGGCAAACGGGGGGAGAGGATGAATCCCGGGAAATCATCGTGGCCGGCTCGGCCAATGGCCTGCCCGACCGGGTGGATGTCTATGCCATGATTTCCTCCACCGCTCTTCAGTTACGTGACAGTCTTCACTTCAGTGCAAATGTCAATGCCGTTGCCGCGGCGGATATAAATTCCGACGGCTATCTGGATATTATTACCCTCACGGCGGATTCTTCCCTGCATCTGTGGTTTAGCCGCGATGGGGCCCTGGTGGAAAAGTCCTCGCAGAAGCTAAGCTTTGACGCGCAGAAACTGATAACGGCCGATTTAGATGGTGACGGTGACCGTGACGTGCTTATTTTTGGTGATGAAGAGGTTAGCACCCGCTGGCAACTGCTGGAGAATAAAACCCGGAATCCGCGTGCCTGGTGGGTTGACGGCAGTTTTTACGCTTCGGCGGAAAGCGGAAGCCTTCAACAGCCGTTTAAAACCATACGCCAGGCCATTGCCCACAGTTACGAGGGAGATACGGTCATGGTCAGCGGTCGTTCGGTCTATCGCGAAAATCTGACGGTGAAGCACAGCCTTAAACTGAGTAGCTGGGATTCGGCACGGGTTGTCCTTTTGCCGGATGATCAGGATCTGTTTGCCCGGGAAGTGCTATCCGCTACCGCCGCCGCGCAGATCTCCATTACCAACTGGGTGATCAACAATGATAAAAGCCTGACGGGTTGGAGCGGTTTGATGCTTGACCGGGTCGACTCCTTGTATATCAACGGTTTGAGCGTTACGGGTTTTAGCAAAGGACTGGCCCTGAACCGTGTAAACGGATTGCTGAAGAATATTAGCGCGGAAGACAATGAACGGGGCATTGAGGGCGACTCATTGGATGTTGTCTTTAAGCAACTGGTCTTAACCGGAAACAGTGCCTCCGGTCTGTCCGTCAGGCATTCGCAGGTGAAAATTGATACGGCGGATATCAGCGGTAATAATCTCAACGCCGTAAGTGGCGAAGCCGGCCTGTCCGTCACTTTGAACTCGCGGATGGAAATGGACTATGCCCATCTGGACAGTAACCGCGGCGCCAATATTTTGCTTTCAAACTCCGAGTTGAAAACCCGGCTGGTTTATCTTGGAAAATCCTTGGCCGGGGAGTATGGTTTGCGGGCCTTAAACAACGCGCAACTCACATTGGAAAACAGCGTCGTGGCCGAAAACGCGCAAACCGGTATTCAGCTAAATAACAGCAACGGTGAAATTATCAATACGCTTTTTATCGGCAACGATTCCCTGGGGGCGAACAACGGCAGTGCCGTGGTTTTGGATAACGGCAGCGACTTTCTGATACACAATTCTATTTTTGTGGATAACGGTACGGGTATCAACAATGTGAACGGCTCCGCCCGGATTCGTTATAATAATTTTTGGGGTAACCAAAACAACATTAGCGGGGCCGTAGCCGGGCCGGGGAACAGACAGCTCGACCCCTTGTTCGTTTTTCAATACAATCCGCTGGGTATTAAGCAGGGCGTTGACGGATTTGAGAATCTGAAGTTGGCGGCGGGGTCACCGCTCATCGACGCCGGGGACCCGACGGTGAAGAATGAAGGCACCGCTTCCCGTTCCGATATCGGACTGTATGGCAACCTGGGCGCGCCTTATATGATAGCCGAATCACCCCAGGTTGAGGTCAGCGTTCTGGATTCCAGTCTGGTGCTGAGCTGGCAGGCGCCGCAAAGTGTTTCCGGTCGCTCGCTGTGGGGCGGCATGGCCATTTTTCGCGGTACGGAGGCTGATTTTATACCGGACACCCTGAATCTTTTACATGCCTCGGGCCGTGATGTGTACGACTATGAAGACCGCTCCATGATTTTCGGTACCGACTATTTCTATAAACTGGCCTATCTGGACAGCAACGGTGCGGCCATCGGTTATGGCGCGGCTGTTGAAGGACGCATTGATTTCGGGGCTTTTTCCCTGACAAAAGATACCTTGAACGTTCAACTGGGACAAGGAGATACCTTGCAACGTCCTTTGGTGGTAAAAAACACCGGGACGTTACCGGTTGCCGTTTCGGTATCCCAGCCGCGGGTGAGCTGGCTGGCCATAAGTCCCGATACGCTGGTCATTGAGGTTGGGGAGAGCCGCTTTTTCCGCATGCAGCTAAGTGCCCGGGGGTTGGAAAAAGACTCCATATATACGACGCGCTTTAGCCTGCGCATGGTGAACGATCCCGATTCCGAGCGTGAGGTGCTGTTACGCATGCTGGTTTCTTACCGCGATTTACTGCAACCGGTTACGCGCATAGTGGGCAGCTATCCCGATACTCTGTTGCAAACGGGGGTAACCATTCGCTTTAGCGGTGACGATACTAGCAACAGTTCCATAGGAACGCCAACGAAGTTGTTGAGTTATGAATACCGTCTGACGCATAACGGAGCACTCTATCAACAGGATACGGTTAACAGCGCTTCGGTCTCCTTTTATCCCCTGCCCGAAGGATTGTACCGCTTTGATGTGGCCGCCCTGGATACCGCCTATAACGGCGGTCTGTCGGAAAATGCCGTTTCGCTGCGTTTTGCCGTAAAGGCACCTCGTTTTGTGATCCGTAAAAAGCGCTGGCAATTCTTGTCCCTTCCGTTTGATCTTTCCGCCGCCGGCGAGGTCGATCTGTCATCGATCAGGGCGATTAAATACTGGAACCGGGATGCCTATGTGAATGTAAAGCCCGACTCGCTGATAGCCGGGCATGCCTACTGGATGGTAACGGACAAGTTCGCCGCCGTCAACACGGCGAATTATAAAACCTTTGACAGCGATTCCGGACGTGTAATTCCGTTAAACCTTGGTTGGAATATGATCGGGAGTCCCTGGAACTGGGACATTTCCGTTAAGGATATGCGCATTGTCAGCGGCGGAAGTGAATATACTTTTGAACAGGCCATAGACGATTCCCTGATCAATGGCAGTCTGTTTTATTACAATAACCTGGCCAGTGATATTGAGCCCTATATTCCGCAGGCCGGTAATGCCATTGGAAAACATAAAGGCTATTGGCTCTATGCGTATCGGGCCGGGGAGCTATATATCAACCCCACACCCTATATGCCGGAAGAAGTTTCCGTTTTGGAAAAGACGGCCCGTTTGCTGGTTGCCGATGAAGACGCCATCTTTAAACTGAAAGCGCAACGCGGGCAGGAAACGGTTGAAAACTATTACAGTGTTTTGTCGCAGAAAGAGAAATATCCCTTTATTTACCGCGGCGCCATAGAGCCGCCGGCCATTTCCAAACGGTTGCGTATGTTTACCCGGCGCAATGCCTTGGCCCACCTGTCGGATTTTGTTACGCGGATACCGGGTGATTCCGTAAAACAGTGGCAACTGACCCTGGATATCCCGGAAGGACAGGCATCCACCAGTCTGAGCTGGGATATTTACAGCCGTGGCAACGGTATCCATTATTTCCTGTATCATCTGGAAAAAGGGGAGTGGTTTGATGTTTCCCAAAGGCAGAGTTATGACCTGG
Source organism: Calditrichales bacterium (assembly GCA_015493745.1). GTDB lineage: Bacteria > Calditrichota > Calditrichia > Calditrichales > J004 > J004. The sequence continues at coordinate 20,076 of WGCN01000088.1, forward strand.
GCAACGCCCGCGGCAAGCAGCATTTCCGTTTATATGCCAGCCGCAATGCCGGATTCTCTCCGCGTGTGTTACCCACCCGTTTCGAACTGGGTCAAAACTATCCCAACCCTTTTAATCCCGAAACCACGATACGCATCCGGGTACCGTTTTATGCCGGTGACAAAAATGCCCGTCTGACGGTCTATGATGTATTAGGACGGAAAGTCATAGAGTTATTTAATAAAAAAGTTAAAAGTGGCGAGATAAAAGTAAAATGGGACGGCCGAAATCAATTTGGTGGCCAGGTGGCCAGCGGAATTTATTTTTACCGTTTTGAGGCCGATAAGTTTGTTTCGTCTAAAAAAATGATATTAATCAGATAGAGGTGTTGTATGAGACGCATGATTCATGTCCTCTTACTCTTTATGTTCTTGTCAACCTCCGCATACAGCTGGGAAAATACGGCCCGGGTAAAGTTTATGCTGGGCAAGGTGGAACGTCAGCTTAAAAATAAAACGTCCTGGGATCGCTTGCGTTTGAACGCCCGGGTATACAGCGGTGACCGCATCAAGACTTCCGTCAATGCCCGGATTGAAATCGAAATGCCGGACGGTACCGTGATCCGGGTCGATCAGAACAGTATCTTTGATGTGAAGAGCATTAAAACCGATGAAGACGATGGCGAAGATGAAATGAGCTTCTCGCTTTGGGCGGGAAATATCTGGGCCAAATTTAAAAAGATCGTCAGTGACCGCCAAACACGGCGGATCGAATCCCCCAGCGCGGTCGTGGCCATCCGCGGTACCACCCTGGAAGTTAATGTGGACAAGCAATTGACCACCCGGGTGAGTGTTGTGGAAGGAAAGGTGGCCGTAACTTCCAAGGACGCCAAGGGGGAAGTGCTGGTTGGCAGCAGTCAGCAAACCATCGTCAGAAAAGGTCAGGCGCCGCAACCGCCAAGCGCCATACCCACCCGTAGAAAATCCGCGCGCAGTGCCTTTGCCTTAAAGGTCGATAAACCGCCCCTGCAGATTACCGACCCCTCGTTGATCAGCGGCGGCTTGCGTCTTTCCGGAACAACCGTGCCCGGAGCGACCGTTACCGTAAACGGTGCTCCCTTGACCGTGGATGCCAATGGTAAGTTCACCGGCCGGGTTCCCGTAACCGAAGGCGCTAACCGCTTTACGGTGCAGGCCAGCTATAAGGGGCAAACGGCCCAGCAAAAAGTGGCCGCGTTTGTCAATACCAAAAAACCGCAGATCAAACTTTCCTCACCCCTGGTTACGGGATATCTGAATAAGCGCGGCTACAGTTTGAGCGGGGCTGTTTTCGATGAAACCCCCCAGGATAAAATCCGGGTCTACATAAACGGTGAAGAGGTGGCGGAAATTAGGGGCCGCGGCAGTTTTAACCGCACCGTCATCCTGCAGGAAGGGCAAAACAATATCCGCCTGACTGCCCGGGATCTGTCCAAAAACAGCGCCGAAAAGTCGCAAAGGATTTTTCTGGATACGGTTAAGCCGATTATCACCGTAACCGAACCGAGCCAGCAAAGGTTTATCCGGCTGGAACCGCCGGGGCCGCCGGTACAGAGACTGCGGGATCGTAACCGTTTCACTCAAATCATTCGCGGGGTTATCATCGACCCCGAGCCATCGTCAGGTTTACAGCGTCTGGTAATTAACGGTAAAGAAATTAAGCCAAATTCCGATGGTAGTTTTGAGACTGAAATAAATTTAAAGCGTGGTGAAAACCGTCTTGTGATTCTGGTGGAAGACAAGGCCGGAAATATCGCCCGGGATGCGAACCGTAGGATTATTGTACGATAGCGAAATTATGTTGAAAATATACCTTTTTCTGTTGCTGGCTTCTTGTGTGTTATGGGCTCAAAAGAGTATCGACTTCTCCGGACGTGTTTCGGTGAATACCCTGAATACGCAGTACGATGAAACCTCTCCCATTAAACCGGATTCCGTGGCGGAAGACAGCTATGGAAAAACCACCCTGATTCCGGGGCTGAGTCAGTTTATAAACCTGGCTCTGTTTGCCCGTACCACCACCCTTGATATCAGTCTGTTGGGCGATATTCGCAACAACAGTTGGAATCGTCTCGATCTTAGCAATCAAAATACCATAGACCGTTTAAGTCTGGCCGTGCGTTATGGCGACCATGAACTGGTTTTGGGGGATTTTTACCAAACCGGCAGCGATTTTTTTATCCAAAGCCGGGAAGTGCGCGGCGGGCGTCTAAATCTCAATTTTAAAGGACTTTGGTCCTCCCGTTCCTATCTGAAAACCAGCGTGCTGGGAGGTATTTCGGAACGCAAGCTTGCCGTCGGGGAACGATCCATCGGTTTATACAAACAATTTGAAAGCAGCGGCATCTACCGCCGTAATCTCGGCGCCGCCTCACTGCGTATCGGTGAAAGCGGTCTTTTCGACGTCGGCCTGCACTTTTTATTGGCCCGGGATGACTCTTCTTCCATTTCCGCCCCGCAAAACAGCGATGACTTCTCTTCACTGAATGCCGCTGTTTTTAACCGCAACACCGGTCTCGATTTCAATGCCATGTTCTGGAAAAAGCGGATTAAGCTGTTCGGGGAAGGCTTTTACAGCCTGAAGGATACACTGGGACTGGGCAATAATACCGACTATACCTATAAGAGCGGGGTGGATTTCAGATACAACCTGTTTAAGCTGGTTGCTTTTTATTACAGGATCGGTCAGGAGTATTTTACCGCCGGTTATCCTTTCTTACTAAATGACCGGCAGGGATTTAAAATCGAGAATGCCTACAATATATCAAACATGGCTATTCTTGTTCTGGACACAGAGCAGTACCGGAACAATCTGAACAAAAAGAGTGACATGCCCACCACCCGTACCCGGCTGGCCAACCTGTCGGTAACAACGGATATAAAACGCTGGCCGGAAATCACAGTGGGTTTCGGTTTTCGTGATGACCTGAGCGGTTCGGTTTTTGACAGCGACCGGAATGAAACCAAGACGGATAAAATTTCCCGCAAGTATGAATTCCGTCTTTCTCAGAACTTCGGATTTAACCGCTTCTCGGCCAGTACCATCTATCTTGATCTGGATGACTACAGTAAAATTGCCGGCAGCGCGCCCCTGGGCACCAAACAGCTGATCGGTTCGGTTAACTTTTACACCCGCCCCAGTAACAACTTCTTCTTATCCGGAGGGCTTGTATACAGCGAGCTGAGTCTGACCGACGGTAAGAAAAATAAAAATTATTTTTTGTATGAAAGCCACCGCTGGGATGTGATCCCCATGCGTTTGATTTTTGAAGGCAATGTATCGGCCATAAAAAATGAAGCCAGCGGCGGCGGCGATGAGGACCTGTTAAGTAACTATTGGCAGTTGAATGGCCAGATTTCCCTTGAGTATTTTTTTATTCCCAGCTTCTCTCTTAAATTGATTGCGGGAACAAACCGTCGTAATATGGCTTATACAACAGCCGAGGCATTACAGGTTTTGACAAATCCCGATGTTGATCCTACCTATTTTAATGGAAATGAATCGTACAATGCTCTAATTTACGGCGTTGAACTCAACTGGATGTTTTAGTAACAGCGATATTTAATTAATGTTTAATGGATTAGATTTTTATAATCTGTCGGATCACTTCTCCGATGAAGAGAAGATGATCGTACAGACGGTTCGTCAATTTGTCAGCGAACAATTTCTTCCCGTAGTGGCCGGCCATCATCGCCGGGGTACCTTTCCCATGGATATCATACCGAGATTGGGGGAAATGGGTGCGCTGGGCGTAACCGTTCCCGAGGAATATGGCGGGCCCGGTTTAAGTTACTTTATATATGGCCTGGTGATGCAGGAACTGGAACGGGGCGACAGCGGCTTACGTTCTTTTGCTTCTGTTCAGGGCAGCCTGGTCATGTTTCCCATTTACCGCTATGGCAGTGAGCAGCAAAAAAAGCACTGGCTTCCCTTACTGGCCTCCGGGGCACGGATAGGCTGTTTCGGTTTAACCGAGCCCGATTTCGGTTCCAATCCCGGCGGCATGCTTACCCGCGCCGTAAAAGTGGACGGCGGCTGGGTGCTTAACGGCAGTAAAATGTGGATTACCAACGGTTCCGTGGCCGATATTGCCGTGGTTTGGGCCCAAACGGAAGAGGGGGTACAGGGCTTTTTGGTGGAAAAGGACTTTACCGGTTTCAGCGCCAAAGCCATTGAGGGTAAGTTTTCCCTGCGGGCCAGCATTACCGCCGAACTCAGTTTTCAGGACTGTTTTGTACCCGAGGAAAACCGGCTGCCCGGTGTTAAAGGCCTGCGCGGGCCGCTGTCCTGTTTGAACGAGGCGCGATATGGCATTGCCTGGGGTGTTGTGGGGGCGGCCATGGCCTGTTATGATGAGGCCCTGAACTATGCCAAGCAGCGAATTCAGTTTGATAAGCCCATTGCCGCTTTTCAGCTTACCCAGCATAAACTGGTGGAGATGGTCAGCGAAATAACCAAGGCGCAGACATTGGTGCATCAGTTGGGAAGAATGAAGGATGCCGGCCAGGCCAAACATTTTCATGTCTCCCTGGCCAAACGCAACAATGTGGCCATGGCCCTGGATGTGGCCCGTTCCGCGCGAACCATTCTGGCCGCCAATGGTATATCGGATGAATACCAAACCATCAGGCATATGTTAAACCTGGAATCGGTATTGACGTATGAAGGAACCCATGAGATCCATACGTTGATCCTGGGGCAGGAAATTACCGGAGAAAGTGCATTCAAATGATAGCCGAGCAAGACAAGCATAAATATAATATCCTGCTGGTGGAAGATGAACGTGTGACGCGAAAAGCCATCAGCCGCTCTTTTGACAAGTATAACTTTAACTATGTGGAAGCGGAAACGGTTAAGGAGGCTACCGCTTTTTTAAAAAGCCGCTCCTTTGATGTTGTGATGAGCGATGTACGCTTGCCGGACGGTACCGGCCTCGATTTGCTGGATATGGTAACCGACTCGCTGTTAGATGTGCCTTTTATCGTTATCACCGCTTCGGAAGATAAAAACCTGATGCAGGAGGCCTTGTCCCGTGGTGCTTCGGACTATTTATCCAAACCATTTAATCTGAGCAATATCCCGACCATTATCAATCGAAACATCAAACGGCGTATATTGTCGCATTCCAAAAACAATAAAAAAAACGTATCGGTGCTGCTAAAAGCAATCAAAGCGTTAATTTCAGCCCTGGAAGCCAAGGATAAGTATACTTCGGGGCATTCCATCCGGGTGGCCCATTATGGAAATTTAATGGCCGATTGTCTAAAACTGAACGAGAACGATCGTTTTACGCTGCAACTCTCCTCCCTGTTGCACGATATTGGTAAGATCGGATTGCCGGATGCTATTTTAAATAAGAAAAGTTCACTTTTGGCGGATGAATATCATGAAGCCAAGGAGCATGTGATCATAGGTAGTAAAATTGTTGGCAATATTGATGAGTTGCACGATGTGGCGGCCATCATCCGCCATCATCATGAACGGTATGACGGACAGGGCTATCCCGACGGCCTGCGTGGCGAGGCGATCCCTTTTTTAGCCCGGGTATTGACCATTGTGGATTCTTTTGAGGCTATTGTTTCCCGCCGGAACTATTCCGAGGCGCAGTCCCAAAGTGATGCCATTAAAGAAATTGAAAAAAATGCCGGTACTCAGTTTGATCCCTTGCTGGTAAAAACCTTTTTGAAAATCAGCCAAAGACCGGACTTTGCCAAGGCTTCGGAACACTTGTCGGACATACATTTTTAAGACCTATTTGTGATCTGTAAGACAGAGCGTGATATAAATTATGCCGAGCTTACCCATATCCTGACGGTCTTGGTTGCTATAAAATAGTTTTCGACTTAATAAAAGAAAGGAGGTATGACGCCCACCCCATTTTTTTTGTCAATTACCACTCTATTTGTAGGAGATATTTTATGAATCGTATGATTATTTCATTTTTATTTTTTTTGCTGATGGTTTCTTTTTCCCAGGCCGGTGGTTTGGAAAAGATGACCGTATCCGCTAATACAGATGCCCCGAACTTTGCCGGTTTTCAGCAACGCGAAATCGTTGTTAAATTTAACCAAACGATGGTGGAACAGATTGTCCGTCGGGCCGATTTTACCAAAGGACTTACCGGGATTGCAAATTTGGATGCTTTGAACAAGCGGTTTGGTGTTAATGCTTTGATGCAAAAATATCCAAATCTGACACCTCGTGTTTATCAGGGACGTACAATTGACCCCAGAGGCTGGTTCCGTGTTTCTTTTAAAGCGGATATAGATGTTGATCAGGTTGTACGGGCTTATAAAGGCTTACGTGGTGTTATTGACGCCCAGCCGATTGGAATCCACCGTGTATACGCCACGGCGAATGATCCCAATTATGCCGACCAGTGGCATATGAATCAGGCCAATGACGCCGATGTTGATGCTCCGGAAGCCTGGGATATTGAAACCGGAAGTACTCAAATCATCGTGGCCGACATGGATACGGGTGTACGTTATTTCCATAAAGACCTGGGTGGCGCCGATGCTTCCTATGATACACCGGAAAATTCCCGTGGCAATATGTGGATCAACGAAGCCGAGTTAAACGGTGTGGATGGTGTTGATGATGATGGTAACGGCTATGTGGATGACTGGATTGGCTGGGATTTTGTGGATAACCAGACCGGTTGGACGGGCGAAGATGCCGACACACCGGATAATGATCCCCGCGATTTTAACGGACACGGTACCCACGTGGCCGGTCTGCTCAGCGCCATTAACAATAACGGCTATGCCGTGACTTCCGTGGCCGGTGGCCGCATGAACGGTACACAGGCCGTAAATGGTAACGGTGTGAAAATCATGGCTCTGCGTATCGGTTGGTCCGGACGCTTCTTTATATTTGAAGTGGGATACATCGATATGGGTCATGCCGCCGATGCTTTTTACTATGCAGCCAACAACGGCGCCCATATAGCTTCCTGTAGCTGGGGTTCTTCCAATTCAGGCGGTCTGGGCGATGCTATCGACTATTTTGTCGCCGGTGGCGGTCTGGTCTTTAAGGCGGCCGGTAATGACGACAATGAAGACTCCGACTATATGCTGGACCGCGCTGATGTGATTGGCGTGGCCTCCACCGATCAGAATGATGTTAAATCTGATTTCAGTACCTATGGTACCTTTGTGGATATCTCCGCACCGGGTACGGATATCGTTTCCACCTATCATGATAAGGATGATCCTCAGAATGATAAAGTGGCCACTCTGAGCGGTACTTCCATGGCGACGCCTTTAACGGCATCCGTGGCCGCTCTTATCTGGTCCAAGCATCCGGACTGGACCGCGGATCAGGTTAAGCAAAGACTGTTTGACACTGCCGATGATATTTACGGTATTGCCGGAAACAGCGCCTATCAGGGTAAGCTGGGCGCCGGCCGGGTGAATGCCTTTAATGCCGTTAATGACGGCGGTACCGGCGGTCCTACACCGCCGACCGCTAACTTTACCGGTTCGCCCACCAGCGGTTGTCCGACTCTCACCGTCAACTTTACCGACCAGTCCAGCGGCGATATTACCGACTGGAGCTGGGACTTTGGCGATGGTACCACCTCAACCCTGCAAAACCCGAGTCATGATTATGCCAATCCCGGCAGCTACACGGTTTCCTTAACCGTAACCGGCCCCGGTGGCAGCGATACCAATACCAAGAACAACTATATCACCGTGGAAGACCCGGCCGTAACCGCCGACTTCTCCGGCACGCCCACCAGCGGGGACGCTCCCCTGGATGTGGCCTTTACCGATAATTCCACCGGCGCCTCTTCCTGGAGCTGGGACTTTGGCGACGGCGCTACTTCTACAGCGCAAAACCCCACACATACCTATACGGTTGCCGGTGTTTACACCGTAACTCTGACCGCGTCTAACTCCTGCGGTACGGATACACAAACCAAGGTGGACTATATCACCGTTACACAACCTCAGGGTGGTAATGATGAAACCCATGTGGCTTCCAATACGGTGGTTAAAGAGTCCTTCTTTATCGTAACGCGCGGTAATGCGACGGTTAAAATCGTCGATCAAAACGGAAATCCCGTTGCCGACGCTACGGTTGACGGTAGCTGGAGCGGTAGTGTAAACCAAAGCGTTTCCATCACCACCGATGCCAACGGTGAAGCCAACAGTATCTCCAGTTGGGTATTTGGCGATGGTACCTTTCAGTTCTGCGTGGATAACGTTACCAAGACGGGTTATACCTATAACGCTTCGGCGAACGTGGTTACCTGTGCCAGCACCGATGGTTCTTCCTCCGCCGCCAAAAACGTAGTGGCCAAGGAAGTTAAGATTGAGGATGTTGAGAAGGATCTGGGCTTTAAACTGGCCGGAAACTCTCCCAACCCCTTTAATCCTGTAACAACCATTACCTATGTGTTGCCGGAAAATGCCCGGGTTCGCCTGGATATTTTTAATGTACTGGGACAGCGCGTTAAAACACTGGTAGACGGCCAGGTGGAAGCGGGAATCAATACCGTGGTTTGGAACGGCAAAGATGCCGTTGGTAACCAGGTGAGCTCCGGTTTCTATGTGTATCAGATTACCATCAATAACAAAGATGTTCTGCGTAAGAAAATGTTAATGTTAAAATAACAGGTTTCTTTATTTTAAAAGCCTTCCGGATTTCCGGGAGGCTTTTTTTTTGCCCGTTTGGTGCGTTGTTCGCCCTGTCATCCTGTATAGTCCGGGTGGCTACAGGTATCTCTTTACCATTCTCCCCCTGTCCTTAAACTAAACCGCGGAATTTTCGGCCGGCCGTCAGGCAAGGATTGCCGTCATCGCCGGGGGATAGAATTTCGCCAATGTTTTGGTCTTTCCGGCCAAAATAAAATAGGGGTCGCCCTTCCGTCGAAAGCTCAGGGCGGGATTAGCAATAGAGATATGTGAAAAATATTCCGGAAAAATAAAAACCCCTCACCGGCGGGGTGAAGGGTTTGAAAAGGAAACGGTTCCTTTAATCAGGGAAAATATTTACGAACTTCCTGGCCATCGCTGTTGGTATATATCATGGTCAGCACTTTTGTTTTCGGCGGTAGTTTAAACGCCAGTACCCCGTCCAGAAGTTTTCGAGGCTCAATGGTGGTTTTTTCGGTCAGGGCATTATCATAGTCGGCTGTTTTCTTTCCATCCACGTTGATCAGGCTGCCGTCATCCAGTTCCAATTGAAAAAGCTGTGGATCAATTTCCAGGGTTTGGCGGGTAAAATTGGAGGCGGTGATGTCGGCTAAGAAGTAGCCTTTCTCCTTTTTGTAGCCCACCACGCAAAAGGAAACAGGGCCGGAGTTCCTGAGGATGGAGAGTGTTTTCCGGCGCACCTTGCTTAGATATTCCTCTGTTTTGGGGTCACCGGGATTAAAATGGTCGGCCCGGGTCAGGTAGTATTCGGCACTGACATAAAGGTCGTTGTTCTTCTCCCGGCCGGCACGCTTGTATAGATCCAGCCCCTTGTTAAACATGGCCTCAAAGTTTTCATCATAGATTTTTTGTAAGGCCTCTTCAGCTTGTGTGTTGTTCCCGTCAAACTCCAGAGCCAAATTCAGATAATCCAGAGTGTTGGTAAAAAACTGCTCCTTTTGTACCTCGTTTTCGGGCCGGCTGTTGTGATAGGCCATGGCCAGATCATATAAAAGACCACTATAGGTTTTGTTAAAACCGGGATCATCCTGGGGACTGTCCACATAGCGTTCCGCCTTGGAAAAGTTGCCGGAAAAGGATTTAATGTTTTTGGTTTTCCCGTAAAGCTCTTTTCCCTTTTGAAAATAGGCCAATGCCAGTTTTTTGTTTATCAGGGAATCGTTTGCATGCTCTTTTTTAAACTTTAAGTAGTGATTGATGGCCATGGTATAATTACCACCGGCATAACTCTTGTCGCCCTGTTCCATTTCGGAACCGCCGCAGGCATATAACAAAATGAAAATGATTATGATACTTAGAATAGAAAGATAACGCATATGACCCCCTCTAATCATGTTGCGAATGCCGAATAGAATGAGCAGCTAATATAAAAAAAAATTTGTATTATACCAGAAAATTATTTAAGCCATATTTTTTAAACGTTATGAATGTTTATTCCGGCGGATTTAGTGCTATGAAGCGATCCCTCGAAAACAGTTTTCATACACAGCCTCTTTTTTATACCGCCATATTTTTTATTGTGGGGATCGTACTCTCTTTTTATTTTCCCGTGGAAAAAGATTGGCCGGTTTTAGCCGTGCTGGCTGTTTTGCTGCTCCTGGTGGTGATTATAAAAAATATGACGGCTGTAACGGTAATCCTCCTGCTCCTGCTAATAGCTTTGGGTTATGAAAGGGGAATGATCAGCTTGTACCGACAGGAGGCCGGTCAGCCGTCCGCCGCACAGGTGTTGAACAGTGCAGCGCTTTCGGGAACGGTAACGGAACGTACGGAAAGAAAGAACGGCCGGGTACAGGTTCTGTTTGAAACCGACTCCATCCTGACCGGAGGAAGCTGGAAACAGGCCCGGGTCAAAATCCGTATTACTGACAAATCGGCTCGCCTGAAACATATCGGACAACATGTACGGATTTTTAAGCCCCCCTCACCGTTGCCCATGGCGGCCAACCCCGGTATGTTTAACGCCCGTTACTATTATGACATGCATGAGATTCCCTTTCGCCTTACTCTAAACTCCCGGGACAGTTTGTGCGTGCCACCGGGGGATACCCTTCCGCGGCGGAGCCTTATCCGCCAGGCCCGCATGGCCGTTTCCCGAATGCTGGATCGTTATCTCCATCCGCAGGCTTCCGCTTTTATGCAGGCCTTGCTGCTTGGGCGTAAACAAAATATCGACCGTGAAATCATCAACAATTTTCAACAAACGGGTATCATTCATGTTCTGGCTATTTCCGGTCTGCATGTGGGCTTTATCGTTCTGTTTCTGTATACGCTTCTCTCCCTGTTGCAAATACCCGAAACTTTCCGGCTTATTATCACCGTTGTGGCCCTGGCCCTGTTTGCCGCCATGGTTGAGTTTAAAGCTCCGGTGATGCGCGCCTCGCTGATGATCGTCCTGTATATGCTGGCCAAAAAGATACACCGGCCGGTGAAGCCCTTACAGCTTCTGGGACTGGCGGCCCTGCTCCTTGTAATATATAATCCCCGGGAGCTTTTTTTGCCCGGATTCCAGTTTTCCTTTGCCGCCGTATGGGGATTGCTTTACGGTACAAAGCGGGTGGAACCGCTGATACCGCGCATTAATGGGAAAAGTCCTCTGATACATTTTTTAAACAATTATGTCCGGCAACCTTTTGTGGCCTCCTTATGCGCCGTTCTGGCCACCACACCCTTAACCTGGTATTATTACGGTGTTATTCAGGTAGGCGCCATCTTCTTTAACATCGCCGTCATTCCGCTGGTCGGCCTGATCGTGTTATTGGGTATTTTTTTGTTGATCGCCGCTTCCCTGCCGTTTATGCCGGCGGTTGGGATAGCCACCATCCTGAATCTGCTGATCAGCGGATTTAATACCCTTGTGACCCATGCCGCGCACTGGCCCGTCTTTCAGATCCATGCGGGCCGGGCTTCATGGACTACGATGGTTTTACTTATGATTTTTATAACGTCAGCTTTTCACGCGGCTAAGCGCCGTTGGCGCTATTTGGCTTTTGCCGCTCTTGGATTATTGATTTTTCCTTACGGTCTGTTAAACCTGTCTCCACCGCCACTTCGCGTTACCTTCCTGGATGTGGGTCAGGGCGACGCCTGTCTGATAGAATTCCCCAATGGCAAAAAGATGCTGCTGGATGCCGGTGACGCCGGTTTCGGCTTCAGCGCGGGCTCCTGGTATATCGAGCCTTTTCTTAAATACCGGGGTATCCGCCATCTCGATTACGCCCTGATCAGTCATCCCCATGCCGATCATATGGGGGGCTTTGATTATCTGTTTGACAAGATCCGCGTGGATACACTGATTCTCAATGAACTCGTCGTCGGTTCGGCGCTTTATAAAAATCTGCTGCAAAAGGCGCGGCGTTATAATATAATTCTTAAACATTGGCAGCGGGGCCTGCGGCGCCGCATGGGAGGGACAGCCCTTTATGTTTTGCATCCCCGGGACGCCGATGAGCATGTAAAGGAGCCCCACGGCAGGGAGATCAATGACAGCTCTATAGTCTTTAAGCTGCAATATGGACAAACCGCCTTTCTGTTCACCGGTGACGCGGAACTCCCGGCGGAAAAGGCCATGCTGGGCTTTGGGGATTTTTTAAACAGCGACGTGCTCAAAGTGGGGCATCATGGCAGCTCCACTTCCACCGGAGAAGGTTTTCTCTCCCTTGTTAGTCCGAGACTGGCCGTTGTGTCGGTCGGCGCAAAAAATAAGTTCAGGCATCCTTCCCCGGAAAACCTGCGGCGGCTGGCCCGTAAGGGAACGCGAATTTTACGCACGGATCGCCTGGGGGCAATTATCATTACCAGCGACGGGCGGGAAATCCGTCTGGAAAGATGGCGATAGTCCGATATGCCCGTCTTTGCGGCCCGGCGCGGGAAAAAATATCACCTAAAGCCGTGTAGGGGTAACCCGCGAATTTATTCGCGGGGCGGGTGAAGGCGTACAGCCTCGATGGAATCCGATTCATTGGATTCCGTTTGGAACACGAAACCTTATTGAACAAGCAAACCTTAGTAGAAACCATGTCAGAAACATATTCAAGCTTATTAGCTTATTTTATGGGCAAGGCCAATAAGGTAATAAGGTCGAGAGGTGTGGATGGGCTTTTTTCTACTAAGGTTGGGGGAAGGAGATATGGTTAGATT
>WGCN01000089.1 GCA_015493745.1 Calditrichales bacterium
ATCTCCTTAAGCACCACTTTGGTTTCGCTCAGTTCCACCTCCACCGCCGGCTTGCCGAAATCGGCCTGCAGGGCGGCAATAATCTCCGCGCGGTGATCCAATATCCAGCGGCGCAGCTTTTTCAGCTTTTTAATGCGCGCGGATACCGGCGCGCCACGCAGGTTGGTATTAAAGTATTCCCGTTGGTTGCTGAAAAGTGTCTCGATCCCCGGTTGTGGCACGGTTTCTCCTTTAAAAAATTAGAAAGTGTAAGATATAAAAGAATGAGCCGGAAGTGAAGTTTTTGCAAAAATTTACGACAAAGGCGCACAAGCCTTTTTCCGGCAGATAAAGTTTGATGCTCATTTGCTCCGGTTCTAAATTGTCTTATCCGCCCAAGGTGAAATCCGGCGCCGGACAAATACCCAAAGGATATGCAACCGATTTAACATGAAAAAAACCTTTTTGCTCTTCATTGCTTTTTTTTCTCTGGCCGGAGCCCAGGACTATCTGTGGCCCACCAACGCCAGCCCTTACCTCTCTTCCAGCTTTTGTGAATACCGCCCCGGTCATTTTCATGCCGCCATCGATATCAAAACCTGGAACCGCGAAGGCTACCCCTGTTACGCCGTGGAGGATGCCGTGGTGGAACGGGTTCGCATATCCACCTTTGGCGGCGGCAAGGCGCTATACCTGCGGCTAAAGGATGGCCGCATTGCCGTCTATTATCATCTGCAACGCTTTACCGCCCCGCTGGAGAAGATGATTTTCGACAAGCAAATCCACGAGGAACGTTACGCCGTGGAGATATGGCCTAAAAATTATAAGGTGCAAAAGGGCGATATCGTCGCCTATACGGGCCAGACGGGCATTGGCGTGCCTCATCTGCATTTTGAAGTGCGCAATAAGAACAACGAGCCGCTCAATCCCCTGCGTTTTTTCCCGCGTGTTAAGGACAGCCGGGCGCCGGTGTTAAAATCCCTGGCGCTTATTCCGCTGGATGCGACCGGCACCGTTAACGGACGCCATGAAACGGCCATCGTTGCCCTTAAAAAGGCCGGAGCACGCTATATCCCGGCCGAACCCCTTTCGGCCCGGGGACGCATCGGGCTGGCGCTCAGCGGTTACGACCTGGCCGACGGGGTATATAATAAGCTGGCTTTTTACAGCACGCGTCTTTACGCCGATGGCCGGGAGATTTTCAGCCAGTCTTTTGATGTGATGCCCTTTTCCAAAACAGCCCAGGTGGAAATCTTTGTACTCAAGGCGCCCGGCAGGGGCCGCTTTCAGAAGTTGTATATTGACCCTTATAATACGCTGCCCCTGTATCGCCGTCCGGCGGGCAACGGTATCCTGCATATCACCGACAGCAGCAAGCATCTGCGCCTGGAAGCCAGGGACTACAAAGGCAACATGTCCCGTGTTTCCCTGACCATAAAGCCGGAGCCGCCACTGCCGGCCGTTTACGCGGTTACGCGGCTGAACGGTACGCTTTACGTTAAAACGGCGCCGCCACGCGGGGTTCATCAACTTCATTTTTACAGCGGAACCGCTGAAAACAAGCTGCGCCGTATCGACTATTTTGAAATGAGCTTCCCCGACTCGCAATGGATGGCGGTGCGCTTTCCCCTGGGAAGTCCTCGGGATTCCCTGTGGATGATGGAAGCCGACGGCAGACGAAGCCCCCTCTATGCCGTTCAACCGGAGACCGCGGCTGACAAGGCGCGCTGGACCATCGACCATCAGGGAAAATTTCTCACCCTTTCCCTTTGGCAGTCACCGCCGGGCAGCGAGCTGCGCATCGGCGAACGGGCCCCCGTTTACCCGGCCTATGCCCCCTTCCAGCAACTAACGACAGACAGCCGTTTTTTTAAAAGGGGCGTCAACCGCCTGCGCTGGCAGCGCGATGGTAAAACATTAAAAGATACGCTGTTACAGCTTTGGCCCCTTTATCCCGGAAGGGCCGACAGCATTTCCTTTTTCGGCGATTCGCTCAGACTGATCCATCCGGCGCGCGGCGTTTACGATACGCTGTTG
>WGCN01000090.1 GCA_015493745.1 Calditrichales bacterium
CCTGATTTTATTCAGGACTCATATTCGGCGGGGGACAGGGGCACCTTACACCTTATTGGCATTGTGTGGAATTTTAACCAAAAAACACCTTATGTAAGAGAATTGACCGTTATCAGTGAGCCGTTGTAACGGATGTCCCCAATATTAAATCCCCGGCCGTTATGCCGGGCTTTTGTCCGATGGCCGATATCCATGCCGGATAAAACAGGTGCTTCCGGCGTCCTCTTTGATAAATCCCGGAATGACAGTGGCCGGGGGCTCTTTTTGCGGCAACAAAAAAAATTGTCCGAAATAGGCGATTGCGGCAACTTTTTGGTGCCGTATACGTTTTGTCCCTAAATTGACATACTTCACAGGCTGCGAACTAAATGTTCTTAATTTAGCCTGTCTTTCATCTGAATGTCCATGGCTTTACTCTCTCTTAGTCGTGTAAATCCATAACGAACAATGTAACGGATACCTATGATCAAACGATTTTTTCTTACCCTCTTCTTTCTGATGATGCTCAAGCCCGGCCATATCCTGGCGCAAACCATCAGCGGTTTTGTTATCGATAAAAGCAACACCGAGGCGCTGATTGGCGCCAATGTTTACCTGGATTCCCTGTATATCGGTTCCAGCACCAATAACAGCGGTTACTACGTTATTGCCGATGTGCCGCCGGGACGGCATACGCTGGTGGCCAATTACCTGGGCTATAAAACCTTTAAAACAACCATTGATATGCGCGGCAAAGCCATAAAGCTGAATATCATTCTGGAACCGCAACTGCTGGAAACAGAGACCATTGTTGTTCGCGGCGACTCTATTCCCTTAATTGAAAAATTGTATGAAAAGGAAGTTTCCCAGGTACAACTCTCGGCCCGGCAGATAAACGCCATCCCGCAAATTGCCGAAGCCGATCTGCTGCGTTCCCTGCAAACCCTGCCCGGCATTCAGCCCTTGTCCGATTTTTCATCGGCGCTTTATATCCGCGGGGGCACACCCGATCAGAATCTTTTTTTACTGGATGGCACCGATGTCTATAACCCGGAGCATGCCTTCGGTCTTTTTTCCACTTTCAATACCGACGCCATAAAACAGGTCAGTCTTTCCAAGGGCGGTTTCGGCGCGGAATACGGCGGACGTCTTTCCTCCATAGTCGATGTTACGAATCTGGATGGCAACCGCAAACATTTTGAAGGAAAAGCCGGTATCAGTCTGTTGGCGGCGCGCACCACCCTGCAAATGCCTATCGGCGCCAACGGTTCGCTCTCCGCCTCATTGCGCCGCACCTATTTTGATCAAACCGTGGGGCGGTATTTAAAGGATATTCCCGACTATTATTTTTATGACGGCAATATAAAAGCCTTTTTTGAACTGGGCGCCAACGACAAGCTTACCCTAAGCACCTATGGCGGCCGGGATGTGCTGAGCTGGGTTTTTGGCGGCAGCTCCGGCGATGACGGCGTGGGCTTCGGCTATAACTGGGGCAATACCACCGCCAGTGCCAAGTGGACCCATGTGTTTACACCGCAACTGTTCGGTAATTTTTGGGTCACCTACAGCCGTTTTTCCTCCTATCTTAATTTTGACGGCTTTAACGCCTCCGAGGATAACCTGCTGACCGATCTGACCTTTAAGGCCGATATGGAATACCACTATAACAATGATCTTAATTTCCGCTTTGGTATCGATCAGAAAAACTTTGACGTCAGCTATGTCAATCTGGCGCCCGGACGTGAGGTGCGTGCCTCCACCTCGCCGGCCTTTTATTCCTTTTACGGCCAGGCCGACTGGCAGGTGACGCCGCTGCTGCAGGTGGAAACGGGTTTGCGCATGAATATCCTGAAGGGCGACACCACCCTGGCCGATCTGGCGCCGCGCCTGACCCTGAAATACCGCCTGTCCGATCGTATGGTCTTTAAACTGGCTACCGGTCAGTATTATCAATACCTGCACCGTATTCCCCGTTTCCTGATCGCCGATATCTGGACTGCCTCGGGTAAAAACATAAAACAGTCCTCATCCCGTCATATCATCGCCGGACTCCAGAGCGATCTGGGATGGGACATCCAACTGGAGGCCGAAGCCTTCTACAAGACCTACCGTGATATCTACTCCTTTGATCAAAACTTTTTAACCGAGCTGAAGGCTTCCTATTACAATGACAAGAATGAGCCGGTGTTTACCTCGGCCAACGGATTGCTCAACCGGGGTGATGGCTGGTCGCGCGGTTTTGAGCTGACCCTGCGGCGCGAGACCGGTCCCCTGACCGGCTGGATAGGTTATGCCTATTCCCGTACTTCCTACACACAGGACGGCATCAACAGCGGGCGGCCCTTTGCGCCCCGGCATGATCGTACCCATACCGTGAACGTGGTGGCCAATCTGCAACTGGATCGCTTATGGAATCGCGGTAACCCGGCGTATCGGGCCACGCGGGACAGCAGTCGCTGGAACCTGGGGATTAATGCCGTGTATGCCAGCGGACAGGCCTATACCGAACCCGGCTCCGCCTACTGGATCGCCTCCACGCCGGACGCCCCTTTCCGGGATGTGGCCTTTGCCCCCACGCAGATCAATCAGGTGCGCTTGCCTTATTATGCCCGTCTGGATATCAGTCTGACCTGGAAGCTGGTCTATAAAAGCTGGAATATGGCACCCTATCTGCAGGTTTTTAATATCGGTAACCGTAAAAATGTCTGGTTTGCCACCTATGACTTTGTCGATGACGCGCCCAGCCTGGAGGAGCAGTATATGTTTCCCTTTTTACCAACCCTAGGGGTGAACTTTGAATTTTAAAAAAATAAGAACGGGTAAAAATATGAGTTTACGTAATATCCGGTGGCTTTTTGCCGCTGCTCTTTTTGTCGCTCTGACCGTGCAAAGCTGTGGTGAAGGCGTGGTTGAGATCGAAAATGTCAGTTACGAACCCCGTATAAGCATCGAAGGTTTTCTGGTTCCGGGAAAGCCGGTGAGCGGTATCCGTCTGTTTCGCAATTTTAAGCTGAATCAGGATTTGAGGCAGCAGACCCCCTTGCTGGATCCCCTGAAAACAACGGCAACGATTACCGATGAAGGCAGCGGGGTCGTATATCCCCTGAGCTACCATACCCCGGCTAATTTGCTGAATATCGGCGACTACTATTATGAATACACCGGCAATGACCTGACCATAGAGTACGGCGGCTCTTATACCCTGGATGTGCGCACGGAAATAGACAATACTCCGGTGCAGGCCCGCAGCACCACCACGGTACCGCTATCCGGTTTTAAAATCGCCGGTGTGAATTACGATTCCCTGCGATATCGCCAGCAGATAAATGGGGAACTTGTCAATTTTGTGCTGGATATCGACCGCTCCCCGGGTACCACCTACTATCTGGCTTCCATACAATCGCTGACCGATGATTATGAAAAGTTTGTCAGCTTTTCCCCCTTTG
Source organism: Calditrichales bacterium (assembly GCA_015493745.1). Taxonomy (GTDB): domain Bacteria; phylum Calditrichota; class Calditrichia; order Calditrichales; family J004; genus J004. The sequence continues at coordinate 3,426 of WGCN01000090.1, forward strand.
GTAAAATGAGCCGCGAAGAGTTTGAAAAAGATAAGGAACGTTTTACCTATAACACCTTCTGGATTCAGAATACCCCCGAAGATGCCGGTCGCAGTATCATGAACCTGTTTTGGTTTGAGTTTCATTTTTACAGCCGTTACCGTATTATTGTCTATGCCGCCGATAAAAATTACCGTGAATTTATGCAAACCTATTCTCGCGTTCAGGAGATCGACGGCAATTTCCATGAGGCGCGTTTTAATATCGAGGGGCAGGGCATCGGCGTCTTTGGTTCCGTTATTGCCGATACGGTCTATCTGACGGTAACCGAGTAGGGACGGGGCGATGGCCGGCCCCGGTTCAGCTCTTCTATCTTTTCTTTGATTTACGCTTTGATTCAAGGCTTTTTGGTCTTATTTTTCCGATACCCTTCAACAGCGGATAAAGGATTATATGTTCCTGGGAGGAGCCGTGAAAGCCAAAATACTTTTTTTGTTTTTAAGCCTGTTTATTTTAAACGCCTGCTCGGCGCGTAAGGTGGTGGTCAAGGTTAAGAACAAACCGGTTGTCAGCTCCGCCTATAAATCCAAAACCATTTTATCGCCCAAAAAGAAAATTGCCGTAACCACCTTTGAGAACAACACCCGTTTCGGCAAGCGCCGTCTGGGGCAAAACATCAGCGATATCCTGATTACCGAGCTGAGCAAAACCGGACGCTTTATTGTACTGGAACGCAGCCGGGTGGATGATATCATGAGCCAGGTGGCCCTCTCCCAGGCCGGGATCACCTCCGGCAACCTGGAACAGGTGGAACTGCTGGATACCGACTATATCATCACCGGAGCCGTGTCAAAATATGCCGTTTCCACCGTCGGCAACAGCAATCTGTTTACGCAGTCCAAAACCCAAAAGGCCTCGGTGGCCGTGGATGTACGCATCATCGATGTACGCACGGGGGAAGTACTGCTGGCCGAAAGCGGCGCGGGAATGGCGCAAAAGGAGTTCTCCCGGGTGCTGGGCATGGGGTCCAGCGGCGGCTACGACGAGTCCCTGGAGGCCGACGCTTTCCGGGCCGCGGTGGTACAACTTATGGAGAACATTGTCCGTACCCTGGATCAGCGTCCCTGGTCCTGCAATGTGGTAAAATTGTCCGGCAACAAGCTTTATCTGGATGCCGGTAAAAAAAGCAATCTTGCGTTGGGAACCGGGCTGACCGTCTACCAGCTGGGTGAAAAGATTACCGATTTGAGCGGCAAGCTGATCGGTTATGAAGAGGAAAACCTGGGCACGGTGCGGGTGGAGCGTTATATCGGGGAAAACGGTTCCGTGGCGGTTTACGAAGGGGCGCAACCGCTGGCTTTGCCTCTGGTGTGTCGGTTAAGTCCATAATTTCAGGAGGTGTTGTATGAAAGCTGTTTGGATAAGGTTAATAATCATTGGAACCGGGTTGTTGGCGTTAACATCCTGCGGGCCCAGGGCCAAGTTTGTGGAAAAAGACTACGCCCCGCCGGAACTGACGGCGATTATGCCGGCGGTGAACAACTCCACCGATGTGGAAGGGGGCATCGTTTTTCGCAATCTGATCTTCAAACATTTTGAGGCCACGAAACCGGGCTACCACATTCTTTCGCGGGAAGTGACCGACAGTCTGCTCAATGAGGCCGGCATTACGGATGGCGGTCAACTGGAGGCGGTTGAAAACGAAGAGCTGATGAAAATACTGAATGTGGACGGATTGTTCTTTATTACCATCGAAGAGATGAAGTATCAGACCCTGGGTATCAGTTCCACGCGCAAGGTTAAGGCCAATTTAAAGCTGCTTAAGGGCGGGCACCTGATCTGGGAAGATGACCGTGAGGTGGATCATGGCAAATCGGCGCTGGGTACCATTGTTTCGGCGCTAAACGATCCCGTGGGTACCTTGCAGGATTCCGGTGAGGATCTGGCCTGGCAACTGGCGGCCAAGGGCGTAAAGGCCTGGTTGCTGGATCATGAGCTTAAACCGGAAATGCTGGAAGTGATCAATACCAGTTTTCAGACATTGCCCTGATTTTCGCGTGCCTTGGCAAGATGCTCCTTGATCTGCATGGCCAGATGACTGAGTGTCATGTCGGGGCGGGCATTTTGCTTCATCATGGCCTGATGACGCTCGATGAGCGTGATCAGCGCTTTATAGTCCAAATGATCGTAATGGCCGGCAAATTTCTCGCCGGCCGCTCTTTGATTCTCCAGATACAGCTCGGCTTCATCCGCCAGGTGGCGCAGATGAAAGGCATCGGCCAGCCATTGGGTTAAGGTTTCGTAAAAACGGTCGGTGATATGTTTGTCTTTTTTCTGAATCAGGCTGTCGATAATCTCATTCAGCTTTACCCAGTCGCTGCGTATGGCCGCCCGTAGAAAATCGGATGCCTGCTCCTCGTAGGAAGGGGCCTCTTTTTCCAAAGTTTCCAGAATATGTTCTATATTATGGGACTTGGCCCGAATCAGGCCCGTGCTTACCGGGCTGTCCGGGAACTCCCTGCTCACGATTTGGCGTATGGCCTCTTCCGGCAATGCCGGGAAATAAACCGGCTGGCAGCGCGAGCGTATGGTGTCGAGCACATTATTGATATCCCCCGTGATCAGAATGATGACCATTTTTTCCGGCGGCTCTTCCAAAAGTTTTAAAAACGAATTGGCCGCCTCGCGGGACATATATTCGATCCCTTCCACAATAAAAACCCGGTATGCGGCTTCATAAGGGGCGTATTTGGCTTCTTCCTTTAAAGCCCGTATGGCTGAGATGGGAATGTTTAGATAACCTGAAACGGGCAGGGCCTTGAAAGGATGGGCCGCTTTTTGTTTTTGCAGTTCCAATAGCTGCCTGGGTGAATCATAGATCTTTCCCGTGGCCGGGAACACATATTTCACATCGGGATGGTTGAGTCGCGCGATTTTCAGGCAGGAAGGGCATTGGCCACAGGGTTTGTCACCCTCACCGCTGCAATTGAGCACCCGGGCCAGTTCAAAGGCAAAGGCGGTTTGCCCGCTGCCGGTGGCGCCATGAAACAGATAGGCATGCGCCAGGCGATCATGCTGCAATACGGATGAAAAAAAGGTTTTTACCCGGTCGTGAACCTCTGTTTGTTGAAAATAGGCCATCTTCTTCCTTTAATAGATATAGACGGATATGGCTAAAAATACCGCCGAGGCCAGCATAAGCTGTCCGAACAGGGGCATCATAAAACGCCACCAACTGGAAAGAGGAATATGGGCCAGACTGAGCATGGCCATCAAAACACCGGAGGTGGGCACGATGCTGTTGGAAAAGCCGTCACCACAGGTAAAGGCGAATACGGCCGTTTCACGGGAAAGGCCCAAAACATCGGCCAGGGGCGCCATCAGCGGCATGGTTACCGCCGCCTGCCCCGATCCGGAGGGGATAAAGAAATTGAGCACCGTTTGAAAAATAAGCATACCCTGGGCGGCAATGATGTTATGAAAGTGTTTCAGACTGGTGGCCGCGCCGTGTATGACGGTATCCAGAATCTGCCCATCCTGCAATACCACCTGAATGCCGCGGGCAAAGCCCACCACCAGGGCGGCGACCACCATCTCTTCCATCCCCTTAACAAAGGCGTTTGTGGCCTCCTTTACGGACATGCGGCTAAAGACCACAGCCATGATGCCCATGAACAGGAAGGCGGCCGACATTTCGTTCAGCCACCAATCGAAAGTTTGCACGGCATACAGGATAAATACGAAAATAACGATACTGCTGATCATAACCCGGATATGTGCCGTGTTTAAAACCACCTTCTCATGGTTGAGATGGCTGAGATCGAAATTGTCATGGGGCATGTAAGAGGCGGAAGGGTCTTTTTTGATACGCTTGCCGTAGCGCAGGGTGTAACTGATGGAAATAAAGAGGATCACCACCAGAAAAACAGCCCGGAAGGGAATATCCGAGTTGAGCGGCAGTTCGGCAATGCCCTGGGCGATGTTTACCGTAAAGGGGTTGGTGGTGGCGGCGGCAAAGCCGACGTCGGCGGCCAGCATCACCAGCGCCAAACCATAAATGCGGTCAAAGCCCATCTCCTTGGATACAATGAGAAAGATGGGCACCAGGGGGATGAACTCCTCGCCCATGCCCAGGGTGGAGCCGCCCACCGCCACCACGGTCATGATGATGATGGTCAGCAGGGTGGAGGAGTGGCCGAACATATCCAGCAGCTTATGCAAAAAGGCGGCGATCATACCCGAGCGTTGTAAAATGCCGAAAGTACCGCCGATGATAAAAATAAAAAAGATGATGTCCGCTGCGTCCTGCATGCCCCGCGGTATGGAGCTTAGAAAACCCAATATGCTTTCCGGCTCGGCATAGCCCTCTTTTTTATCTCCCAAAAAGATAGCCTTTATGCTGTAATGCTTGGGAAGGGTCTGATAGGTGCCGGGCTGAACCACATTGCGCGTCAGGCTGCCCACCTTTTTTTCCACCCGTTCATATTGGCCGGAAGGGGTGATATAGGTCAGCAGGGCCGTAAAAAAAATGACGCCGAGCAGCAGTACAAATACATGAGGGATTTTAATCTTGCCGAGTCTGGATTCCATCTTCCTTCCTTTCCGAGGTGGGGGATTGCGTGCCTTTTAGCGTTTTTAGTGCGAAATGAATAAACCAAATCACATGCCCGATCAGAATGATAACGATCAGGCCTATAAACCAGGGGTTAGTCCACATCGTTGTCTCCTTGCTTGTCCTCGTCCGCCTCGCGGGCCAGGCGTTCCGCTTTTAAATGGTTGACAATGAGTATCAATAAAAGCAACAGGGTCAGGGCGGTAATGCTTTTGATAATGGCCGCATGCAGGTCTGCCTCGCTGGCGGTGCCCTCCCATAAAAAAGAGATGGAACCGATGTTGAACATAAAGCCGAGCAGGGCCACCATGGCCGAACCATGCAGACCCAGGGGTTTAAAACCCGGGCTGAGGGTCATGGCGCCGAGGGGAATGATCATGCCGCCCAGGGCCAGCGGAGTTAACAGACGCGGATCGCGCTCACTAAACAGGATCATGGTGCTCAGTCCCAGGGAAACGAGCAACAGGCCGAAGAGTATTATTTTTTTTGTCATAGGATGGTTTCTTGGTGAAAGGCTAAAGATACGCAAGCACGGACTAAATTTCTACCCGCTCTTCCGGTTAATGGCGCCGGCCTCCCATTGGGAAATTTTTCCTTTTTTACTTTTGGGTTCCCGTGCTTATCTTGCAGGGGAAAAATATAACCGGAGGAACTCATCATGGGGTTACCCTTTTCATTTATGGGCACGGATTATATCCGGCTCATTGTCGGCAACGCCAAACAGGCGGCACATTTTTATCAGACGCAGTACGGTTTTGAACTGAAGGCCTATTCCGGTCTGGAAACGGGTAACCGCGAATCGGCTAACTACATGCTGCAGCAAAATAAAATCCGTATTGTGCTGACCACACCTTATCTGGCCGGTTCGCCCCTTAACGAGCACCTGCGCCTGCATGGCGACGGGGTGAAGGATGTGGCTTTTTGGACCGATGATGCCCGGGCCGCCTGGGAATATGTTACGGCCAGGGGCGCCGTTTCCGTACAGGAACCCACCGTGCTGGAAGATGATTTCGGCCGGGTGGTCATCGCTTCCATTCAAACCTACGGGGATACCATCCACAGCTTTGTTCAGCGTGACCGGTACAATGGCCCCTTCCTGCCCGGCTACGTGGAAAAAAAATCCGCCATTGCCGTTCAGCCGGTGGGCCTGAACTTTGTCGATCACTTTGTAGGCAATCAGCCGGAGAACCAGATGACCAAAATCGCCGAATGGTATGAGCATGTGTTTGGCTGGGAACGTTTCTGGACCGTGGATGACAAGGATGTGGCCACGGAATATACTTCCCTGCGTTCCATAGTCATGACCAATGACAACAAGCGCATCAAGATGCCCATCAATCGCCCGGCGGCCGGTCTGCGCAAATCCCAGATACAGGAGTTTGTGGAATACTATTCCGGTCCGGGCGTTCAGCATATCGCTCTGGATACCGCCGATATCATCGCCACCGTGGATCAACTGGCGGCCAACGGCGTGGAGTTCCTGGAGGTGCCGCAGAGCTACTACGACGAGCTGCTGGAACGGGTGGGGGATATCGATGAGGATATCTCTGATCTGGCGCGTTTAGGCGTGCTGGTGGACCGGGATGAGTTCGGCTATTTGCTGCAATTGTTTACCAAGCCGGTGCAGGATCGTCCCACCCTGTTTTATGAGGTCATTCAACGCAAGGGGGCCGAGGGCTTTGGCAAAGGTAACTTTAAAGCGTTGTTCGAATCGATCGAGCGTGAACAGCAGCGCCGCGGCAACCTGTAAGGAGATGATATGAAAATAGCCCAGATTGAAGGTGAAAACGGCGGGCCGGCCCTGGCCCTGAAAGTGCAGGATCATCTGTACAATATCTCATCGCTTTCCGATGTGATGCCCGGTAATATGGACGATCTCTTTGAGCGCTGGGATGACAGTTATGTCATCCTGTCGGAGTTGAACAACCGCATTCTCTCTCATCCGGGAGATTATGTCTCTTGCCGTATCGAAGAGGAAAAGACGCTTTTTCTGGCGCCTACGATCCGCCGTCCCTCGTTCCGGGATTTTTATGCTTTTCTGCAGCATGTACAATCGGCGCGGGCTCTGCGCGGGCTGCCGGTGGTGGAGGAGTGGTTCGAGGCGCCCGTATTCTATTTTTCCAACCCCAATGTGTTTACCGGACATGGCCGCACCCTGGCCAGGCCGCCCTATACGGAGGAGCTGGATTTTGAACTGGAGATCGCCTGTGTTATTTCCCGCGAAGGCCGGGATATCCCGCCGGAAAAGGCCGGAGAATATATTGCCGGCTATACGGTGTTAAATGATTTCTCCGCCCGCGATATCCAGCGCCGGGAGATGAAGGTGGGGCTGGGCCCGGCCAAGGCCAAGGATTTTGCCACCGGCCTGGGTCCCTGGCTGGTAACGCCGGAAGAGTTTGTAGGCCGGGGAAAAGGAAAAGGATTCGACCTGAAAATGACCGCCCGCAAAAACGGGCGCCTTATATCCGAAGGCAACTTCGCCGATATCCACTTTTCCTTTGCCGAAATGATCGCCCGCGCCTCACAGGGGGTAACGCTGTATCCGGGCGATGTGCTGGGTTCGGGTACGGTGGGAACGGGCTGCATCCTGGAACAGCGACCGGAAAATACGGGCGGCTGGTTGCAGCCCGGAGATGAAATCGAATTGGAGATAGAACATATCGGACGGCTGAAGCATCTCATCACCGCCTGATATTTTTTAGTAAACGAATTAGAGCGAGGATAAAAAAATGCCTTTTTATGTAAAACACGGGGACATTCCCGGAAAAAGACACATACAACTGCGCGACCCCAACGGTAAGCTGCGCTACGAGGAGCTGCTGGGGCGTGAAGGGTTCTCCGATATCTATTCCAATGTCTATCACATCCATCCACCGACGCGGGTCAGCAAGGTGGGCGGCCTGCAACCGCTGGAGATAAAACCCGGCGGCCGTGATGCTCACCGCAACCGCCATATGGAAACTTTTAAATTCAGCCCCCGGGGTGACTTCTTAAGCGGTCGTCGGGTGCTGGTGTACAATAAGGATGTGATTATGTCCGTGGCCGTGCCGGAAAAACAGGCCGACTATTTTTATCGCAACGCCCATGCCTATGAGTTGATTTTTGTGCACCACGGCAGCGGCGTGTTGGAAAGTTTTTTCGGCCGCCTGTCCTTTGGCCCGGGAGATTATATCGTTATCCCCGGCGGAACCTTGTACCGGCTGAGTTATGACCAGGCGGTTCAACCCCGCTTTCTGATTATGGAGGCCATGGGGGAAATCACCCCGCCGAAGCGGTATTTGAACAAACACGGGCAACTCCTGGAACACGCCCCCTTTTGCGAGCGGGATATTCGCGTGCCGGAACCGATGGCAGCCCGGGACGAGACGGGTGAGTTTCCCATTAAGGTGCGGGTACGGCAGGGCTTGCAGGACTATACCCTGGCGCATCACCCCTTTGACGTGGTGGGCTGGGACGGCTATTTTTATCCCTGGATTTTCAATATCCGGGATTTCATGCCCATTACCGGCAAGGTGCATCAGCCGCCGCCCGTGCATCAAACCTTTGACGGGCCGGGGTTTGTCATCTGTTCCTTCTGCCCCCGTCTGTTCGACTATCACGAACTGGCCATCCCGGCACCCTATGCCCACAGCAATGTGGACAGTGATGAGCTGCTCTACTATGTGGAAGGGGATTTTATGAGTCGTACCGGCATTTCCGAGGGTTCCATCACCCTGCATCCCGCCGGGTGGCCCCACGGTCCGCAGCCGGGTAAGTACGAAGGCTCCATAGGTCTAAAGGAAACCCTGGAGTATGCGGTTATGCTGGACACCTTCGGCCCCCTGTTTGTAGCCGCCGATGCCGATGAAGTGGATGATCCGGCTTATCCTTACAGTTGGCTGGAAAAAAATAAAAAATAAAAAATAAAAAAAAGGACGGTTGGGCCGTACCCTTAAGTTAAAAGCGACGCTGAACAATTCCCGGCGTTACATGATCACCAATAAAGTTCCGGAGCATTATGAATATCGATCCCCAAAAGCAAACGTTTAAAGAGAATTATAAGCTGATGATCGGCAGTATCGTGCCGCGACCCATCGCCCTGGTATCCACCGTTTCGGCGGAAGGCATTAACAATGTGGCCCCCTTTTCCTTTTTTACGGGTATCACCTCCCAACCGCCTACGATCTGTTTTGCCCCCACCCGCCGGGGAACGGACGGCCAGCCCAAGGATACGCTGAAAAATATCCGTGATACGGGAGAGTTCGTCATCAATGTGGTAAATGAAGCCATTGCCGGGGCCATGAACAACGCGGCCACGGAGTTCCCGCCCGAGTATGATGAATTTTCGGAGACGGGCCTGACGCCCGGGGCGGGGCTAATCGTTAAGGCGCCGTTGGTGACCGAATCACCGGTCAGCTTTGAATGTAAGCTGATGCAGATCATCGAGATTGGCGAGGCCCGGGCCGGGGGGGGCTTTCTGGTTATCGGCGAGATTGTCATGTTTCATGTAAAAGATGAACTGTTGCATAACGGACGCATCGATACCGCTCTTCTTAATCCCATCGGCCGTCTGGCCGGGGCCGAGTATACAAAGCTGGGTGAACGTTTCACGCTGCAACGCAAAGCCTTCCGTCCTGAAAAATAACCGGATTAAATGCTGAAAGGTACATCATGAGCAACACCGGCTTTCCTTTTAATCAAAAAACCGTCTGGCAACCCAATCCCCGCTGGATAGCCGAAAGCAATCTGCAACGCTTTATGGAGCGTCACGCTATCGCCGGTTATGACGCGCTCATGGCCAAAAGCGTTGCCGATATCGCCTGGTTTTGGGATGCGGTTATGCAGGATCTGGAAATTGAGTTTTACCGGCCGTATGACCGGATCGTGGATATGAGCGGAGGCCCGGAGTTTCCCCGCTGGTGTGTTAACGGTGAGATGAACATTGTTCATAACTGTCTGGATAAATGGCAAAACACTCCGGTGGCCGGAACGCCGGCTTTGAAATATGAAGGCGAGGATGGACGGCAACGGGTTTTAACCTACCGGGAATTATATGAAGAGGTCAACCGCTGCGCCAATGCCCTGAGGAAGGCCGGCATCGGCAAGGGCGACGCCGTGGGGCTGTATATGCCTATGGTGCCCGAGCTGGCCGTGGCCTTTCTGGCGGTGATCAAAATTGGCGGGATTATCCTGCCCCTGTTCAGCGGATACGGGGCACAGGCCATTGCCACCCGCCTGACCGACGGCGGGGCCCGGGCGGTTTTTACCGCCGATGGCTATCTGCGCCGGGGCCGGCCTTTCGGCATGAAAGAGACGCTGAATGAGGCCCTGGAAGATTGCCCCGGGGTGGGGAGGGTAATTGTCGCGCCCGTTCTGGGTAGCGGGCGCGCGCTTAAGCCGGAGCGGGATGTGATGTGGGCGGATTTTATGGCCGGTCAAAGCGATGAGGCCGCAACGGAACGCACATCCGCCGAGGATGTCTGTATGATTATTTATACCAGCGGTACCACCGGACGACCCAAGGGCGCCGTGCACACCCATTGCGGCTTTCCGGTCAAAGCGGCCCAGGATATGTACCAGGCCATGGATCTAAAGCGCGGGGAAACCATGTACTGGATGACCGATATGGGCTGGATGATGGGCCCGTGGGAGGTCTTCGGCTCCCTGCTCATCGGCGCGTCGATGCTGTTTTTCGACGGCGCGCCCGACTATCCGGACGCCGGGCGACTGTGGCAACTGGTGGAGAAGTATAAGGTGACCCACCTTGGCGTCTCACCCACATTGATCCGTGCCTTAAAAAGCCATGGCCGGACGCCATTGGAAAAATGTGACCTGAGCACGTTAAGAATGGCCGGTTCCACCGGCAGCCCGTGGGACCCGGACTCCTGGATGTGGCTGTTTGAAAATGTGCTGGAAAGCCGCAAACCGATCCTGAACTATTCGGGCGGTACGGAAATTAGCGGCGGTATTGTCTGTGGGAACCTTTTTAAAGCGCTGAAACCCTGTGCCTTTTCCGGACCGGTGCCGGGCATGGACGCCGATGTGGTGGATGAAGCGGGACGTCCTCTGAGAGGGCAGGTGGGAGAGCTGGTTATCCGCCAACCCTGGATTGGTATGACCCGCGGCTTTTGGCGTGACCGCGAGCGCTATCTGCAAAGTTACTGGAGCACCTTTCAGGGTATCTGGCGGCATGGGGACTTCGCGGCCATCGACGAGGATGGTTTGTGGTACATTTTGGGACGCAGTGATGATACGATAAAAGTGGCCGGAAAACGGCTGGGCCCGGCCGAGGTGGAAGCCCTGCTAAATGCCGACCCGCGGGTGCTGGAATCGGCGGCCATTGCCGTCCCCCATGCCTTGAAGGATAACGAGGTGGTCTGCTTTGTGGTATTGAAGGAAAAGGCGGATGACAGGGAAAAGCTGCGGGAAGAGTTGATGCAACGGGTGATCACCGGGCTGGGCAAGGCGCTGAAACCGCGCGCGGTTCTTTTTACAAAGGCGCTGCCCAAAACGCGTAACGCCAAGGTGATGCGCCGTCTGATACGCGCCGCTTATCTGGGCGAGGATTTGGGCGACGTCAGCAGTCTGGAAAAACCGGAAACCCTCGAGGCCATACGCCAGGCGGAGTGAGGGGGTACAAAATACAAAATAGGAAATGGAAATTGGGGCTGTATGGGGAGGCGCCTGGGCGCATCTGATCAGGTTTGGAACAGGCGGGTATGGTTTGGCCGATGGCCGGTGGCGTCTAAGCCCGTGGCTGCAACAGGGCATTGAAATGCTGTTTTTATTATTAAGCGTGGGATACGGGCAAAACTAAAACAAAAAGCGGGGATATCCGGTTTATTGGTATTCCGGGTGGCGGGCGATGAATTTGTGCAGACCCCGTGCCGCCTGTTTGCGGATTTTATCCTGCATAAAGGAGGACCAACCCAGAAATGTTCCCGGCAGGCCGAAAGCCATGCTGCTCCACTTCCACAAATCGAAACGATCTTCATGGCGGATGATTTTCCCATCCTTAAAGTGAAAGCGCGCCTCTATGGCGTTGTTAATCATTCGTTGCTGTTTCCCAAAACGGTAGCTGGCCTGCCAGCGGGCCTGCCCCTGTGAATCAAAGGCGCCAACAGCTTCAAAGTCGATCTTCAAATCCTGCCCGGCCTCACACAGCATATGCCACATGGCGTAAACCTGCCGGCCCTCAAGCCTGGGAAAAACAGGATCGCTAAAAGTGATTTGCGGATGATAGCAATCTTGCATGGTCTTATAATCCCCCTGCTGAAAGGCGCCGTAAAAGGTCTGGATCACTAACTCATTTGTGTTCATGGATTTCCTTCATAAATAAAAGAATTTTAAGATATGAAATAAAGCATATAGTTGCTTTACAAAATAGCTGAATTTTAAGTGTATTAGGTTCAGCTGAAAAAAAAAGGAAAAAGGGGGATGTTTTTCTCTTTCAGCTAAAAAAAAGATGATAGTTGTCGATGCTTTTGACAAATTACCAACGAAAAACAGGATTATGGATTTGAATCTACCACCAATTGAGATTACTTCTGATGAGCAGTTTCTACAACATCATACGCTGCCGCCTCTTCCGGGAATTGTAAGCAAACTACAGGAAATAATCCAGTCTGACGATATAAATATCAGTGAGATATCCAGGCTGGTACAGAGCGATGTGGCTCTGGTTGCCCAGATATTAAAAATAGTAAACTCGGCCTATTTCGGACTTAAAAGGGAAGTGTCCGATTTAAAAATCGCCATCGCCTTTTTGGGTATCAATGAAATACACCGCATTGTTCTGTCCCTGTCGGTGATAAACGCGCTCGGCAAGGAAGACAGCGCCATTTTAAAAGTATACTGGTACCATTCCTATTATACGGCCATTATCGCCCGCATGCTGGCCTCCCGCTACGCCCGGCTGCTGGATCCGGAGGAGATATGGGCCGGCGCCCTGCTGCATGATATCGGTTCCCTGTTTTATCTGAAGTTCTACCCCAAACATTTTAAGGCCATAGACATCGTCGCCAACAAGCGCGGTGTGCTGGCCAGCGAGGCGGAGGCGCTGCTTAAGTTTCCGCCCAGTTCGCAATTCGGATCTATTCTGTGCACCTTCTGGAAACTGCCGCAAAATATAAAGATGGCCTGTGAATATCATACGCTGGATAAGCTCGATGAAATCCGCGAGGATGATCCCTACCGTGATTACAAACGGATCATCACCCTGGCCGCTTCCTGTGCCAGTTTCTCCACCGAGGAACTGAGCCCGAAATGTAAGGAAAAGATCGCCATGCAATTGATGAAACATCTGGAACTGGATAACGACACCTTTTTGCTGCTGATGGGAGAAATACGCGATCTGCAAAAGGATGTGGATGCCTTTGTCGATACTCTGTTTTAAAACCGCAATAAAAAAAAGCCGGGCCAGTATACATTGCCCGGCCATGCCTTTCTGATCCTGAATTCTGTATAAACAACCTTTGAGGCTATTTCTTTTCCCGCCACTTTTCGATGGTTGAGAGCTGAGCCGCATGTCCGTACAGGTTTATGCTTTTTTCATCAAACTGCCGGGAAAAATAGGCAGTGGAAGGCAGGGAAAAAAGCCAGCTGCCCAGGGCCATTTCCTGATCCAGTAAATCGATGCGCCGGGCATATTCATGACGGTCGCTGACTTCCCGGGTACTCATAAAACCGTAAACATAGTCCAGCAGGGTATAGATATCGTTGTATTCGTCGCCCTGCGCGGAAAGATCCAGACGGAAAAAATTGTTATCGCCGGCAAAGGAGGCGGTGTTAAAGCTGCGGTTGCCCTTTCCGTCGGAATCGGTGACCAGGTTGATTTTATGCAGCGATAAATCCGGTTCACGCAGAAAAATATTATAAAGGTTGAAAAAGAAATTGTTGCGGTAGCCGCTGATGGCAATCAACAGGGCGTCATAGTTACCCTTCTTCAGTTCTTCATTGTTCACGGCCCGGGCCCTCAGGCGTCCACTGAATAAAGCCGGATCGTTAAATATTTCTATCAGATCGGAATACTCTTCCCGGTAGCCGAAGTTAAGCGTGGCCTGAATGACAATGGAGTCCGGCAAAAGGGAAAGATCGGGCGTTCCCTTGTCTTTCAGGGGTTCGACGATATTTTCCTCCACATAGTAGGAGGTGGAGGGAAACAGGCTGTAATTGAGGTAGTCATCGTAATTGTCGCTATTGCCCTTGTAATCCACGATATGACGCTGCTGGGGGCTGCCCACCTTGAAAAAGCGTTCCATGACAACCTTGTTGTTGATCAGAGCGCGCAGGGCCTTGCGTTGTTCGCGGTTCAGCCGCTGTGTGTTAAACAGCAGGGCAAAGTTGGTGGTGCTGATGTTGGATTTTACAAAAAAATCGGAGGTATCATCCAGAATAGGCGACAGGGCGCCATAGGGCGTGCTTAACAGAACGTTGATGTTGCCGTTGTTCAGTTCCGTGGTGTAGGTGCTGTTGTCGATAAAAGGCTTCAGATCGACATGCTCCACATTCGCGGTTTCCGCCGGATTTTTTAAAAAGTGAATGCCCTCTGTTTCCCGTCCGGCATCCATATAAGGTCCGGTGCCGTCGGTATATTCCCGGGCCATCACATCGGAATCATAGGGCAATATTTTAAAGGAAAGCATCTCCTTAATATCATCGCTGCTCCAGTCACGGATCGGTTTAAAGCGGAAGATAATCTCATTGTTGTCATCGGGGCCGCTGAACTCCAGCCGTTCCATGGATTGGGACAGCAGCAGGAAATCGGGAGAGAGCGAACCCAGGCGCTGAATGCGACGCAGGGTGAAGTTGAGATCGCGGGCGGTAAAATAAACCGCCTTTTTATCTTCGATGACGGTTTCGCCGTCCTCGTTGGTCTTAATCTCATAGCTGTTATGCCATTTCTTACGCGGTTTCAGCCGCAGCACCACCTCATAGGCGCGGTTGCCTTTTCGGATGTCCACCAACTCGGCCAGGCCGTCTTCATAGGTGATGCCGCCGCGGGTGGCGCTTACATTGAACAGGCCGTCAAACAACACCTCATCCAGCTTGTCCGAAAGGGGAATGGAACTGGGCAGGTGCGGATCGATCAACGGCTGCTGATGCGCTATATAGGGGATGACTATGTGGTTGTCCAGATTCTTCCACGGTTTAAGGATAAAAAGCACAATAGCCGCGGCAAGTACAAGACCGCCGCCGATGATCAAACCTTTTTTCATAATATCGCTCCTTCACATATATTCATTCAAATTTTGCCTGCACACCGGGCGGGCGCTGTTTAGTTCTTCCGCAAAATGGGCTTCTCGGCCATAATGCTGACGGGAAAAACCTTGAGACCTTTTTGTTTAAAGCGCACTTCCAGAACATTGTCTCCCCCGGGTTCCACGGAAAGAGGGGTGACCAGCGCCGTATAGTTGTTGCTGCTGCCCGGGGCCACAATGCTGAAACGTCCTTCCGGTTTGAGCACCTTTTTATTCATGGTGATCTGCTGATACCAGGCGCCGCCTTTTTTACCCACCTCCGCCGGTAATTTTATGTTAAGATCGTATACCGGAAAGCGGGCTTCCGTCGGGATACGGATATTGATTCGGAAGACATAGGTATTCTCTCCCTGACTGTTGGATGTGGTGGGCAGGGCATAGACCAGCCGATAATCCGCTGTTTTGGTCAGCCACTTGCTGGCCCAAGGATCGCATTCGGCCACCAGGGTTTTTATCTTGCGATCCTTACCCTTATAGTGCTGGCCGTGCACCACGATAGCCCGGGCCCGGGCCACACCGTTATTGTTGATATCGGCCACAAAGTCACGGTAGAGGGCGGTTATGGCTTTGGCCGGGAATTCGATCTCTTTGAGTTTTTGCAGGCGTTGACGCAGTTTTTGCTTGCGCGCGGCCAGTTGCGCCTTGTTTCCGGAGGTGAAGGTTATATCCCATACCGGTTCAAAGACGGGATTATCATACAGTGCGTTCACATTGTCCAGGGTACCGTATTTTTCATTGACAAAGGCATTGACCCGTTGACGCGTGTATCGCTCAACCCGGTTTACCAGGGTATCTTCCAGGGCGCGTACCAGTTGTTTCTTTACGGGCCCGGCTTTTTTACCGTTGATAAAGCGTCTTTCGTTAAACAAGCTGCGCAGGCCCTGTTCGGCCGCGGCCCACTTCTGTTGGGCCAGGGCAGTGGTAATGGCCCTTTTTTGCTGCTGCAGTGATTTTTGATCGAGATCGGCATAAAGGGTTTTTAAAAAGGATAGTCCGGGGTTATTGTTGATCGTTTCGATCATTTTCCCGTATTGTTTTTGGGCTTCCAGACGGCTAAGGGTTTTAGCAACATCCCGGGACTGATTATACTTTTGTTTGAGAGAAAGCGCCTCGTTATAGATTTTGTGAATGGCCGAGGTCATTTTTTTGGCGGCTGTCGTTTTTCTATAGGGCGAGGAACCGAATCCGGCGGAGGGTAGAAGGGACAATGCCTTTTGCGCTTCGGCGGTCAGGGTGCCGAAAAATTTGGCCGGGGGACGTCCTTTTAAGCTCTGAACCTTTTGCCGGGCCTGATCAAGGATTTGCCGGGCCTCTTGCCGCCGCCCGGCCTTGCGGTTAAACAGGGTCACATAGGCCGCGAGATTTTTATAATCCTGGCCGATGCTTTTACCGGCATTATCATAGAGCGCGGTAATTTCATCCACGTTAAGATCGATGGCGGAGATATCCTTTTTGCGGCGTAGCAGGTCGTCGTAGTAGGGCGTCAGTTCATCCAGCCGCGCGTCGATGGCCCGGGTCAATGTACCGCTGATATTTTTCGGATAGCGCTCCTTTTCCTGCAAAAAGGCGTTGAATTGCGGCGCGGCTTTGGCGAATGCCGGAATGGAGCCGCGGGTTTGCACCTCCAGTTGCAGGACCTGCAGGGCCTTGCGGAAGTTCTCCTGAAAGGTGTTTTCGATCTCCAGGTCTTCCTTCAAACGGGTAAAATCCAGATAGGCCGGGTCGGATGAATTGACGATGGAGGCCGGGAAAAGTTTTTCTATGGTGGCCAATTGTTTTTGCAGGCCGCGAATCTGTCCGTTTTTATTTTCCAGTTCACCCAGCAGTTGGTCAAAGGGCAGACCGGCCGTTTTGACCGTGACTCCGATAGCCTCATAGGTTTGGCGAGACATGGTGTTTTCCGTCAGAAGTTCGCGAAAGGCGGCGGCCTGGGTTTCAAACTTATAGCGCCAGCGGGGCAGATAGCGGTATTCCAGATGCAGGGGCATGTCCTCGCGCACGTTTTCGATCACCCAGTAAAATTTTTGCACACCGGCATCCACCGGCCAGGCCTGTTCCCCGGCATCGACGGCGGCTTCATTGGGCAGGGGGTTCAGCGCCCCCTTTTCATCGGCGTCAAAGGTCGGGCTCAGAACGGTGCTGATTTTATCGCCGGCGTCGGTTTTGGTGATCAGGTAAAAATTATCGGCGGGGGCGGCGGGGAATTCTATGTAATATTTTTTACCGGCGTCCAGTTCAAACCATTCCTGGTCGTCCTTAAGCTCGATATAGCCGTTCTCTGCCGCTTTTACCGCCGGTTCGGGCGTAAGCTGCTTGTAGGCGGCGCAACCGCTCAGCATGGCCGCTAGCAGGGTGAACAGGATAATCTTTTTCATAAAAGCCTCACTTTGTTTAACGCGATTCTCTGATACGATCTTAAACTTTTTCGGTTTCTTGTTCATGTTGGGGGCCGGGCTCCGCTGCCGGGTCGTTGCGTGCCGACATAGATTTAAGAAAGATTTGTCAAATGCTCAACTATTTATTGTGCAAATACCGGGCCGCGAAGCAACTTTTTTATTTTTTGACCGGCACGGGCCCGTTTATCATGTTTTGTGATTCATCCGCCATGCTTTTGTATGCAAACGGTGCCGGTTGCCCAGCCGTAAAAAGTTATATTGCCGTTGCCGTCTGAAAAACGGCCGTAATGCGGGGAAGCAGTTCGAATGGCTCCTCAAGGGCGGATTCACTATATTGCCGTAAACAGCGGCGCGGGAGGATATATCATGTCTTTATATCAATCGGATGTCCGGGAACTGGAACCGGCGCGGATACAGTTACATCAGGCGGCGCAGATGATAGCCGCGGCGGGCGTAAGTTTTGCCCAACACCAGGCGGATGACAGCCATACCAACATGGAGCTGATAAAGCCCCTGAAGGCCTGGGCCGGGGCACGCTGTCCCGGAAAGCGGCCCTGGCGGCTGGCGCTGGATTTTGCCACGCTAAAATATCTGTTTCTGGATGCGCGGGAGAATACGGTACTCAGTGAATTTGAGCTGCATGGGCATACCTTTGCCGAAGCCCGGGCCTGGCTTGTACGCCAACTGATCCATGCCGGCGTGGAACCATCCGCTTTTTCCACAACTCTGCACTTTGAAATTCCGGCCAATGATTATGCCGGGGGCCGCCCCTTTGACGCTGAAAACCGGCGGGCGTTCCGGAATCTGGACCGTCACTTTTTAAGTGCGCATCATGCTCTGGAAAAGGTGTTGGCGGATAAAAACAGCGGCGACCCGCGCATCTGGCCCCACCACTTTGATCTGGGGGCGCTGATAACCGTGGACGGCGAGGCGGGGAAGTCCGTGGGGCCGGGACTTTCACCCGGTGACGGCACCTTCAATGAACCTTATTTTTATGTCTCCCCCTGGCCCTATCCGCAAGAGGGCGGCCGCTTAAGGAACGAAGAGCTGGCCGGTGCGGGCTTTTGGCACACGGAGGGTTTTACCGCCGCCGTTTTAAAAGCCTCGGATTATGTGCGGGTGGAGGAGATGTCTTCTTATATCGTCGCTTTTCTGGAGTCGGCGATACGCAGTTGTGAGGATATGGTGAACGGCGGGCTATGATTCGATTTGACAAGGTTACCTTTGCCTATAACGATGAAGAACCGTTGTTGCGGGACTTCTCCTGCCGGTTTAAGGCGGGGCAATGCAGCGTGCTGATCGGGCCCAGCGGTTGTGGGAAATCCACGTTGATCCGCCTGGTAACCGGTTTGGAACAGGCCTCGGCCGGGCTGGTCTTTTTTCAGGATGAAGCGGTTACGGCGGCGACCATCGGTCATATCCGGCGCCGTTTGGGTTATGTGATACAGGAAGGGGGACTTTTTCCCAACCTGACGGTTCTGCAAAATATAGGCCTGGCGGCCCGGGCCCGGGGCGGGGAGGCCGGCCCGGAGGACGTGCGCCGCCTGGCCGCCCTGACTCATCTGAATGAAGCGCTGCTGGACCGCTATCCCCGTGAGCTCTCCGGCGGGCAGCGCCAGCGGGTCAGCCTGATGCGCGCCCTGACCGGCAAACCGGAAGTGCTGATGCTGGACGAGCCCCTGGGGGCTTTGGATCCCATGATCCGCGCCGGTGTGCAACAGACTCTGAAAGAACTTATCGGTGCGCTGGGTCTGACGGTGGTGATGGTGACCCATGATCTGGCCGAGGCGGCCCTGTTTGCCGATGAAATCTTTTTAATGCATAAGGGCGCAATCGTGCAGCAGGGCCCGGTCGGGCAACTGCTGCATCAACCGGCCAATGAATTTGTACGCCGTTTTGTTAACAGTCAGCGGGGAGTAGGGGCATGAGGCTTTTGCTGCTTGTGTTGCTGGTGTTAAGCGCTTTTCCGCTTGCCGCGGATGAGGCGGTGCGGGTCGGCTCCAAAAAGTTTACCGAGAATATCCTTCTGGGAGAAATGGCCCGGCAAATTGGAACCGCCGCCGGCTACAACATGGCTTACCGCGCGGAACTGGGCGGTACGCGGGTACTCTGGAACGCCCTGCTGGCCGGCGAGATCGATATCTACCCCGAATATACGGGAACCC
Organism: Calditrichales bacterium; assembly: GCA_015493745.1. GTDB lineage: Bacteria > Calditrichota > Calditrichia > Calditrichales > J004 > J004. Next base: position 22,816 of record WGCN01000090.1, read on the forward strand.
TGCAGTATGAAATCCTGGCCCAAAAACGTTTTAGCGACTTTGGGCAGGTACGGGAGCATCTGGAAGAGCTGGGATTGGGAATAACGAAGACGTTGGGCTTTAACAATACCTACGCCCTGGGTATTCTGCCCGCCAATCCACGGCTGAAAAACTGCGGCACCATCAGCGACCTAAGTGAAATAAAGGGGCTGCGTTTCGGCTTTAGCAATGAATTCCTCAAAAGGGCGGATGGCTGGCCGGCCTTGCAAAAAACTTATGGCCTGCGGGCCGGACGGATACGCGGCATGGATCATGACCTGGCCTATCGTGCCCTGATCAACGGCGACATTGATGTGATGGAACTTTATTCCACCGATGCCGAAATCAGCTATTACCGGTTAAAGACCCTTGTTGACGATCGCGGACTTTTTCCGGAGTATCAGGCGGTTTTTGTCTATAATAAAGCGGGCGGGCGCATCGATCCCGGTTTGCGGGAGGCACTCAACCGGTTGGCGGGGCGGATCGACGCCGAAACCATGAGCCGTTTGAATGCGCGGGTGAAAATTGAGAAAAAGAGCCCGCAGAGTGTGGCAGCTTCCTTTTTAAAGGCGCGCTTGGGAATAGGGGAAGGGGAGGCCGCACAGGATAGCGGCCTGCTGCGGGAGATAGGCCAACGTACACGGGAACACCTGTTTCTGGTGGCGGTTTCCCTGCTGGCGGCTATTCTGGTGGCCTTGCCGTTGGGTATCGTGGCGGCTTTCCATAAAAAAACGGGTCGCCTTATTTTAAGCGTGACCGGTATGCTGCAAACCATTCCTTCCCTGGCTCTGCTGGTGCTGATGATTCCCCTGGCCGGCATTGGTGAGGGGCCGGCGCTGATCGCCCTTTTTCTTTACAGTCTGCTGCCCATTGTGCGCGGCACCCATGCCGGGCTGATTTCCATTCCGTCCGCCATCCGTGAGTCGGCCATTGTTCTGGGGCTGACCCTGCCGTGGCAGTTGCGCTTCGTATATCTGCCGATGGCGGCCCGTTCCATTCTCAGCGGAATAAAAACGGCGGCGGTGATTAACGTGGGCACGGCTACGCTGGGGGCGCTGATCGGCGCCGGTGGCTACGGCCAGCCCATACTGACCGGCATCCGCCTGGACGATACGGCGCTGATCTTGCAGGGGGCCATCCCGGCGGCTCTGCTCGCTTTTTTGATTCAGGCCCTTTTTGACCTGCTGGAAAATTTTATCGTTCCCCGCGGGTTGAGGAAGTAAGCGCTACAAGGGCAGTATGTGTAATCTTAAGCATCTTTCGAATCATTGAGTTCGATATATTTGAGGATAGTTTTACCCATATTGCGGTAGGCTAAATGCCGTAGCTCTTTATTGTAATATTTTAACCGGATATCCGGACCATCTGTAATTGTTTCCCATATATCTTTTCCCGAAAGCTGATCCGCAAGAGCTCATCTAAAACGCAAGATAAACCATTGATCTGCGGAAGGCTTTTGGAACGGGGAGGTAATTCTTTGAACCCATCGATGCCATGGCTTAACAGCGGTGTTTATGTTTGCAAAACCAGGAAGATGAAACACCGCGCTTTCCACAGGCAGCGCAGACATTGCCCAGGGTTTCGGCTAATTGAAGTACGGATAAAGGTTGTCGGATGATTTTTTTGCCTTCGAATAACGTCATTTCCTTTTGCTTTTTAGAATATACAAAATCGCGCGCAAAGGTGTTTAAGGTTACAATTTGAACTTACCGAAATGTGTCCCGCGTGCTCGCGTGCTGAAGCCGGTGTTAACCGCTATAATCTATTGACTTAAAAAATTCGAGATATCTTTTTGGAAATTTGAGTAAACCATCTGGATATTTTCTACTAATATTTCCATTTTTTCAGCATATAAATCAAGTGCATAAGCGTGGTTAAAAAAATGACGGAAGGCAAGATATTGGCCAACTTCGGACTTTGTAGATTCTGTAATGATCTCTTTAAATACTGCACGATCTATTAGGTCTCTGTGCCACGAACTTCCTTCGGGTAATGAGATATTTTTTTCTTTAAAAATTAACTTTAGGAAACCTCTGAAAAATTGATTGAATTTAACCGGACGTATTCATAATATCCTTTCAGTCAAATTGGAGGATGATATGAAAAGCAACCGTTTCAACAACATGGATTTATTCACTCACAAAGCTAATTCCGAATATAAAAAACATATTA
>WGCN01000091.1 GCA_015493745.1 Calditrichales bacterium
GGCAATGATATGATCCATGTCGGCGATTGGGTGGAGATGCCTAAATTCGGCGCCGACGGCGATGTGATCGACATAGCGCTGCATACGGTTCAGGTGCAAAACTGGGATAAAACCATCAGCTACATCCCCACCTATAAACTGATCGAGGAGAGCTTTAAAAACTGGCGCGGCATGACCGACAGCGGCGCCCGGCGCATAAAACGCTCCCTGGTCATCGACATGAACAGCATCGCCTTCGTGACTCCGGAGCAGTTGGAGCGTTTCAGGGATATCCATCTTCTGCAAGATTATATCCGCGAAAAAGAGCGGGAAATCGAAGCCTGGAACGCCCGCGAAAGAGAGGCCGGAAGACATCCCCTGAACCAGCGCCGCATGACCAACGTGGGTACTTTCCGCATCTATGCCGAGCGTTATGTAAGCACCCGGGCCGATATCCGCAGCGACCTGACCTGCATGGTGCGCCAGCTCACGCCCACAACCGACGGCCTGCCGCTGGAGATATACGCCTTCACCAATACGGTGGAATGGGTGCCTTATGAACACATACAAGCCGATATCTTTGACCATCTCTTGTCCATTGCCGGGGCCTTTGATCTGCGTATTTTCCAACATCCGTCCGGTGAGGATTTCAGGCTTCTTTACAAAGCGTAGTCTGCTTTTAGGGCGGTCAATGATCAGGAAAAAGACGGATGGCGGTAATTATTTCAGCGAATGAACCGAAACATGAATAGACAAAATATAATTTATTAAAAACTATGCGACATGGTCTGATTTCTTTAAAGGACATTGCGGTTAACCTGGGACTTATCCTTCTAAATACGGGAATCACCTATGTTGGCCTCTTCTTTACCTACGCGGAATTCAGCCAAACGGCGGTATGGCTGCCTACCGGGCTTTTGTTCACCGCCTATCTTCTTTATAAAAAACAGGTGGTGCCGGCCCTGATTTTGGCGCCTCTAATCGCCACGCTGCTCTTTTCTCCGCTTCAGGGCCCGGATCTCTATGTAAAAGCCTTCGGCAGTGCGCTGATTACCCTGTGCTCCGTTCTGTTGGGAAGCTTTCTGTTTAATAAGTATGTAGACCGCTTCGACTTTTACCACAGCGTTTCCCTGACTTTTAAATTTATCGCCTCCATGATGGCCGTGGCCGCCGTTTCGGCCTTGCTGGGTATCCTCATTTTATTATTCAGCCTGCCGGTAAATCTCTACAGTGGCGGCATCCTCTTTTTCAAATGGTTTTTCGGCGACCTTCTGGGGCTTTTGTATCTTACGCCGCTCATCTTCAGCCTGTGGCGCAATTACCGCATAGATTACAGCCTGGGCGGTTTTCTTGAAATATTCTCCTTATTCTTCCTTGTGGTTATTTTTATATCCCTGGTTTTCGGTCCGGGCGTGGAAACGGAGCTGTTACGCGCCCTGCCATTTCTTGTTCTTCCCGTTCTGATGTGGATCGCCTTCCGCTTTACCGAGCGTGAGGCGATTATGGCCGCGGCGCTGATCGCCATAACCGCCACATGGAGCGGCACCAACGGTTACGGGCCGTTCTCGTTTCCCAACTCCGACCTGGCGCTGATTATCCTGCAAATTTATCTGAGCGTGGTCACCGTGGTGGCCCTGGTTACCACCGCCGCCGTACAGGAGCGCCGCTTTATACAGGAAAAGATGAGAATCGTCAGTGATAATCTGGAAAAGCGCGTGGCCAAGCGTACCTCCGAACTGGCCACCCTGAATAAGGAGCTGCTGATCGAGGTTAACAACCGGAAAAAAATCGAAAAGGCCCTGAAAGAAAATGAAGACCGGTTGAGCTTTATTCTGGACAACGTCACCGATGCTATTTTTACATTAAACGATAAAGGACATTTCCTGTACCAGTCCCCCTCGGTGCATACGCTTTTCGCCATGGGCCGCAAGGAGATAAACCGCAAATCCTTTATCGACTGCCTTTCCGTCGAATCCCAGGCCGGGGTACGGGAGAAGTTGACGCAGGTGATCCGCGGCGGCCGGGAGGTTGCCCGGCTGGAGTACACCCTGCCCGGCGAGGATGGCGCCATATTGTGGCATGCCACTACCCTGACCCGGGAAATAAATCAGGAGGGCAGCATTGTTCTCATCGGTGTGGCCAAGGATATTACCCGGCAAAAACTGGCCGAGGAAGAACGCCATAAACTGGAGGAGCAAATCCGTAATGCCGCCAAGCTGGAAAGCCTGGGTATCCTGGCCGGCGGTATCGCTCACGATTTCAACAACCTGCTTACAGCCATCATGGGTAATTGCGGTCTGGCCAAAATGCAGGTGCCGCAAACTTCCAAAACCAACAACCATCTTGTAAAAATAGAAAAAGCCTCCTTAAAGGCAGCGGAACTCTGTCAACAACTTCTGGCCTATTCCGGCAAGGGCAAGTTTGTGGTGCAGGCCATAAACCTGAACGATGTTATCCGCGAGATGATGCACCTGCTCAGCGTCTCCATCTCCAAAAAGGTAAAAATCCGGCTGGAGTTTAACGAGTCCCTGCCCTATATCAAGGCCGATGTGGCCCAGATGCAGCAGGTGATTATGAATGTGATCACCAATGCCTCGGAAGCCATCGGAGACCGCACCGGTACGATCGTTGTAAAAACCGATGTCATCGAACTGGACCGGGAAGGTCTGAACCAATACTACATGGGCGAGATGCTGGATCCCGGCCGTTACATCATGATAGAAGTTACCGACACCGGTGAAGGCATGAGCGCGGAAACCATTGAGAAAATCTTTGATCCCTTTTTTACCACCAAATTTACCGGACGCGGTCTGGGACTGGCGGCGGTGCTGGGTATCCTGCGTTCCCACGAGGCTTCGGTTAAAATCATCTCCGCCCCCGGCAAGGGTACAACCTTCGCCTTTATTTTTCCGCCGCATAAACTGTCGGCAACGCAAAACGCCGGGGAGAAATCATCCGCGGAAGAAGAGATATGGTATGGCAAGGGCACCGTTCTGTTAGTGGATGACGATGATTCGATTCGCGAGGTAAGCCGCCAGACCCTGGAACAGGCCGGCCTGCAGGTTATCACCGCTGAAAACGGTGAAGAGGCGGTACAGATATATCAGGCCCGCAAAAAAGATATCAAGCTGGTATTGATGGATATGACCATGCCCAACCTGAACGGACGCGAGGCCTTTGTAAAAATGCGCAACATCGACAAAAACGTAAAAGTCATCCTCTCCAGCGGCTACTCCGAACAGGAAGCGACGGAACGCATACATGAAACCGGTCTGTTGGGCTTTTTACAAAAACCATACAAGCCGCAGGACCTGCTCAATAAAATAAAAAAGATTATCCAGGATTAACTCCGTCCGTTGTGCGGGCTCTCCGGCGCCACCGTGTCAAATTTACGGCGTATAAAATAGTGATAGCGCTCCGTGGTTTTTTCCCGGCGATACCCCAAAAGATGAAACAGATCCACCACTTTCCAGCGGGCGATCTTACGATTGATCTTAAAGCGCTGCGGTTGTGCGGGGTCAATGGTTATTCCCGGGAAAAAACGCAACAGACGATCCACATTGTAGCGCCGCAGACGAGCCGAAACCTTCAGCCAGAAGGGATTTATCTCGCGAATGATAAAAAAGCCGTCCTCACCCTGTTTTTGATAGAGCGGTAAAAAGATACGCCCCCCCTCGCAGGCATGAATGGCTCCCTTATCATTTTCTGCCAGTATTTCTCCCTTTTTGATCTTCTGGAAATTGACAAAGCCCGGACGCATAATAAAATTTTCATGCGCGCTGCGGTGGTAGCGGAAACGGATTTCAAAAACATGCTTGCCGTCGTTACTTTGACCGGCCAGCTTATCATAATGGGCCTGAAAAAAAGGAATCTCCGCCTTATGCAACAAACCGGTGGCTTTTAACATCAGCCAAATGCAGGATTCATGATTGTCGATAGAATGCGCTTCGTCATGGCTGCCGGCTTCAAAGCCGAGGGCGATGTGCCCCAGTTCGTTGATATAACTCATCAACGGGCCGCTCAGAAACTCCTCGATGCCAAGGATTATGGGCACCGGAATTTTTGTGGCAAACTCACGATTGCGCAGGTTGTCATTCAGGGTGATAAAGGGCGGACTGGGAGCCGAAGTGGTATGCAGATCGATAAAAAAATAGGGCCCCTGCTCCTCACGGAATATGCGTTGAATAGTATGAAAGATATCCATCTGTTCCACCACATCGGGAACCTGGCTTTGGCCGTTTAAACCGCCATTCCGTAAAAGATCTATCTGTTCCCGGCTCCATAAGCGGTTCAGGTCGCGCTCAATGTAACGTTCGCTGCGGGCCAGGGCGGCCATATTACCGGACAAGCCGATCACCAGCCCCCTTACTCCCGGCTTTTCCTTACCCAGGCTGTTGAATACCCTGTGCAGGGCAAACACGCCCGACGGCTCGTTACCGTGTATTCCGCCAAAAAAGATAACCGTCGGCCCCTGATGGGATGTACCAAAGCGACCGATCTCCCGGTCGACGGAGATTTCCTTATCCAGCGCCTTGCTGTGTACTGTGATCATAAGTTCTCGGTTCCACTCTCAAGTTCTTCAAACAGTCCCTGACATATACGCACGAAGTCATATTCCGTAACGATGCCAACCAGCTTCCGTTCTTCTGTCACCAACAGATATTTAAGATCATTCTTGCGCATCATGCGCAGAGCATCTACCGTGAGCATGGACGGCCTTACCGTGGTGGGATTTTTTACCATGATGTCCTTAACCGTTAATTTACTAATTTCCGTGTCAAAATTCGATCCATAATGATGAATCAGCAAATCCGAGGATATCAATCCTTTTAATTCACCTTTGGAGTTCTCGACCGGTATGTGATGAAAGTTTCTCCAGTCCATGATATTTGTAACTAATTTGATCAGGTCTTCCTCGCGGACCGTGAACAGATCGGTGGACATGATCTGACGAATTCTCTTATAACGATTCACCCAACTGCCCCCTTCTTTTAACTGACCCTTGGACCATGTATGCACGGGTTTTCCCTCCCTTTGGCGGTAATAAATTCCTGCCGTTGTCGCCACCAGGGCTTCATCAATGGTCACATCCTTTTTAAAACGGGAGAAGGAGTCGACCACCCATTGCGAGCCGGTGCGCTGCGTTTCCACCCGTTCCTGAATGATGCCCAGATATTTGCTGATATCGGCCTTATCGATTTTTGCTTTCTTCAGCCCCTCGCGCGCTATGGGGATCAGCTCCTTTGTGATCAGATCATCCGACGGCACCAGTTTTTCATGATTGATCCAGCGGAATTGTGCCCCCAGCCCCATGCGTGCTGCCTTGATAAAGTTTGTTTTGGCGTCGTCAAAATCCATCTTGGTTTCAAGATTGCGGTATTCATCGGGCATGCCTTTCATCAGCCCCAGCCAAAAAGCGGTGTTGGCCATCTCGTCGACGATGGTTGGCCCGGAAGGTATCAGCCGGTTTTCAATACGCAGGTGGGGCTTGCCGTTGGTGATACCATAAACGGGACGGTTCCATTTATAGATGGAGCCGTTATGCAGCAGCAGGGCGTTCAGTTTCGGTATTTTTCCCTCTTCCAGCATACGCAGGGCGTCTTCCCGGACATCGTCGGAAAAGATGATCTCATGCCGGGCGATGTCCTCCTGAAACAGTTCCAGGATGGAATGGCGCACCCAGCCGGTACCAAAGAAAACCCGGGGAATACGGTCCCGCATCACCCGCGAGGATTTACGGATATCAATCGATTGCTGAAAAAGCGCGATCCGTGTTTCGCGCCAAAGTCTTTTGCCCAGCAGCAGGGGGGAATTGGTAGCCTGGGCCAAAAGAGGACCGCTGATGGCCTGCGCCCAGTTGTACTTATCCACAAACTCATCGGCGTCGATCTGATAGTGAACCTGGAAGCTGGTATTGCAGGCTTCAAACAAAATATTCTGATGTTTGGTGATCAGCTCATCGGTGCCGCTGATATGCAGCTCAAAGGAACCGCCGCGAAACTCCACCAGCAGGTCGGAGAGGATTTTATAGCGCGGGTTGGGGGTGATGTTCTCCATACCCAGATCCGATTTATGGATCGTCGGCAATATACCGGTTAATATGGGGCGGGCATTGAATTTCGCGGCCACGTCATCTACCCGTGTTACCAGATCGCGGAGCTGATTCTCCAGCGTGCTCAGGCAATTTCCGCTGAAGGTCAGCGGATCCAGATTCATCTCCATGTTAAAACGGGCCAGCTCCGTTGTGAAATGCTCATCCTTAAGCTCGGAGAGGATGGACATGTTGACCGGAGCGGGTTTCCAGTGCCGGTCCACCAGGCACATCTCCTGTTCGGCGCCGATGCGTTCAATACCCTGTTCAAAGAGGCCGCGTTCCAGCATAATCTCCAGGGCCTTTATATCCCGCAGCATGCTTTCGATAAAACGGTTGCGTTCGTTGCCCGTGCCACGACGGTTAACAGCACTTTCTCCCATGGAGATCTCCTTTGTTTAATCGCCTGTAAAAAAGCATTATAAGTTTCCGCTTACCACGCTCCCGGGTGGGTTGAAAAAAATATTTGTTTCAAACTGCGTTAAAATAGCAAAATTAAATTATAATGGAAACAGTCTAAGCCCGAAATGGGTTGTACCGTGGCGGAAGATCATATTTTTTATGATAATGTGAACAAATTGTTTATCTTCTTTTTTCGATTACATGAAATTTAAAGGAGGCGCAATGCGTATTGTAAGTGTAATTCTTTTGATGGCGGCCCTGTGGAGCTGCTCGCATCAAAACGGATTCGAAAAAGACAGCGACAGCTATAATCTGGCTAAAAAACTTTCGGCCAAACTGGAAATCCTTAATCCGGATGAGGACAATGTACTGGCCACCAGCGACGATTTTACCGTCTATGCCTCGGATGTGGTGCCGGTAATCCGCTTAAACTTCGGCAAACAGGCCGATATGCTGGACAAGCAGCCTGAAAATCAGATTGCCCGTATTATCAGGGAATTTGCCGTCAACGCCGCCCGTGATCACTACATCATGGAAAAGGCCGCGGAAAAAGGGATTGTGATCACCGACGCCGACGTCGATTCCATCTTCAATTCTTTTGCCGCCCGTTCCGGCGGTGAGGAAGCCTTTAAAAAACGGCTGGCCGAGAACCTTGTCGATATTGACGCTTTCAAGAAAAATATAAAGAAAAGAGAAACGGTCAATATCTTTTTAAAGAAACTGGTTGAGGAAGAAACAACCGTTGCCCCGGCCACTCTGGACTCCCTGAAACAGTTGGATTATACCGCTTCCGTGCGTCATATCCTCTTAAAAACCCAGGGCATGGATTCGCTCCAAAAACTCGAAGTCCGCAAAAAAATGGAAGGGTTGTTAAAACGGGCTAAAAAGGGCGAGGATTTTGCCAAGCTGGCCAACAAGTATTCCGAAGACCCCGGCTCCAATAAAAAGGGCGGACTTTATGAAAACTTTGGCCGCGGACAGATGGTTAAGCCTTTTGAAGACGCCGCCTTTTCCGTGCCCATCGGCGGTATCAGCGATATCGTGGAAACCGCTTACGGCTACCACATCCTGAAAATCGAAGACCGCAAAAAGGATACACGTCCCGATCAGGTCATTATTGACGAACTGAAATCCCAAAAAGGGAATCAGGTGGTTCAAAAACTCTTTGACGAGATAAAAACAGAACATAACATTGTCAGTGTCGTAGAGTAACACACTTTTTAAGGCGGGCCTTTCCTGATGCCCGCCTTTTTTTTTATCCAATTCCTATCCTTTTAACTCCGTGAATAAAATTAGCAAGTAGAGCGCCTTTTCTTTAGTTTTGTGCTTTCCAGTTAAACCATTTCCGGCGAAAAAAGCACCTCCATGAGCGACTTTAAATTAGTCTCCGGCTACACGCCCCAGGGCGATCAACCCGCCGCCATCGAGCAGTTGGTACAGGGCCTGGAGTCCAAAATACCCTTTCAAACCCTGATGGGCGTTACCGGCAGCGGTAAAACCTTTACCATGGCCAATGTCATTGCCCGTGTTAACCGCCCCACGCTGATCCTTTCCCACAATAAAACCCTGGCGGCTCAGCTTTACGCGGAGTTTAAACAGTTCTTTCCCGAAAATGCCGTGGAATTCTTTATCAGTTACTACGATTATTACCAGCCGGAGGCCTATATCCCCACCACCGATACCTTTATTGAAAAGGATTCCTCCATCAATGATGAGATCGATCGCCTGAGATTACGCGCCACCAGTTCGCTGCTCTCCCGCCGTGATGTGATTGTGGTGGCCAGCGTCAGTTGCATCTATGGCATTGGAAACCCCTCGGACTATCAGGATATGCTGGTCTTTTTCAAAACCGGTCAGGTCATCAATCGCCAGGATTTTTTGATGAAGCTGGTGGATATTCAGTATACACGTAATGATTTTGACTTTCAACGCGGGACTTTCCGGGTGCGCGGGGATGTTATCGACCTTTTCCCCGCCTACGAGGAATTTGCCTACCGTCTGGAGTTTTTCGGCAATGAAATCGACCGTATCTCCATCATCGACCCGCTGACGGGAAAAAGCAGGCAGGCGGTGGATCGCGCGGCCATCTTCCCCGCCAAGCACTTTGTGACCACCGCCGAAAAGATGGAACGGGCCCGGGCCGAAATCCGTCGCGAACTGGATCAGCAATTGCAAAAGTTCCGCGCCCAGGGCAAACTATTGGAAGCCCAGCGTATCGAAATGCGCACCAACTTCGATCTGGAAATGATGGAGGAGATCGGCTATTGTAGTGGCATCGAAAACTACTCCCGTTTCCTTTCCGGGCGTGAACCGGGCCAGCCCCCCTACACCCTGCTGGATTTTTTCCCCGACGACTACCTGTTGTTTGTCGATGAGTCGCACCAAAGCTTTCCCCAAATCCGCGCTATGTACAACGGAGACCGTTCGCGCAAGGAGGTGTTGGTGGAATATGGCTTCCGGCTGCCCAGCGCCCTGGACAACCGCCCGCTCAAATTTGAGGAATTCCGGCAACATATGGGGCAAACCATAGCCGTCTCGGCCACACCGGCCGATTTTGAACTGGAACAGAGCGGCGGTGTTGTCGTGGAGCAGGTGATCCGACCCACGGGGCTGGTCGACCCGCTCATCGAAGTCCGGCCCATCGCCACTCAGATCGACGACCTGATCGAAGAGGTGCGGGGCTGCGTGGAGCGGGGCGAGCGGGCGCTGATCACCACCCTGACCAAGCGCATGTCCGAGGACCTGGCCGACTATCTGAATGCCGCCGGTATCCGCGTGCGCTACATCCATTCGGAAATCGACTCCCTGGAACGGGTCGGCATCCTGCGTGAGCTGCGCCTGGCCGAGTTTGACGCCCTGGTGGGCATCAACCTGCTGCGCGAAGGACTCGATCTGCCCGAAGTGACCCTGGTGGCCATTCTGGATGCCGACAAGGAGGGCTTTCTGCGTTCCTATGTTTCGCTTATGCAAACGGCGGGACGGGCGGCACGTAACATCGGCGGCAAGGTTATCTTTTATGCCGACCGCATCACCGACTCCATGAAACGCACCATGGAAGAATCCCGGCGGCGGCGTGAAAAACAGATGGCCTGGAACAAGGCGCACAATATCACGCCGGAATCGGTAATGAAAACCACGGAAGAGATCATGCGCAGCACGGCCGTGGCCGATGTGCTGAAAAACCCGGGGCGGGTGGCCGAAGTACAGGTCAGCTACAATGCCGGGTTGAGCAATGAGGAGCTGATAAGCAGGCTGGAAAAGGACATGCGTGCGGCAGCCATGAATCTGGAATTTGAAAAGGCGGCCGTATTGCGTGATGAAATCAAACGTATCAAAGAAGAAAGTGAACGGCAAAAATGAAGGTATTAGTGGTTGGCGGCGGCGGCCGGGAACATGCCCTGGTCTGGAAGCTGAGTCAAAGTCCCGTGGTGGAGCGTATCTATTGCGCGCCCGGCAACCCCGGTATCGCCCAACTGGCGGAGTGCGTGCCCCTGGCGGCGGATGATTTGGACGGTCTGGCCGCCTTTGCGGAAAAGTATGGGATCGACCTTACGGTGGTGGGGCCGGAGATACCCCTGGTTATGGGTATCGCCGATCTGTTTAAAAAACGCGGCCTGGCCCTGTTTGGCCCGGAGGCCGGCGCCGCCCTGCTGGAAGGCAGCAAAGCTTTTTCCAAAAAAATGATGCGCGAAAAGGATATACCGACAGCTTCCTTCGCCGTGTTTGACGATGCCGACGCCGCCCGCGCCTATATCACGGATTATGAAGATTTTCCCGTGGTGCTTAAGGCCGACGGGCTGGCCGCCGGTAAAGGGGTTCTGATCTGCGCGGACAAGGCCGAAGCCCTGCGCGGCGTTGACCGCATCCTGGCCGATAAGAGTTTCGGCAATGCCGGTAACACCCTGGTGGTGGAACAGTTTATCCGCGGCGACGAGCTTTCGCTGTTTGTGCTCACCGATGGCCGGCGCTATCTCATCCTGCCCCCGGCCCAGGATCATAAAAAGATCGGCGAGGGCGACACGGGGGCCAACACCGGCGGCATGGGCGCCTATGCCCCGGCCCCGTCGGGAGATAAAACCCTGCTGCGGAAGGTGGCCGCACAGGTGATTGAACCCACCCTGGAGGCCATGCGCGATATGGGTCATCCCTACCGCGGGCTGCTGTACGTGGGGCTGATTATCCGCGACGGCATACCCTGGGTGCTGGAATATAACTGCCGTTTCGGCGACCCCGAAACCCAGGCCGTTTTACCGCTCATCGAGGATGACCTGGCCCCGGTTTTTTTACAGATCGCCCGCGGAAAGCTGGAGACGGAAAAACTGGCCGTTGCCGCGCAATGTGCCTTTGATGTGGTGCTGGCTTCCGGCGGCTATCCGGAGGCCTTTCAAAAGGGACATGTTATACAGGGCCTGAAGGATGTGGCCGATGATGTGCTTTGTTTCCATGCCGGCACCGTCCTAAAAGAGGGGCAACTACGCACGGCGGGGGGACGCGTGCTGAACATCGTCGCCCTGGCGGAAGATTTCCCCGCCGCCGCCGGCAAGGCCTATGAGGCCATCGGTAAAATCCATTTTAAAGATATGTACTATCGCCGGGATATCGGATATAAAATATTGGAAAAATAATATGAAAGAACTATGGAGCCGTATTCTTGTGGCGGTGGCGGGTATCCCCGTTTTGATTTTCCTGATTTGGCAGGGAAGCTGGTATTTTTTCTTTCTGACGGCCGTTATCGGTTTGGCGGGGCAGTGGGAGATCTACCGCATGATACGGCAAAAAGAGACCCGGGCCTTTGCGCTTCCCGGCTATGCCCTGACCCTGCTGCTGATGCTGTACGTCATGCAGCCCTCATCCGTGCTGGCTGTTGTGATGCTGTTGGTATTGCAGTTTGTTTTACTTTCCGAAATGTTTCGCAACAAAGCCTCGGCCCTGCTCAATGTCGGTGCCACCCTGACCGGCGTCATTTATCCCGGAATGTTAGCCGCCGCTCTGCTATGGCTGCGTATCGATGGCGCCGAGCGGGGAATCGCCCACCCCGCCGCCTATATCCTCACCGTATTCGTGGCCATCTGGGCCAACGACACCTTTGCCTACTTTACGGGTAAAGCCTTTGGCCGCCACAAACTGTTCGAGCGTGTTTCTCCCAAAAAAAGTATCGAAGGTCTGATCGGCGGTATTGCCGGCACCTTTGTGGTCTTTTTCACCGTCCATTATACGCAGTGGTTCCCCCTTGGCCTGGCGGAGGCCTTTTTTAACAGCCTGATTGTCGGCCTCATCGGCCCGGCAGGGGATTTGGTGGAGTCCTGGTTTAAGCGTGACAGCGGGCTCAAGGACTCGTCACAGCTTTTGGCGGGACACGGCGGTATATTGGATCGCTTTGACAGCCTGCTGTTTGTTGCCCCCTTTCTGGTGGCCCTGTACAACCTGATTTAGGAGCGGGCCGTGAAACCCATTTTATTTAAGGCCGTTACATTTCCCTGTTGACCGTTACCAAGCACTAGACCGTAAAAAAGAATGTCCCTGATGAAACGCATATTACTATTTTTAACCGTTACGCTGTTTCTCCTTTTTGGGAGCGGCGGCTGCCGCGTAAACGAACAGACCCCGGCGGCGCGAAAAGGCGGCAAGGCCGTTATCGCCCTGCCGGGAAATGCAGAAACCCTCTTTCCCCTAAGCCTCAAAAGCTATGATCTGCAGGAGATAAGCAACCATTTATTGACCCCGGCCCTGACCCGCGGCAATGCCCTGGATGAAGTTGTTCCGGTACTGGTCCGCGCCTGGCAAAGCAGTCCCGATGGCCTCCGGATCATTTATTATCTTGACGGCGAAAAAAAATGGAGTGACGGCTCCCCCCTGCGGGCCCGGGATGTGTGGCGCAGTTGGCGCTTTATCCGCCAAAATACGGATAAGGTTAACCCGCAGTACCGCCTGTCCCGGATCGATACCTGTATTATCCGCGACAGCCTGACCGTTATCTTTAAGTTTCACACCAGCGTGGCCCGCCCGGCCCGGCTAACGCGCTTCCCTGTCTTTCCGGGCACCTTGCTGCATACTTTCGATTGGGACTCCGTGGTCAACGCCTACAGCCGGCCCTTTATCGGTTGCGGACTTTTTCTGATCAGGGAGCAGTCCCCGTACAGAATATTGTTGACCCGCTCCCCATACGCCGGAGCCTTGCTCGACAGCCTTGAGGTGCTCTATTACACCGACAACGATCATTTACGCCGCCTGCTCAATCAAAAAAAGGTTGACCTGGTGCCCGACGTCAATGAGGAGATCGTCCGCGCCTATAAAAAAGATACGGCTTACCGTACCGAGTTTAGCGGTGAACGGGGTTATACTTTTATCGCCTGGAATCTGCGATCCGGACGTGTGGTTGATTTGCGTGTTCGTAAAGCGCTGACCCTGGGGTTGGACCGGGCCACCATCGTCGACGGCCTGCTGGGCAATCTGGGCGAGGTGCATGACGCGCCGACCTATCCCGCCTTCCGGGACTATTTGGATACCACCGCCTACCGCTACGATCCGGAAAAGGCGCATCAGCTTATGCAACAGGCCGGCCTCCCCCCTAAACCGCTTCGGCTGCTGGTAAACAGCGAGAACATGCTGCGCCGCCAACTGGCCCAAAATATAAAATCCTACTGGGAATTGCTGGGCGTCAAAACCGTCATACAGCTTCTGCCCTGGAAGGACTTTCTGAACAGCCTGCAAAAGGGATATTATGATGCCGCCCTCATCTCGTGGGTGGAAAACGACTTTTTCAACCCAACGGATCTGTTCAGCTCGGAAGGTATAAAAAAAGGCAATAATTTTATGTACTATCGCAGCGATGCCGTCGATAATGCCCTAATGGACGCCCTAAACGCGGCGGACCGGGCCGGACAGCAAAAAGCCTGGTACCGCTTTCAGCGTCATGTGATTCGCGATATGCCGGTAACGGTTCTGTTCAGTAAACGGATCGCCACCCTGCTGTCGCGACGCCTGAAAAATATTAAAATTGATGCCTCGGGATATTTAAACAATCCCGGCGCCTGGTGGATGGAATCCGCCCCAAAACCGATTTCCGGAGAGAAATAGAGTGAACGACAAAACCGTACTTATTGTTGATGATGAAGAGGATCTAACCTGGTCCATCGGAAAACATCTGGAAAAAGACCGCGAGTATTACCGGCACATGACCTGTAATTCCGGCGCGGAAGCGCTGGCCATTTTGGCCAGGCATCCCATTGACATGGTAATCACCGATATCCGCATGCCGGAAATCTCCGGGCTGGATTTGCTGTTGAAGATCGGAGAACTCTATCCGCACATCAAGGTGATCATCATGACCGCCTATGGCAATTCCGAGGTGCAGGAGCAGGCCAATGAACGCGGTTGTTTCCGTTACATCGAAAAACCGTTCGAGATACGCGCCCTCCGTGAACTGATCCGGGACACCCTTGAGGAAAAGAAGGGCTTTCGCGGCAGTCTGGAGGATTTCCAGTTAAGCGACCTGATACAAATGAACTGTCTGGGACGGCTGAGCAATTCCATCCGGGTCACCTCCGGCGCCCGCGAGGGTATCATCTTTTTTGAAGACGGCAATATCATTCACGCTCAGCTGGGCGATCTGGTGGGTGAGGAAGCCTTTTACGAGATCATCTCCTGGCCCGGCGGTAAGTTCACCCTGAACAAATCCTTAAGGGCGGAGAAGGAAACCATCCTCAAGGGCTGGCAAAGCCTGCTGTTGGAGGGTATGCGCCGCAAGGATGAAGCCAATAATTCCGAAATCAGCGAGGATAAGGCCCGCAAGGAGATGCAGGAGGTGGTCGACGGTCTGGTGCGCACCAAGGGAGTACGTCTGGCCATCTTCTTTAAACCCGACGGCAGTGCCTTTGTGCAGGCCCGTTCGGAAAGTTGCACCGGGGAATTTGACCTGGTAGCCGTCAGCGTGAAGCTGTTTGACTTTCTGAATGATGGCGATGAACTCATGAAGACCTTCCACATCAACGGGCGCAAGGAATATTCACTGGAGTTCCGGAACGGTCTGTTGAAGCTGACCTGGATGCCGGAAACCCAATCCTACCTGATGTTGCTGGCGGATCAAAGTTCCAACTTCGGCCTGTTGCGTATCGAGTCCAAAAAATACCTGCGCTCCGTGGCCGATATCATCCGCAAATACGGCCTGTTTAGGCAAGGACAGAAAACGGCTTAGCCTTCCCGGCCTGCAAGGCAGCGCTCAAAAAGCGCCGGCTTAAAGCGGGTTTGCACATAGGTTTCGTATGCGGCGATGCGCTCCTCTCGTTCCCGCCCGCTCCAGTTTAATATTTCCCCGGCAATGGCGGCCGTTTCCCGCAAACAGTCCAGTCCCAAACAGGCGCTGCGCGTCATTCCCAGGCGGCGGATCAGTATATCGCTGAGATCACGGGCAAACTCAAAACGGATGGCAAACACCACCTGGGCCCCGATGGTCAGCGGGACGTCGCAGATCAACCGCTTCCATTGGGGACGTTCCCCGGTCAAAGCCAGCACATCCGCGGCACCAGCCCCATACAAATCCAGCAAAGCGGCGGTTATTTTTACCCGGAGGCCATAACGTTTTGCCAGCAAAAGCGCCTGTTCCTCACGGTAACTTTTCATATCCGTCACCCCCGCGGCGCCGGGCAATGGCGTATCTTTTGTTTTACTCTCCCGTTCATAACCCAGCTTTTGGCAGATCAGATCGCCACACTCCCCGGCCAGGCTGCGATAGGTGGTTAACTTGCCGCCAATGATGGAGATTAAATTTTCCGTTCCGTCATGAGCCTGATGATCGTAAATAATATGTTTACGGGTTACCCGGCTCTCTTTTTTTCCCGGTTCCCAGGGCAGGGGTCGCACTCCGGCATAGCTATAAACAATATCATCCCGGCCGATGCTCTTCTTCGTCAACCAATGGTTCAACTCCCGCAACAGATACCCGATCTCCTCCTCCGAGGCTCTAACCAGATCCAGATCGCCGTCGTAATAGATATCCGTCGTTCCCACCAGATAGAAATCATACCAGGGAATAATAAAAAAGGGCCGCCCGTCCTGATAGGCTTCAATATAAAGCGCCTGTTTCGGTCCGCCGTCAAACTTGCGTAACAGGATATGGCTGCCTTTGGTGCCCCCCATTTTTCGCGGACTCTTTTCATCGATCATCCTCAGAATTTTATCAACAAAGATGCCCCCGGCATTAACCACAATCCTGGCCTTAACCGGATGTGTTGTCCCCGTTTGTCTGTTTTTCACCGTTAAGCGGGCCACACCCGGCTCATCATGATTGCAGGCCGTCACCTTATGGCCGTTAAGCATAAGCGCCCCCGCCGTTGCCGCGCTGCGGGCCACTTCCACACAAAGGCGCTCCGGCAAAAGAGCCTGGCAGTCATAATAGGAGGTTACCGCTTTCAGGCCGCGGGTGGTGATCCCCAACTCCCGCCGGGCTATTTTCCGGGCATTGCGGATAAAGTGGTGGTTGGGCAGGCTTTTGTCCCAGGACAGCAGATCGTATAAAACCATTCCCGCCTTAACGGTCAGAAAGTTACGCTTGCTTGTTTTATAAACGGGGATGTCCAGTTGCAGGGGAACGACGAGATGCGGGGCGTTTTTCAGCAATATTTCCCGTTCGCGCAGGGATTCCCTGACCAGGCCGAACTCCAGATATTCCAGATAACGGAGACCTCCATGGATCAATTTTGTGGAGGCGCCGGTAGTGTGGCCGGCAAAGTCATCTTTTTCCAAAAGAACCACCTTCAAGCCGCGCAAGGCCAGATCCTGGGCGATTCCCACACCGTTTATCCCGCCACCGATGATGGCCGCGTCAAACAATGTTCCGGAAAGATCCTCTTCGGTCATATTGAAACATCTTTCATTAAAAGAGGGTAATTTCGGGGGATTAAAGCCGGTTTAGGCGATCCAGCTTATCCTTTTCGCCAAAGATAAGCAGATGATCGTTCATTTCGATTTTTGTGCCGGCTCCCGGCTGAATGTAAACGCTGGTCATGACCCCGTCCTTCTTTTTCTGGCGCCGTATCAGCAACAGCTCCAGGTTAAAACGGTTGCGCAATTCCAGTTCCCGCAGGGTTTTATTGATAAAGATTCCCGGCGGTTCGATCTCGCTGAAATGGTATTGATCCACCACATGCACCACCTTCATCTTTTTCAGGCTGGCAAAACTCTGGCCCACCTCGCCGGACATATCGCGCAGGAAAACCTGGTGGTTATAGGCCTCGATCACATCCCGCTGGCGGATAACACCGACGATCTGTTGCCGGCCGTTCATCCGTGAAACCACGGGCAATTCTTCCATTTCATGGCGGCCGAATTGTTTCATCACATAGTCCAGATTGTCATTTTCATCGATGATCACCAGCTTGGGGTTGAGCACATCGGCGGCAATCAGCAGCTCTTTCACATCCTCAAAGTCCAACAGGGATTGCCGGATCTCATGGATGGAGATATATCCGGTCAGATCGCCATCATGATTGGTGACGTAGATATTGTTGTTGTTGGCATTGACCATCCGTTCCAGCACATCGGTAAAGCGGCTGTTCTCCTCCATCACCTCGATGGACTGTTTCACCACATCGGAAACCTTGAGCGAGCGCAGCACGTTCATCTCCCGTCCGGCAAAGATATCGATGCCCTTGCGCACCAGTTTAAGCGTATAGATCGACTCCTTTTGCAGGCGTGAAGCCAGCAGGGTGGCAATGATGGTGGTGATCATCAGCGGCAGAATGATCTGATATTCGGTGGTCAGTTCAAAAATGATCAGGATGGCGGCAATGGGTCCGTGGGTGGCGGCGCCCACCACGCCGCCCATGGCGACCAGGGCGTAGGCGCCGGGATCTGCCGTCCAGGTCGGAAAAAACTGGTGCATCACTCCGCCGAAGAAGGCGCCGGTCATGGCCCCGAGAAACAGGGATGGGGCGAAAATACCCCCGGAGCCGCCGGAACCGAGACTGATGGAGGTGCCGACAATTTTCAGGATCACCAGAAGCAGGGCAAACTTCCAGACGATATCACCGGCCATGGCGCTATCCATGGATTCATAACCCACACCGAAAATTTCCGGGAAAAACATCCCGATCAGACCGATGGCCATGCCGCCGATGGCTCCCTTGACATAATCGGGCATTTTCAGTTTATCAAAAAAATCTTCAGAGGCATAGAGGGTTTTTATAAAAGCCACGGCCACAAAACCGGTCAAAAAGCCCAGCACCACATAGTTGATCAGCTCCAGGGGAGAAACCACATTGTAAACCGGCACCACAAAGGCGGGGAAATCACCCAGGAAATGGCGCGATACCACCGTAGCCATCACCGAGGAGATAACGATGGGACTGAACTGGGCCACGGCAAAATCACCCAGGATGATCTCCACGGCAAACAGTGCCCCGGCCACGGGGGCGTTAAAGGCAGCGGCAATACCGGATGCGGCCCCGCAGGCCACAAAGGTGCGCATACGTTTGGGATTTTCCTTTAAGAACTGGCCGATGGCCGAACCTACGGCCGAACCGATCTGAATCACCGGCCCTTCCCGGCCCACCGAACCGCCGGAGGCGATATAAAAGGCGCTGGCAAAAAGTTTGGCGATAACCACGCGCGGGCGAATAACGCCGTTTTTCAGGGCGATGGCCTCCATCACTTCCGGCACCCCGTGTCCCTTGGCTTCCTGCGCCACAAAGCGGATAATCAGCCCCACTACGATCCCCCCTGCCGTGGGAATGGCAATTTTCCAGTACCAGGCGATTTCACTTATGGCCTCGAGGGAAATGTTGCCCTGCCACAGCAGGTTTTTAAACATTTTTATGGCAAACTGTATGACCACGGCGCCATAGCCGCCCAACAGACCGATGATCACCGCCACCACGATCACAAAGGTGTGTTCGGTCAGCTTGGCGCGATCCAGCCAGGAATTGAGGGTGTTTGATGCTTGCTCCAGCAAACGTTTTAAAAAGGACACAGCTACATCCATGGATAAGAGTATGAAACAAGCACAGAAGATAATAGATTACACGCATTTTAGCAATGCGGGGAGGCTATCATGTTAAATGCTGTTGCCATCCCGTAAAGATTCGATATCGATAAACACCGGCTTCAACTTTTTCCCTTATATCTCTCAATTCCACGCCACAATGCCGATGAGAGGGATATAACCGATCAATAAGCAGAGGATGCCCCATGGATAAAATGCAACAACTGGAATCTCTTGTTGAAAATTACGCTAAAAAATGCCTGGCCTATTATCTGACCTTTGAAATGGGTGAACGACGCCTGCCCCAGGAAGTGCGGCTAAAAATCAGGAAACAATACGGCAGCGAAAAGTTTTTACCCGTGATAGACTGGAAGGCCTACTTCGACCCCGCTTTTATCGATTCCGATGCCCTTGACGACCTTATCTCCGCCTATCTTAAAGGTAAGGGCTATGATAAAGAAAGCTTTGTTTTACCGAAGGATCGTCTTAAAAATTATATCTGGAATAGTAGCCGGAAAAAAGGACGCGGCATATTGGAAAGGGAAACCGCCGCTTAATCAGGATGAGGCCTGACCATTGAGCAGCTTTGAAAGGATGGCGCTAAGTTCGGGAATCTGAAACGGTTTCTGAATAAAGGCCGACAGATAAGTCTGTTCCTCTTCAATTTTCTGCTTTTCCGCCGTGTAACCGGTCATTAATACCGCCGGAATATCCGGCCGAAGCTCCTTCACCGCCCTGATCAATTCAAGACCGCTGAGCTCGGGCATGCTTTGATCGGTAAGCAAAAGATCGTACACCACGCCACCTTTAAAGGACTCCAGGGCCTGAAGAGCATTTTCAAAGACCGTCACCCTGTAACCGATAAATTCCAGAACATTTCTGCCCATTTCGCAAATGGCCTTTTTGTCGTCCACATAACAGATATGTTGACCCTGCCCGCGGATGATGTCATCGGGAGAATCCACCGCAAATTGATCACGACTGTTCATCACCGGTAAATAGACGTCAAAAACGGTATAGCTCTTTCCGTCACTGTCCAGGGCAATGGCGCCATTATGGTCCTGTATGATGCTATGTACGATGGACAAGCCCAAACCGCTGCCCTTGCCCACAGTTTTAGTTGTAAAAAAGGGCTCGAATATTCTTTCCTGAATATCATCCGGGATGCCGGAGCCGGTATCCCGGAATTGCAAGCGGCAATGGGGACCACTGTTTAAATGCAGCCTCTTTGCCTCACGCTCTTCGATATCCTCGACAGACAAAGAGATGGTCAGCACGCCTTTTTCAGCGGACTCCATGGCGTGCAGGGCATTGGTTGCCAGATTCATGGTTATCTGATGTATTTGAGTGCTGTCGGCATAGATCAGATCACCGGTTTCCTGCAAATCGGTTTCGATCCGGATATTGCTGGGGAAGGAAGCCATAATCAGCTTTAAGGCATCCTTGACAATGCGGGACAAATGCACCGCCTCCTTACGTTGGTCACTTTGCCGCCCCACATAAAGAATCTGCTTCACAAGGTCTCTCGCCTTTTCCACACCGCCCTGAATACTACTCAAATAACGGCCGAGTTTTGCTTCTTTTCCGGCCTCAAGCATGGCCAGTTCCAGATAGACAAATATTGGGGTCAGAATATTATTAAAGTCATGGGCGATGCCTCCGGCCAGGGTGCCAATAGCTTCCATCTTTTGCACCTGGCGCAGCTTTTTCTCCGCCTCCTTCAGTTCGGTAATGTCCCGGCCCAATACAATAAGAGCCTTACGCGACCCGTCTTCGTTAAACAGGGGAATTTTCAAAACATCGTAAACTTTTGGTGGCCCTTCCGGCCGTGGGATTACCTCCTCGCCCCGGGAGATGGACCCTTTCCGCCAGGCAATTTCATCGCTTTCCTCACAGGTCATAAAGGCATCGTAATAAAAGGGACTGTAGGGCGCCAGTTCGCTGTCTTTCTTACCACGATAATCCACATTCTCCAATTGGAACAGTTCCAGGTCGGCCTTGTTGGCTTCCAGCCAGCGCCCTTCTCCATCCTTAAAACATATAACATCAGGCGTGGCATTAATCAGCGTGGTCAGGCGCAAACGGCTTTCCCTCAACAGGTTTTCGGCCTGTTTGGATTTGGTTTCATCCATAAACATGGCCAGAAAGCGCTCCTCCCCTTTTTTAAGCTGCAACGGCGTATAGACAGCTTTTAGAAAACGGGCCTTTTTCAAACCGGAAATAAACATTTTATGTGCGTTGACCGCCTTCCGTCCGTACCAAAAAGAGAGAGTAAACGTTTCCCCTGCCTGAAGTCGCTTTACATAGTCTTCAGAAAATGAAGGATCCTGAAACAGGTTATACCGTTTCATCGCCTCTTCCTTATTCTTCACATTAAAAATATTAACTATCGCATCGTTGGCATAGGTAACATTTCCTTCGGCGTTTACAATTTCAATACCGATGGGTGATTTGTCAAAGAGGGCCCGGGCCAGATTTTCACTTTCATTCAATCGCTGCAAAAGCTGTTTATGCTGCGTGATATCCTGAATCGTGCCCACAACACGTAACGGCTGTCCTTCACTGTCTCTTTCAAAAATCTTTCCCTTATCCAGAACCCACTTCCAGTTTCCCTTTTCTGTTTTTATTCGATATTCGATACTAAACATAGGAGACTGGTTTTTTTGATGTTTGCCGAAGGCCACCATTACCTTTTTGCGGTCTTCGGGATGAACCCGGCTTATAAACTCGTTAAAGTGAACACTATCTGTTGTTTCCTTCTCCACAATATTCGCGGTAATTTTATCAAGATGAATTCTTTCTTCAGTTACATTATAATCCCATGACCCCATGGAGGCGCCTTCCAGGGCCAGCCGTAATCTCTCCTCCCGTTCCTGTGAGTCCTGGCGGTTTTTTTCGTTTTCATTCATCAGTACCGCAACCAAAAGGGTTGAACTTGACAAAACCGCCAAAAAGGAGACATGCATAAAAACCGAAAGGAAGGACTCCTCGGTGCCAAAAGGACCCAGGCCGGTGGAGCTGGCATAACCGGCAAAGCCCACTACCACAATATTGGCAAAAGTTGCCCCCGGCAGACGCCAGCGTATAGCCAGCCAGATGGCCAGGGTGAGGGGGATGTAGATCATCACGGTGGATTGATCCGTCCACAGACTCCCATAAACAAAAACCAAGAGATTTAACAACAGAAAACCAAAAAAAAGAGCAGCTTCCTTCAGCCGGACTTCCAGCCGGGCATGACGATTCCAAACAAGAAAAGCAGGCACAAAAACAAGGATACCAATCATATTGCCCAGCCACCAAAAGAGGGCTGTTTCCGGTATCTGTGTCCACTCCCGAAACCCGAGAGTTCCAAAAGCCAGGCTGCCGATTAAAGCGGTGGGTAGGGGAACCAACAGGGAAATCACTATAAAACGGCGTATCTCCGCGGTTGTGCCTAAACAGTCGGTATTTTTTTTCAAACGGTTTATCAGCCAGCCGCCAAATAAAGCTTCGAAAGAGTTCAGGAGGCTAATGAAAGTTACACCATAGGGAGAAAAATCCTGCGTATAGCCCAGCATGGCCAACCCCAGAACAATGCCCGGCCACACCCGCCAGCCATGCAAAATAACCCAGGCCAGGGCGACCCCCGCCGGCGGCCAAACCGGCGTGACGCCCGGATTGGCCGAGAAGCTTAGGGACAGGTACCCCAAACCGAAATAAAGGATGGCCAGCTCGGTGATTCTTCGAATCGAATAGTTATCTTCTATACTGTTTTTTACGGACTCCATAGCCTTTTTCGGGTTATAATATTTTGCATCATCGTCGAATCCTATATGAACTAAATATTATTTAAACGGCTTTTCTCTTTTTGATATACGGCACAAATACAATAAATTGCCCCCGTCTCGGAAATATCAAAGTAAAAGAGATATTCGATCACAAAACAAACATTATTACAAAAATACATATCAGAGGCCAGATTCCCATGAATCATCAAAAAGCACTAAAAGAGCTGTTTTCACGCTGGGCCAGGGAGGAAGCGATCTCCGTAAGTCCATTGCCCGCCCATGGTTCCGACCGCCGCTATTACCGTCTGCAAGGAAAAAATAAAAAGGCTATCGGTGTTTACAACCCCGATTTAAAAGAAAATATTGCCTTCCTCTCTTTTTCCAAAACCTTTAAAAAACAGGGGCTGAATGTTCCAGAAATATATGAACAGGAACTGGATAACCATATTTACCTGGAAGAAGATCTGGGCGATACAACGCTTTTCGATTATATCAGCCGTCACCGGGAAAAACAGGGGTTTTCCCAAACGCTTGTCTCTACCTATGAAAAAGTAGTGGCCCAATTGCCCCATTTCCAGATACGGGCGGCTCAACACCTGGACTATTCCGTCTGTTATCCCCGCTCCAGTTTTGACCGGCAGTCCATGATGTGGGACCTTAACTACTTCAAATATTATTTCCTTAAGCTGGCTAAAATCCCCTTTGACGAACAGGAACTGGAAAACGACTTTATCACCTTTACCGACTTCCTGCTCTCCAGCCCCCGGGATTATTTCCTCTACCGGGATTTTCAATCCCGCAATATCATGCTGCACAATGAGGATATCTATTTTATAGACTATCAGGGCGGGCGCAAGGGAGCGTTGCAGTACGACCTGGCCTCCCTGCTCTATGACGCCAAGGCCGATATCCCGCAACAGGTGCGCGAACATCTACGCGACGTCTATCTTCAAGAACTGGAAAAACACATCTCCTTTAACCGGAAACGTTTTTTAGAGTACTATCACGGCTTTGTATTCATCCGCATCATGCAGGCTTTGGGCGCCTACGGCTTTCGCGGCTTTTATGAACGCAAGCCCCATTTTTTAAAGAGCGTACCCTATGCCATTCGCAACCTGGAACAGTTGTTACACGCGGTGAAGCTGCCCATAGAGATCCCGGCCCTGACTGAGGCCTGGAGCAAACTGGTACGTTCCAGCTACCTGCGCACGCTTAATGATTCCCAACTAAGGCTAACGGTACGCATAGACAGCTTTTCCTATAAAAGAGGGATTCCCTGGGATGAAAGGGGACATGGGGGTGGTTTTGTCTTCGATTGCCGTTCGCTGCCCAACCCCGGTCGTTATGAACAATACAAAACTCTTACCGGCAACGACCGTGAGGTGATCGCATTTCTGAATGACAAGAAGGAGGTCGATCAGTTTCTTAACAGCACCTTCGCCCTCATTGATCAGGCCGTTGAAAACTATCGCAGCCGTAACTTTACCGACCTGATGGTGGCTTTCGGCTGCACCGGCGGCCAGCACCGCAGCGTCTATTGCGCCAACCGCCTGTCGGCCCATTTAAAGGAAAAATATGATGTCGATATCCGGTTGCGCCACCGTGAGCAGGAAATGAAGGGCAGCTGATGAGGCAGGCTCTGATTTTGGCGGCGGGAGTCGGCAGCCGGCTGCGCCCTTTAACCGATTCCATCCCCAAGGCCCTTGTCCCTTTCCGGGGCCGGCCGCTTCTGGAGTGGCTGATCCTCCGCCTAAAAAAGGAAGGCTTTCAACGCCTGGTCATCAACCTGCACCATTATCCGGAGCAAATTAAACGCTTTGTGGAACAACGGAACTCCTTCGATCTCGATATCCGCTTTTCTTACGAGGAAAACCTACTGGATACCGGCGGGGCCATAAAAAAGGCCACTCCGGAATTTGACCCCGACTTTCCCCTGCTGGTTCACAATGCCGATATTGTCAGCACTATTCCCCTGGCCGGGTTATTTGACCTTCACCGGAAAAAGAGGGCCGCCGCCACCCTGGCGGTAAATCAAAGGAAAACAACGCGCTATCTGCTGTTCAACACGGACATGCGCCTCTGTGGCTGGGAAAATACTAAATCCGGCGAACATCTTTGGGTAGAGGCCTTTAAAAACATGCCCTGCCGGCCCTACGCCTTTTGCGGCATACATATTCTTTCACCCGCGTTGATCGGACAGTTTACCGATGCGGAATGTTTTTCCGTGATACCGGAATATCTGCGACTGGCGGAATCCGAAAAGATCCTGGCCCATGACCTTAGCCGTTACTCCTGGGCGGATATGGGCAGCATGGAAAAAATTAAAGAGGCCGAAGCCCTCTTTAGCACAGAGAAGCTCCTATTGATGACCAAATTGTCTTAATTGACAAAGCTCACAGACTTTTAGTGGATTACGCGCTATTATTAGAACCCTAACCAACAAAGGTCTGTATGCTCTCAGCGCAAGATATGAAAGACAGAAGAACCCTTAAACGTATAGCTGTTCCCGGAATCTCCCTAAAATACAGAGTGGGTCGGGGTATTTCCCGTTTCAAAGGCTCTTCCAACGCTCTGAATGTGGTCAACCTCTCCAAAAGCGGGATCGCTTTTGAACTACAGGAAAACATTGCCTACAATACACCCGTTGAATTACGCATGAAGTTCCCCGACGGTAAAAAACTGGAGCTGAAAGGGCGCGTACGCTGGAACAAAAACGAAGACAGCGCGGCGACACTGGTAGGTGTTCAGTTTAACCCTTTTGGCGAACATAATAAATACAACCCGCTCCATGCCCTCGAATATCTGCGTTCCATGAAAGACCAGGCGATTGAACTTAAGCCCGAACAACCGCCCGGGTCCGAATCAAACTAAAACGCTTAGGCACCCAGCCGGTAGATATTTCCATCAAAAGAGAGTACATACAGATTCCCGGCATTATCCCGGCCAAAGGAGGCGATAAAGCGAACTTCCTTTGATATCAACGTGTTTGAGACTACCTTTTTTCCATCATAGGCCAGGGCCCAGATCTTTCCGGCGACGAAATCACCATAGATATATTTATTCTTCAATGAGGGAATATCATCCCGCGTGTAAAAATAACCGCCGGTGATCGACTGGCCGACAGAGTGGTCATATTCGAACACAGGAAGAATCAATCCTTTTTTACCGCAATCATACGGGGGTAAAAAGCAATGCAGGCCTTCCATGATATTCCAGCCGTAATTTCCGCCCTTAACGATGATATCAATCTCCTCGTATTTATTCTGACCGACATCCGCGGCCCAAAGCGCGCCGGTTTGCGGATGAAAACTAAAACGCCAGGGGTTGCGCAAACCGTAGGCGAATATCTCCTCGCGGAAACCGGACTTATTGCCGGCAAAGGGATTATCCGGCGGAATGGCATAGGGCAGCCGGTTAACATCTATACGCAGGATGGAGCCGAGCAGGGTGCGCCGGTTCTGGCCGTGGCGCCTGGGATCCCCCCCCGAGCCTCCGTCACCCACGGCAATGTAAAGATAGCCGTCCGGGCCAAACAGAATCTGGCCGCCGTTGTGGTTGCTGTATGGCTGGTCGAATTCCAAAACAAGCTCTTCCCCGGCGGCATCCACCGGATCAACGCCTGTATACTTCAGGCGGACAATCTTTGTGCGTCTGGGATCAGCGGCGCTGTAATTTAAAAAAAAGTAACCGTTCTCTTTAAAACCGGGATGAAAGGCCAGTCCCAGCAGGCCCTCTTCATTTCCCTTGTGGCTCACCCGCTCGCCCAAATCCAGAAAAAGCGTTTTTTGCCAGGTGTTTCCCTTTTTGGAAACACGGTAAATCCGTCCCTCCTGCTCCACCACAAAAATATCATCCCGTCCGGCGGGCTGTTGTAAATCCAGCGGCCTTTGAAAGGTAATTCCCTCAAAAGCCTTCTCCACCTTAACCGTCCCGCTTTCCCCGGCCGCCAAAAAAGAGGGCCACGGGAGGAGCATAACTAAAACCGTTATATACGATTGAATTCTCATTTTCCCCTTATCCGCGCGCATATATCACCCTTTCCTTTGTTTACATGGTTGATACAAGATAGATGTTTTGGGCCTATTCTCCAAGCCGTAAGCGCGGAAGCCCTGTCC
>WGCN01000092.1 GCA_015493745.1 Calditrichales bacterium
GTCTGAAGCTGAAAATTGACTGGCAGGCCTGGCGACGTCCTCCTGTTTTTGATTTGATCCAAAAAAACGGCAATGTGCCCGAAGAGGATATGCGCCGCTCCTTCAATCTGGGAATCGGTCTGGTCATGATTGTTGCGCCGGAAAAAGCGGCGGCCTTAAAGAGCTTGCTGCAAAAAAGAGGTGAACAGGTCATCGAACTGGGCGAGGTGGCCGGATAAACCGCATACACCGCAGCAAAAGCCTTTACCCGTTCATATCCCCAGACCGCTATACCTGACAGCAAAGTATCCCTTCCGGAAATCGTTCTCTGATGTCTACTTTCCAGGGGTAACTTCCGCCGGGGCTTAAACCCGTTATCGAAAAGCGGCAGCCTTTCAGAGCAGTAGCGGTTTAAGGATATCCGGGAATCAATCCCAACACCATTTTATGTTCCGGTTTGATTGAAACTTAAACCTTTGTATATTTTAATATCAAGCGCCTTGGTTTCTTCCGGGCCGGCCATACATCTTTTTTACAACAAAAATTAATATAAAATCACTAGCATCAGAGGCAGAATATGGTTAATGCTTTGCTCATCGTTTTTATCGCTTATTTATTTGGCTCCATTCCCACCGCAATCATCGCCGGCAAACTTTTAAAGGGCATAGATATCCGCGAACACGGCAGCGGCAATGCCGGTGCCACCAATGTGTTGCGTGTCCTGGGCTGGAAGGCCGGCCTTGTCGTATTGCTCATCGATATGCTCAAGGGGTTTATTCCTGTTTTTTGGTTGGCCCCCATGCTGGCCACAAACCCGGAACACACGGTATATTTTCAGATACTGGCGGC
Organism: Calditrichales bacterium; assembly: GCA_015493745.1. Lineage (GTDB taxonomy): Bacteria > Calditrichota > Calditrichia > Calditrichales > J004 > J004. Next base: position 829 of record WGCN01000092.1, read on the forward strand.
CATTGCGGCCATTATCGGGCATATATGGACCCTCTTTGCCGGTTTTAAGGGGGGCAAGGGGGTCGGGACTTCCGCCGGTGTTTTTCTCGGACTGGCGCCCATGCCACTGTTGAGCGCCCTGGCCGTTTTTATAGTTGTCGTGGCCCTGACCCGTTATGTCTCTCTGGGATCTTTGCTGGCCGCCCTGGCGTTTCTTGCCGGTCTTTTGCTGCAGCGTTTCGTTTTTAATATGGCCATACCCGATATCCTTCTCTATCTGGGTACGATAGTCGTTGTTTTGATCTGGTACGCCCACCGCGAAAATATTAAACGTTTGCTGGCCGGCAATGAGAATAAAGTAAGCTTTTCGTCAACAAAATAATCTGAAAGGAAGAGATATGAAGGTTGCCATGATAGGTTCCGGAAGTTGGGGAACGGCATTGGCTTTGGTGCTCAATGAGAATAAACACGAAGTGGTTTGTTGGACCAAGGATGACAAGGTGGTGGAAACCGTGAGGGAATCCGGAGAGAACAGCCGCTATTTACCGGGAATTAAAATTCCGGCTTCGATAAGTTTTACCAGTAATCTGGAAGAATCCATGCGTGGCGCCGATATGGTGATCAATGCCGTGCCTTCCCAGGTCAGTCGTGATGTGATATCTAAAATTCCTGAAAAATATTTTACCGACAAGCAAATTTGGGTCACCGTATCTAAAGGTATTGAAAATAATACCTATAAACGCGTAAGCGAAGTGATTGCCGAAGCCGGCGGGATCGACCCCCGGCGGGTTGTGGCTCTTTCCGGGCCCAGCCATGCCGAGGAAGTGGCCCGGCGCATACCAACGGCCATTGTATCGGCCTCGATCGAGCTGGATTCGGCGCGAAAAGTTCAGGATGCCTTTATGACCCCCTATTTTCGCGTTTACGCCAATGACGATGTGACCGGCGTGGAACTGGGCGGGGCCTTAAAAAATATTATTGCCCTGGCGGCGGGAATTTGTGACGGCGCCGGTTTTGGGGACAATACCAAGGCCGCCCTGATTACCCGCGGTTTGGTGGAAATGAATCGCCTGGGTAAAAAAATGGGCGCCCGCAGCGATACCTTTGCCGGTTTGTCGGGCATGGGGGATCTGATCGTGACCTGTATGAGCCAGCATTCCCGTAACCGTTATGTGGGCGAACAGATCGGTAAAGGGCGCTCCCTGCAGGAAATCCTGGATGAAATGGTTATGGTCGCCGAAGGAGTGAAAACCACCCTCTCCGCCTATGAGCTTTCACAAAAATACAAGGTGGAAATGCCCATCACCGAGCAGATATATCTGACACTTTTTGAAAACAAGCCTCCTCATGACGCCATGGTAGACCTGATGACGCGGGAATCCAAGGTGGAAGACTGGGGGAAATCTCAATAACGGGATGAAAACACGGAGGATCGATGCAAAAAATCGTAACACTGACACGGCATATTATAGAGGAACAACGCAAGCACCCCACGGCCACGGGGGAGTTTACAAACCTGATTAACGATCTGGCGTTTGCCATAAAACTCATCTCTTACAATACAAACAAGGCCGGATTACTCGGCGTTTTGGGTGAAGCCGGTACCACCAATGTTCAGGGTGAGCAGGTGAAAAAGCTGGATGTCTTTGCCCATGAAACCATGTTTCGCGCTTTGGATCATGGCGGTCACCTGTGTGTGATGGGTTCCGAGGAAGAGGAAAAACCCATCGCCATCCCCAAACAGTTCCCCATAGGCAAGTATGTCATTTTATTCGATCCACTGGACGGATCCAGTAATATTGACGCCAATGTATCCGTGGGCACCATATTTTCCATTTACCGCCGTGTAACGCCCGACGGCACCCCCGGAACTCTGGAGGACCTGCTGCAACCGGGATCGGAGCAAATCTGCGCCGGTTATGTGGTCTATGGCTCCAGCACCATGCTGGTCTATACCACCGGTAACGGTGTGCACGGTTTTACCCTGGATCCCAGCTATGGAGAGTTTGTTCTTTCCCATCCCGATATTAAGATCCCCAAAAAAGGGAAAATATACAGTGTTAACGAAAGCAATTTTGATTACTGGGATCAGGAAATAAAGAATTACGTCCACTATATAAAGCAAATAGACCCGGCCTCGGGAAGACCGATGAATTCACGCTACATCGGTTCCATGGTCAGCGATTTCCATCGCAATCTGCTTTACGGCGGAATCTTTCTCTATCCGGCAAGCCAACGGTCGCCTAAAGGGAAGCTGCGCCTGGCCTACGAGGCCAATCCCATGGCTTTTATCATAGAACAGGCCGGCGGAAAAGCCTCCGACGGTCAGCGGCGTATCATGGATATTGTTCCGACCGAGCTGCATCAGCGAACCCCTTTGTTTATCGGTTCCGAGGAAGATGTGAACATGGTGGAAGAGTTTATCCGGGGAGAACGCCCCTAAATTTACCACGGCTCTGTTTCTGTTTGATTCATTCCCGGGCTGTCCCTAAATTTCACCTTTTTTTAAAAGTAAAAGGAAACCATTATAATGTCTGTTGAAATGAAAATAAAAGATGTGGCCCGCTATGACGGCCAGGATGTTACGGTAAAGGGCTGGCTGTATAACAAACGCTCCAGCGGAAAGTTAAGATTTTTACTGGTGCGTGACGGTACGGCCACCATTCAATGCGTTGTTTTTAAGGGTTCGGTTTCCGAGGAGGTGTTCGAGAGGGCCACGGCCCTGACCCAGGAAAGCTCTCTGATCGTTACCGGAAAGGTGACCCGTGATGAGCGTTCCAGCATCGGTTATGAAATTCAGGTGAGCCATGTGGAGGTTGTACAGATTGCCCATGAGTATCCCATTACCAAAAAAGAGCATGGTGTCGATTTTCTCATGGATCACCGCCATCTCTGGTTGCGCTCATCCAAACAACATGCTCTTATCCGCATTCGTCATGAGATCATCCGTGCCGCACGGGAGTTTTTTGATATACGCGACTTTACGCTGGTAGACGCTCCCATTTTTACACCCAATGCCGCCGAAGGCACTTCGACCCTGTTTGAAACCGACTATTTCGAGCGTAAGGCCTATCTTACCCAAAGCGGTCAGCTTTATGGCGAAGCGGGCGCCATGGCCTTTGGCAATATCTATTGTTTTGGCCCCACCTTTCGCGCGGAAAAGTCAAAAACCCGTCGTCATCTGACGGAATTCTGGATGATTGAACCGGAGATGGCCTATTGTGATCTGCAGCAGGATATGGTCGTGGCCGAGGAATTTGTCACCCACATTGTAAAGAGTGTTTTAAAAAACCGCCGTCCGGAACTGGAGACCCTGGAACGGGATATCAGCAGGCTGGAAAAAATCGACACGCCTTTTCCGCGGTTGCACTATGATGAGGCCGTAGACATACTCAAAAAGAACGGTATTGAGTTTGAGTATGGCGATGATTTTGGCGCGGCCGATGAAACCACCATTTCGGAACAGTTTGACCGGCCGGTGATCGTACATCACTACCCGGCGGAAGTGAAAGCTTTTTATATGAAACGTGACCCGGAGACCCCGCGGTTTGCCCTGGCGATGGACATGCTGGCCCCGGAGGGATATGGCGAGATCATCGGCGGCTCGCAGCGCGAGGATGACTACGAAACCCTGCTTGAGCGTGTCCGGGAGCATAATCTGCCGGAAGAAGCTTTTGCCTGGTATCTGGATTTGCGGAAATACGGCAGTGTGCCACACGCCGGTTTCGGGCTGGGGATAGAGCGTACCGTGGCCTGGATTGCCGGTATCCGTCATATCCGGGAAACCATTCCCTTTCCCAGGACCATGACCCGGCTTTACCCCTAAGCGATATGATTTTCCGGGAAAAGGGCCACCGGGCCTGTAAAATGGATATGTAAAGTGGAAAAGCCTGTTATCACCCGCCGCTTTATAAGTCAGGGCCGTGTGCAGGGAGTGGGGTACCGCTGGTTTGTACAAAAAACGGCACGGCAACTGGGATTAAAGGGAGAGGTGCGCAATCTGCCGGACGGCACCGTGGAAACCATTGCCCGGGGCAGTGAAGCGGCATTGAATCTGTTAAAAAAGAGTTTAAAAGAGGGGCCGCCCCTGGCTCTTGTGGAACAGGTACTTGAGCAAACCATATCGACCGAAAAAGAATACCACCATTTTGAGGTAAGCTATTAAATGACCCATCAGGACTTAAAAGAGATTATCCGCGATATACCCGATTTCCCGAAACCGGGTATTATTTTTAAGGATATTACACCCATACTGAAAAAGAGTGAATATTTTACATATGCGCTAAATGTGATGGAAAAAGCTTTACAAAATCTTGAGATTGATTACATTGCCGGTATAGAATCCCGGGGGTTTATCTTTGGCGCGGCTCTGGCCGAACGCATGGATATCGGCTTTATTCCCATTCGAAAGCCCGGGAAGCTACCCTATAAATCCTATAAGGAAGAATACAGCCTGGAGTATGGCGTCAATACGCTGGAGATCCATCAGGATGCTGTATCCGAAGGAGAACGCGTGGCGGTTGTGGATGATCTGCTGGCCACCGGGGGCACGGCGCTGGCCGCTAACCGCCTGATTGAAAGATGCGGCGGGAAAGTGGCGGTGGACCTCTTTTTGATCGAATTGTCTTTTTTGAAGGGGCGTGATCAGTTGAAAAATGTCAATATAAAAACAATTTTATCCTTTTCATAACATGGTGTTACAATGAAAACAAAAGTAATTCTTTTATCCTTTATCCTTGCCGTATCCCTTACTGCCGGGGAGCAATGGTTCCGGCTTTATAAACAGGGGGTGGAGGCCGTGCAGAACGGCCGGTATAAGGTGGCCGTGGCCAAGCTTACGGCGGCGATCAAAGCCAAGGACAGGGAAACAAAAAAAATCCGTACTTATGGCATGCATTTTATCGAATATTTCCCCCACCGCGAACTGGGAATCGCTTACTACAATCTGGGCAAGAAAAAGCTGGCTCTAAGACACCTGATGCGCTCCATGAAAGCAGAACCCACAGCGCGGGCCCGGGCTTACCTGAATAAATTAAAGGGGATTGTGGAAGATGTGACGGAAGAGGCACCGGTGGCAAAAGTGGAGAAAAAAAAGGAACCCGAACGCCGGAAAAAGGCCGAAAATACAAAAATTAAACTTGTGGGTGAGCGTTTGGGGCTGGCCATCCTGCCGTTTGAAAACAAGGGGGCCAGCCGTGATCTGGGTGATATCGTTTTGGATAAAATGATTACCGCCCTGGTTAACAAGGAGCGCTTTAAAATCCTGGAACGGGCTCAACTGGAAAAAATTCTGGAAGAACAACAGTTGGGGCAAACAGGGATCATCGATATCAACACCGCGGCCCGGATAGGGAAGGGGATCGGTGTGGATGCCATGATCCTGGGATCGGTGGCCGTGGCGCAAAACGGCTCGGTCAGCATTGACGCACGGGTCATTGATACGGAATCGGCAAAAATTATCGTTGCCCAGGATGCCTACTCGCGCAGTGCCAGTGTACAGTCCGTAAAAGAGGCCACACAGAATCTGGCTAACAGGATTACCGAAAACCTGCCCTTATTGCAGGGATTTGTGATTCAAACCCCCGGTAATGGCCAGGTGATGCTGGATATCGGCCGGCTGGCCGGGTTGAGAAAAGGGATGAAGTGTATTGTTTATAAAGAGGGTAAGGAAATAAAACACCCCGTTACCGGTGAGGTGCTGGGGAAGGAGACCTCAATTCTTGCCACAATAATCATTGAAGAAGTGTATGATAAATATGCCACGGCGCGGGTTTCCGATAAGATTAAGGGAAGTGTATCCGTGGGGGATCGCTTTATAACCAAATAGGGGAGGTAGAATGAGAGCTTTTTTACTTTTTTTAATTATTTTGTTTGCCGCCGGTACAGCAGGAGCGCAGGAGATATTTAATTTCCGGCTCAATGGTAACGGTGCCCGTTCCGCCGGTTTGGGATA
>WGCN01000093.1 GCA_015493745.1 Calditrichales bacterium
AACTGTGCAGACGGGAGCATAGCAGCCAGACCAGGGGATTGAAGAAATAGATAACCCGGGCCAGAGTGGTAAAAAGAATGATGATGTTATCCCGTCCGCGCAGGTGTGAAATTTCATGGGTCAGAATGATGCGCCGCTGCGCCAGACTCATGGCCTGCCAGTGGGCGGGTAAAATAATTTTCGGCCGGAAAATGCCCGTCAACATCGGCCCGTCATCACCGGAGGCCTGCAAAAGGCGCACCCGGTCCGGATGCAGCAGCTCCCGCTCCCAGGGCTCGGGCCGGTAAGGCCGGTAATGACGCAGGGCAGCGCGAATACGTCGGGCGCGGATCAGGGCCAGCAGGGTAAAAGCGGTAATGCCTCCCAACCAGAACAGCAGGGCCGCTTCCGGCAGGCCGGGGCCGCGGCCGCCCGGGACGGATGACGACGCCAGGGCGGAAACGATGAGCTCATTGCCCGCCCGCCAAACCGGCTCCGCCCCGCCGGAAAGGGAGATGAAGGACGGAATGAACAGCTTTATCAGTCCGGCCAGCATCAGCCCTTTTGTATAGCGCGCCGGGTAGCGGCGCAGAAAATAGGCCAGCACAAGGGTCAGTGCTATAAAGAGGCTGCTTTGAACATTAAAGCGGATAAGGGATGACCAGTGGCTGGCGGCGAAATCACTTATAAAGACTATCATGAGCGGCTCCGTTCTTCCAGCAGTTTTTTTAGATCGTTTATCTCTTCCTCGGTCAGGTTTTCCGAGCCGATGAGATGGTTGGCCAGCGACATAAAGGAGCCTCCGAAAACTTTTTTTACAAAATTCCGGGTTTCGGTCTGCACGGTTTCCCGCCGCGGACGGGCGGGTTTGTAAAAGTTGACCAGGCCGATTTTCTCCTTGCGCAAATAGCCTTTGGCTTCCAGATTGTTCATAACGGTTTGCACCGTGGTGTAGGCTTTTTCACCGTTGGGGTAAGCCTCTTGCAGAACCCGGCGGACGGTGATTTCTCCGGACAGGCGCCAGATGTGCTGCATCAGCTCCCACTCCAGGCCGGATAATCCTTTGGGGTGTGTCATACGGACTCCTTACTATTGCAATAGTTTTACTACTATAATCATAGTAGAAGATAATAAAAAAAATCGGCCGTGCAAATTTTTTTTAATTCCTGCCGTACTAAGGGTGGAGAAAGGAACGTTTTTTAACGGCAAGGCTGCCGCGCGGTGGGGTAAGCATTTTATCGGACGCTGCCGTAAGAAACGGCGATCGTCCTTTCCGGGCAAAAAAAAAGCCCGCCTGAGGCGGGCTGAAAAGATGGTGCGAAAGGGGGGACTCGAACCCCCACGGGCTTGCGCCCACTAGACCCTGAACCTAGCGCGTCTACCAATTCCACCACTTTCGCGAGAGTTGCAAAATTTAGGGAATAAATTTTGTTTAAGCAAACGGAAAGTTTAAGAATTTTAAGATAATTTTCCCGCGCTCTTCTTCCATTTGCATCGTACAAAGCACAACGATAAATTCCATCGTTCAAATATCGGGAGTTAACATTGTCTGAAAAAATTCTGGTGACCAGTGCCTTGCCCTACGCCAATGGTCCCATCCATCTGGGGCATCTGGCCGGCGCCTATCTGCCCGCGGATATTTTTGTCCGCTACCATCGTCTGGCCGGCGATGACATTGTCTATATATGCGGTTCCGACGAGCATGGCGTGCCCATCATGTTGCGCGCCCGCAAGGAGGGGGTAAGCCCGCAGGAGATCGTTGACCGCTACCACGCCATTATAAAAAAGAGCTTTGAACGGTTCGGCATGAGTTTCGACTATTACGGTCGCACCTCCTCGCCGGTGCACTACGAAACCAGCCAGGCCATCTTTCGTAAAATGGCCGCCAAGGGTGAATTCAATCTTAAAAAAGAAAAACAATTATACGACCCCCAGGCTAAAATATTTTTGGCCGATCGCTTTGTGCGCGGTACCTGCCCCAAATGCGGCTATGAGGACGCCTATGGCGACCAGTGCGAAAAGTGCGGCACTTCGCTGAGTCCGGCGGATCTGATCAACCCGCGCAGCGCCATCACCAACGCCACGCCGGAAATGCGCGAAACCACGCACTGGTACTTGGCCCTGGAACGTTACCAGCAGGAACTGGAAGACTGGATCGACAGCCGGAAGGGCTGGAAAAGCAATGTGCTGGGGCAGATTAAAAGCTGGTTCAGCGACGGCCTGCGCGACCGGGCCGTAACCCGCGACCTGCCCTGGGGCGTGCCCGTGCCGGAGGATGTGGCCCGTGAGGCGGGAGTGGATGCCGAGGGTAAGGTGCTCTATGTCTGGTTCGACGCGCCCATCGGTTATATCTCGGCCACGCGGGAGTGGGCCGCGGAGCAGGGTGACCCCGAACGATGGAAAAAGTACTGGCAGCAACAGGATACGCGGCTGATTCACTTTATCGGTAAGGATAACATTGTTTTTCACTGTCTGATCTTTCCCGCCGTGTTAAAAGCCCACGGTGATTTTGTTTTGCCGGAAAACGTGCCGGCCAACGAATTTCTCAATCTGGAAGGGGACAAGCTCTCCACCAGCCGCGATTACGCCGTGTGGCTGCATGACTATCTGGAAAAGTTTGAAGCCGATTCCCTGCGCTATTGCCTGGCCTCCATCATGCCTGAAACCAAAGACGCCGACTTCTCTTGGAAGGATTTTCAGGCCCGTCACAATAACGAGCTGGCCGATATTCTGGGTAACTTTTTAAACCGCACACTGACCTTTGCCCACCGCTATTTTGACGGCAAGGTACCGGCGGCGGCAACGCGCAACGCACAGGACGAAGCGTTGATCCGGCGTTTGAAAGAGGCGCCGGACAAACTGGGGGCCTTGATCGACGGCCACCAATACAAAAACTATGTACGCGAAGTGATGGATCTGGCCCGCGGCGCCAATAAATACTTTAATGATAAGGCGCCCTGGAAAACACGCAAGGAGGCGCCGGATGTCTGCGCGACCACCATCCACTATTGCCTGCAAACCGCTTACGCCCTTTCTGTTTTATTTGACCCCCTGTTGCCCTTTACCGGCAAGAAAATTCGCGGGCAATTAAACAGACCGGAAGACTTCAGTTGGGCGGACGCCGCTGAACTTTCCATGAAGGAAGGGCATTCCCTGAATCCGCCGGAGATTGTTTTTAAAAAAATCGAGGACAATCTCATTGCCGGAGAAATCGAGCGTTTGCAAAAAAACAAGAACTCCACTTCAAGCCAGGAGGAGGAAGAGAGCCTTCCCGAAATCACTCTCGACGATTTTAAAAAGCTGGATCTGCGCACGGCGCGCATTGTAAAGGCCGAACGGGTACCCAAAACCGACAAGCTGATGAAAATAGAGCTGGATGTGGGCGGAGAAAGCCGTACCATTGTCAGCGGCATTGCCCAACAATATGAGCCCGGAGAGCTGGAAGGGCGGGATATCATCATCATCGCCAATCTGAAGCCGGTGAAATTGCGCGGCATAGAATCCCGGGGGATGCTGCTTTCCGCGGAAAAAGACGGCCGCCTGAGTCTGCTCACCCCCATGCGCGAAATACCGTCCGGCAGTAAAATTAGCTAACGAAAAGAGAAAACATGTATATCGATACCCATGCCCATCTGGATTTTGAATCCTTTGATGAAGACCGTGACGCGGTTATTCAGCGGGCGATTGAAAATAAGCTTTCGGCCATTATCACCATCGGCACCAGCCTGGAAACATCGCGCAAGGCGGTGGAACTGGCCGAAAACTATGCCTTTATTTTTGCCGCCGTGGGTATCCATCCTTCCGATTGCGCCGAAGCCGGCGATGAGGATTATGCCGAAATCGAAAAACTGGCCGACCATGAAAAAGTGGTGGCTATCGGTGAAATAGGGCTGGACTACTATAAAATGTATACCGAAAAAGCGGTGCAAATGGCCGCCTTTGTCCGGCAGATTGAACTGGCGCGGCGGGTAAACCTGCCGGTGATCGTCCATAACCGCGAAGCCCATGCCGATGTGCTGAAAACCCTGTTGCAGGAAAAGGCCACCGATGTGGGCGGCGTGCTGCACTCCTTTAGCGGGGAGCCCGCCTTTCTGGATGAGGTGCTAAAGACCAATTTTTTTGTTTCCTATACCGGCGGGGTAACCTTTAAGGATCCCCGCGGCCAGGATGAGCTGGCCCGGCTTACCCCGGTGGATCGCATGCTGTTGGAAACCGACAGCCCTTTTATTACTCCGGCACCGCATCGGGGCAAGCGCAATGAGCCCTCGTTTGTTATCCATACGGCCAAAAAAATCGCCGAACTGAAAGAGATGGATGTCAAAGAGCTGGCCGAAATGACCACGGCCAACGCCAAACATCTGTTTACTCTGAACATCTGATGAAATACGCCCATCCGGCTTTAAAAAAATACAGTCAGAATTTTTTAAACCAGCCCGCCCTGGCTCAAAAAATAGTGGAGGCGCTGGAGGTGAGCGCTGACGACAGTGTGGTGGAGATCGGCCCCGGTCCCGGTATTTTGACCCGTCTGTTGAACCAAAAACCGCTGCGCGCCTTTTGGGCGGTGGAACTGGACGGGCGCTGGTATCAGCTTTTGCGGGAGATGGACGGCCCGGTAAAAGCGGTACAGGCCGATTTTTTGCAATGGCCCCTGGAAGAGGTGGCCACAGCGGGCCGTCCGCTAAAGGTTATCGGCAATATACCCTATCATATCACCAGTCCCATACTTTTCAGGCTGCGCGACCACCATAAAC
>WGCN01000094.1 GCA_015493745.1 Calditrichales bacterium
GCGTCGCGCTCAAAGGTAGCCAGGTTTTCATCAAAAAGCGAATAGGGCGATTCCAGGGCCACCACGGTACAGTTCCCTTTATATAAGCGCAGGGTCACCTTGCCGGTCACTTTTTTGTTTTGACTGTTGATAAAGGCATGGATATGATACATCACCGGATCGTACCATTTGGCCGCATAGGTCAGATAGGCCCACTTGGTGTCCATAAAGCGTTTCAGCTCGTTCTCTTCCCGGGTGGAGACCAGCTTTTCCAGCTTGCGGTGCGCTTCGATCAGCATGGTGGCGGCGGGATTTTCATAGATGCCGCGCACCTTTAAACCCACCAGGCGGTCTTCGATCAGATGGAAAACACCCACGCCGTGTTTGGCGCCGATTTTATTGCAGGCGGCGATCAGCTCGCTCATCTTCATGGCCTGATCGTTGAGCTTTACCGGCTTGCCCTTTTCAAACCCGATATGGACCAGTTCTTCCTTATCCGGGGCCTTTTGCGGGGTGTTGCACCATTGCAAAATATTTTCCAGCGGCGGAATCAGCTCGGGGTTTTCCACCTCGCCGCCCTCGCCGGTGTTGCCCCACATGTTCTCATCATAGGAATAGGGCTTGTCCTTTTTTTGCACCACGGGGATATTGTGCTTTTCGGCGTAGGCGATCTCTTCCTGACGGCCCATGCCCCATTCGCGCACGGGAGCGATGATCTTGATGTGCGGGGCCAGGGTGGTGATATAGCTTTCGAAGCGCACCTGGTCGTTACCCTTGCCGGTGGAACCGTGGGCGACGACATTCAATCCCAGCTCGTTGGCGATTTTTACCACCACGCGGCTGATGGCCACCCGGCCCAGCGGCGTGCTCAGGGCGTAGCCGTCCTGATAGTCGGCGTTGGCTTTGATCGCTTCGGTCAGCAGGATGTCGGCAAACTCGTCTTTGGCGTCGTAGACGATGGCCTCTTTGGCGCCCAGGTCCAGCGCCTTTTGGCGGATCGCTTCCAGGTCGTCGGCGGTTTGTCCCAGATCGATGGTCAGGGCCACCACCTCGGCATTATAGGTTTCACCGATCCATTTTAACATAACCGAGGTATCCAGCCCCCCGGAATAAAGCAGCAGGCAGGTGTCAAAGCTGCCCTTGTGGGCCTCCTGCGAGGCCACCTTTTGATATGACGATTGCTGATCCATGATTCTTCCTTTGGAATTTAAGTGAGGCGTTGGTTCGCTGTTTGAACAAACGTTGATATTTTACAGGGAAAAGTCCGAAAAAACAAAATAAAGTTTTGTAAAATTCGGCAGATAAGTAATAAAGTTAGGTCAGGGTGTGGGTGGACGTTCCCCGTGGATATCTTTTGTGAAAAATGAAAGGTGCGCGCGCGGGGAAAAATAGCCAGACGGTAAAAGGAAAAAGCCCTCTCAGGGACGGATATTAAAACCTCCGGCCGTACCGAGCACTTTATACATCATCAGTGAGGCAATATGAGTGGCGCGTTGTTTTATGTGTTCCGCCGCCGGGCCTTCGAACAGATCATCCACGGTGGTGAAAAAGAGCTGTCGCCAATGGTGGAAGTGTTCTTCCTTCAGGGGAAATATTTCATTGAGGTCAATGTGAACCTGCATGGGGTTGCCCTTATAGCCCGGCTTGCTGAAGAGGATGGTGCTCCAAAACTCGATCAACAGGGGGATGTGCCGCTCCCAGTTCACTTTGGCCACATCGTTAAAAATGGGCCCCAACATTTCATCGCCGCGGATGGTATCGTAAAAGGTGTTGACCAGCAGGGCGATATCCTGCTTATTTTTTATATCATGTTTCATGGGATTTTGTCTCAACTACTGTTTATGACAAAGCTACGGGAAAAGGGTTTACGGCTCAATATCGGATCGGGATTTCTGTTTCATTTGCAGGCGCATGGCGGGGCGTCGATCGAATACATTGCAGTGCCGGGTATGCTTAATTATAAGCGGATAGCATTAAAAGCGCTCTTTAAGTATATTCAAGTCTTAAATAGGTAAAAAACGGGTTTAGCACATATTAACGCCGGTTGAGGAATAAAACATGGGTTCTTCTCTTGAAAGTCAAAAACGTTTTAATGAGTTAAACGCCGATAGCGTGGCCCGGATATCGGCAAAATTCATGGAACTGGCCAACCGCCTAAAGGAGGAGAAGGCTTCGGCCGGGGTGCAGCAGGCCGTAACCGGGCTGTTTAAGGAATGGATGTCGCTTAATCAGGGCATCACGGCGGAAGTAAAAAAGATGCTGGCGGCTCTGGAACAGTCGGAAAAGAAGCAAGCCTATTTTCAGGAAGAAAAACGGCGCCTGGAAGCTCTTTATGTTTCGGGAATTATATTTACCGGCATCAGTCAGATGCGGCCTCTGATGGAAAAAGCCATTTCCACAGTGGTCAAGGAGCTGAAGGCGGATTCCGGCTTTATCGTGCTCACCGATCCGGACGGTAATGTTACCCATACCTTTGCCCGCAATATGGACCCCGAACAGGATGAACCGGCCCGCGAGATGAGCATGTCCGTGATAAAGAAAGCGCTTACCGGCAGCGAGCCCGTTAACCTGGCCGAGGAAGATACCAATCTGTCCCTGTTTCAGGCGCACAGCATCATCAATCTGGGGATTAAGTCCGCCCTGTGCGTGCCCCTGCTTACCGGCCGGAGGGTTTTGGGCGCGGTCTATCTGGATCGCCGTCAAAGCGGGCAAAGCTTTGCCGATGCCGATCTGAAGTTTCTGATGTCCTTTGCCCGGCAGATCGTGCAGGGGATGGATATCTCCGAGGAGATCAGCAGCCTGGAACATAAGCTGATCGATGACGCCAATATGGATTTTGACGGTTTACGGCGCACCTTTAAATGCGATAATATCATCGGTCGTAGTAAAAAGTTGTTCGAAGTGCTGCGGGTGGCTTCCAAAATCAGTCCGACCAACGCCTCGGTAATTATATTGGGGGAAAACGGTACGGGCAAGGAGCTGCTGGCCAGGGACATTCATGAAAACAGCCGCCGGGCGGATAAGCCTTTTGTGGCCATCAATTGTAGCGCCATCCCGGCCGATCTGCTGGAGTCGGAACTTTTTGGCTATGAAAGCGGCGCCTTTACCGGAGCAACCAAGTCCAAGCCGGGGAAATTTGAGCTGGCTTCCGGCGGAACCCTGTTTCTGGATGAAATAGGCGATATGTCGGTCAACCTGCAGGCCAAGCTGCTGCGCGTATTACAATCCCATGAAATTGAACGCCTGGGGGGCGTAAAGCCGCAAAAGATTGATGTACGGATTTTGGCGGCCACCAACCGGGATTTGAAAAAGCTGATTCGCGAGGGGGAATTCCGCGAGGATTTATATTACCGGCTGAAGGTGGTGGAGCTGACCATGCCGCCCCTGCGTGAACGTAAGGAGGATATTGAGGCCCTGGTCCGTTATTTTCTGGAAAAACATAAGCAGGGGGAGCGGCCGCCGGATATCAGCGAGGAGGCGCTGCTGATATTGGAGGCCTATGACTGGCCCGGTAACATCAGGGAACTGGAGAATGTAATACTGCGCAGTGTGGTGCTGGCCAAGTCCGACACCATCCAGGCGGATGAACTGCCGCAGGAGTTGGTGGACAAAACGGACGACACCGCCCTGGTGGGCAGCGGCAGCACCCTGGCCGAGGCGGAAACGGAATTCCGGCGCATGTATGTGCTAAAAGCCCTGCGTACCACCGGTTCCAAGTCCGAGGCGGCAAAAATGCTCGGCATAAACCGCACGCACTTTTACCGTATACTCTCGCAACTGGATATAGAATAGCTGCGCCCGGCTGTCATTTCGGCAAGCATGGCGCCGAGAAATCCGGGACTTCCGTGAGATCGTCCCATCCGTTAAAACGCATAGAGAAGTTTAGCGTTTGGCCCATGCACTTCTTCCCTCCCCGAAGCTCGGGGAGGGGCCGGAGGTGGGGTCCGAAAGCGGGCAGCGAAGTCTCAGGACACAGCTTATCAAGAGGGGTGTCCGGCAGAGGCCAATCCGTTGAAACGGATGGCGGGAATTCCGCGTCTCTTACATCCACCCGGATGAATCCGGGTGTTACCGCCTTTCGCCCATACACTCCTCTCCTCCCCGAAGCTCGGGGAGGGGCCGGGCCATCTGTCATTTCGGGAAGCGCTGCAACGAGAAAACCTTTACCGCCGCACGGTATCACCC
>WGCN01000095.1 GCA_015493745.1 Calditrichales bacterium
GACGGAGGCCGGGCCTGGCACAAACGGGTGGAGGGATTACGAATTTCCCGCATAAGCGGTATCCTTTTGCTGGAAGACGGTAGCGTGCTGGCCGCCACCGAAAACAACGGCGTAAAGCGCTCCCCGGATAACGGCGACGCCTGGACATCTTCCAATACCGGCATGACCGGCCTGAGCATAAAATCGCTGGTTGCCGACAGCGGAGGCGTCATCTATGCCGGGGTTTCCGGCCAGACGGGCGTTTACGTTTCCCATGATGACGGCAATTCCTGGAGCGTGAGCAGGCAGGGTTTCACCGGCAGTAACGCCCTGGCCCTGACCGCCCGGGACGACAAGGTATACGCCCAGGCCTCGGGCCGGGTGTACCATACCGATAACGGCGGAGAAAGCTGGCAGCAACTGCCGGAAAGCGGTCTGACCAACACCAACGTGCGCTCCATGGCCGTAAACGCCGGCGGTATTCTTTTTGCCGGAACATGGAACGGCGGCGTATTCCGCATCGCTCCCGGCGACACGGCCTGGACGGAGGTCAACAACGGATTAAGCAAGCTTTTGGTCTATAAACTTTTGGTCAGCGACAGGGATGAGCTATTTGCCGCCACCAGCGGCGGGGGCATTTTCAAGTCCACCGATAACGGCGACAACTGGACGGAGATGAACGGGGGCCTGCCGTCGCTTTATCCCAAAACCCTGGCACAGTCCCCTTCCGGCACGCTCTTTGCCGGATTTTACGGCAAGGTGGCCTATTCGGTCAATAACGGCGCGAGCTGGCAGGAAATGAGCGCCGGCCTGAGCGGCGCCGATGTCAGCGCCATGCTCATCGATGATAATGACCTCTTCTATGCCGGAACCACCGGCTCCGGGGTTTACCGCACCACCCTTTCACCCACGGGGCTGGCGGGGGAAGACAACGCGCCGCGAAGCTTTACCCTGGAACAGAACTATCCCAATCCCTTCAATCCCTCCACCACCATCTCCTTTCGCGTAAACCGCGCCTCGGAGGCGGATATCCGTATTTACGACATGCTGGGCCGCGAAGTGCGCCTCCTGTTTAAAGCCGGGGTGGCGGCGGGTCGTCACTCCGTCACCTGGAACGGGCGGGATAACGCGGGCAACGCCGTGGCCAGCGGCTTTTACTACTACCGTCTGCGTGACGGCAATACCGAAAGCATCAGACGCATGCTGCTTTTAAAATAGACCGCTTTCTCTAAAAACACTCCGGGGAATGCGGCCGAAGAAAGCGCATTCCCGGAATGTTTATAAACGGTCAGGCTTACCCGGCCGGAATGTTTAACCTACATAAGGAACATACCATGCGTTTTTCTCATCTTTACAAAACAGGCCTTACGCTCTTTTTTTTACTGGCCACAACGATAAGCGCCCAAAACTACGCGCCCGTCTTCGACTTTGAAAAAGTGATGGATACCTATTTTGACGACAGCGGCCTGATCAGTTTTCAGGACGGGAAGATCATCTTTGCTCCCAAGGACAGACTCAATGCCCAGGTGGCCGTTGTCGACCCGGAGAACAAAGTGCTGGCCCGCTTCCCCTTCCATCCGCGGTACAAGGCCCAAGAGGGCGTTTACGCCCGGGCTCTGGTTCAGGCGCCCGCCGATATTACGCTGACCAAGCCCGGCATTTACAACATCGTTTACATTGTGGATGGCCGGCCCGCCACCCGCCTGCCCTTCCGCCTGGTGCAAACCTCCGCCGGCGACGATCCCTTTAATCCGCGCAAGGAATTCGCCTTTGACGGCTATTGGCGCACCTTTGCCTTTATCATCATGGATGACTGGAAGGGAGAAGAGTGGCCGGAGGTTTATTATTGGCTCGGCGGACTGGACTTACCCAAGGGCCAGAATGACGACAAGCAGATTGTGACCCTGTTCCGCGACGGTAAAATGGTGGCCCATAGCAAAACCCGGAACGGATTTTATAAAAAGGGACACTTTGAAAAAGTACACAGCCATCTCTACCATATCCATCCCGAAAATAAAAGCTATAACGCGCGCCCCTTTCTGTTAAAAGACTGGCTGGTGGACGGCGTCTATGAACTGCGCGTCAACCGCCTTTCCGATAAGGCCGCCCTGCGCTCCTTCGACTTCCGGGTGGTTAACGGCAAAATAGAAGGACATCCCCGTTCCAGGCTGGGTTACCAGCCGCAAACGGATTATATCGCTCCCCGCGTTCAAAAAAGAAGCTCCACCTACCCGGAACTGGTCGAGGCCATCTGGATAGAAGACCGGCCATTGAAATAAACCGGGCGGAAACACCCCCGAGCAACAAGGGGCCGACCGGCCCCTGTTTTTTGCGCCTGTAAAGTAACCGTGTACAAGGGCTCCGAACGTCCGGCCCGTGTCATTCCCGGTAAAACAGTCCCCTTACAGGAAAACAACATCCGGGGGAGCGGACATAGTGGCAGCGATCGCTTAGACGGACTTGAACAGGAATAGTCTGAACTTTAATATAGAGGGTACTTCACTTTCTTAGGGGTTCATTTGAAAACGGATGAGATAAAGCTAAAGTCTGCTGTTTTTGACGGCAGCTTTCTCCTGATAACGCTGGGGGCCGGCGCCTCTCTTATCTTTCTTTACTATTACGCGGCCGCCCTTATTCTTCCGCTGCTGCTCCTGACCCTGTTTCTCTGGCTCGGTTTCGGACTTCCCCGGTGGATGGGCGACACGGTACGCCGGGAGCGGGCGCTTAGGGCCAAAAAGCGGGAAATGGAAAAGTGGGGTTTTTACAGCCGCGATCGCCGGGGCCCCTGGATAAACTACATCGCCTATCCCCTGATAAAGGAAACCGCCATCGCCCGCGGTAAGTATTTTTACAGCGAATGGCTGATCATCCACGACGGTATGATCATTGTGAACCCCGGCCCCTCGCGCGTAAACCGTAAAGAGGCCATCGTGGAGTATGACTTCAGCCAAAACCGGGTATACGCCTGGGACGGCTGCTCTCCCAAAATATATTTTTTCTGGTTTCTCATCATCGGCACGCCCGACTGGTGGCCGCATACGGAAAAAATTCTGACCCTTTCCCCCGAAGTCCCCCCAAAAATTGTTCCCCGGGAGGTCTTCTGGCAAAAGGCGCTGCACGCCAGCCTGGTGCATGACGCCCTTTATCAATATCTGGACGAGATTCCCATTGCCAAAAAGGATGTGGACATGCTTTTTTACCAAATGTTGCGCCAGTCCGGCAGTTCCGTTATTCTGGCCGCGGTATACCGGTTTATGGTGCGTGTTCTGGGCGGCCGCGGGGTAAGGCAGGAAGAGCCGCTGAAGAACAGCGATCTGAAGATAAAAAAGCTGCCGTTCGGGTTCCCGGCGGATTCAAAATCTTCATAGGCGGTTCACAGCGGCCGCAAGGGCAAACAGCCCGCGCCGCGATCCATAAAAAATAGACTTTCAGATATGATCACTTTCCCCTAAATTTCCCCCGGTGCCATACGGCCCCGTTTTACCTTAGCCCAAACACAAACACGGACGCCATGCCTCTGCACATTGAAAAATACAGCGATGCTGATGAAAAATTCTGGGATGATTATGTAGCCGCGGCCGATAACGGTACCCTGTTCCATACACGCCGTTTTCTAAGCTATCATCCCAGGGGACGTTTTACCGATCACAGCCTGATCTTCAAATCCAAAAACAAGCCGCTGGCCCTGCTGCCGGCGGTGGAACTTACGCCGGACGGCGAGCGCACGCTCATCTCCCATCGCGGCTCTTCCTATGGCGGATTTGTCTATCGCGATCTCGGTATCCGCGAGGCCTTTACGCTGGTGGAATCCTTAAAGGCCTACGGCCGCGCCAACGGTTTCAGCCGCCTGCGTCTGACGCCGCCTCCGCTGGTCTACATGCGCCGCTATTCCAACTACATCGATTTTGCCCTGTTGCAGAACGGTTTCCGCTATCTGAAGCGCGAGATCACCAGTCTGGTGCAACTGCCTTCAACCGTGCCGGAAGTGCTGCCTTCCTTTAAACCCGAGGCGCGCACCTCGGCGCGGAAGTCCATAAAAAAC
>WGCN01000096.1 GCA_015493745.1 Calditrichales bacterium
TTCCGGGCCAACCGTCATTCCGGGAAGCGCGGCAACGAGAAATCCTTTACTGCCACACGGTATCAACCTATCCGACAAAACCAATAAAATTTTATCCCACCCATGACCTTCCCCCCTTCTCTTCGCAAGAGAAGGGGCCGGGGGATGAGTTCCCAACCCGCGCCGGACACCAATGGACTACGGTAAAACTTCTCACACGAAGAAGCCTCTCTTCGTTCGGCATGACACATTCCGGGCCATCCGTCATTTCGAGAGCCCAGCGCCGGGAAATCTGATACTCCCTTAGCCGTCAGCCAATCCGTTAAAACGGATAGAGAGATAGTCTGGTTCTGACACCCCCGGATGAATCCGGGGGTTAATGCTACTGCCCTTCCCCTACTCCGAGTCTCAGCTTTATCAAGGAGAGGATTCCTCACTGCGTTCGGAATGACGCTAAAAAAAGGAGAGCCTTCCCGCCGCACGCGCTTCTAATTTCTCCCCGAAGCGGTGGCTTAATGAATGGTGTTGGTGCCGGGGTGCATAAAAAAGCCGTCCAGGGAATTAGGGTTTTCCCGGTTAAAAATCAGCGAGGAGGTAAAGGCCTTCATATCTTCCAGGGTAACACGGGTGGAACCCAGGGACAGGGCCTTTTCAATCACATCTTCCATATCCGTTTCCGAGATCAGCCCCAGTTGCAATAATTGCAACAGATATCCGTAAGCATCCGGCTCGATGACCATCTTTTCCAAATCATGCAGAACACGTATGGAGTTTTCCTGATAATGGAACTCTTCTTCGTCCGGGCTGACATTACGTTGCAGGTGATCGAATATCCAGGAGAAAGCCAGGTTGATTTCACTCTCCGTATATCCGCGGGACATCAGATTTTTTGAGATATCCACATAGTTTTCTTCGGTATGACTGGTTTTAAACTCTTCCAGAACAAAAACAATAATTTCGATAATTCTTTCTTGCATATCCGGCCTGTTATTTCATCCTTTTCCAAAAGCGGCTCATAAAGGGGGTAATTTATCTAATAATTACCAAAAATGATATTTATTTTATACTCGACTTTTTTAGATGGGGCTTATATACAAATGATACAAATATTAAGCTGTGTTTCCGGTTACACTTTTTCACTCAATTTTTCAGAGCCATATCCTCCACGGTAAGCTGCAAACGCGAGCGGCCCTGAAACACATTGATATTCATACGAAAGACAATATCACACAGCGCGCCAAAGCGGATGGCATCTTTAAACTCTCCCGAGCGCCACCAGATACATTCAAAATTACGGTTGCCCTTTTGCACCACCATCTTGATATGTTTCCCCTCGCTCAGCAAACGAATATCGCGTATAACGGCATTTTCCATCAACAGATAGGGTTCGGGATTTTCCTCGCCGAACGGGCCCACATTTTCGATATCGCGCACCACATTTTCATTAAGCTGATCGATGTCCACCACGGAGTCTATCACCAGCTCGGCCCGCAGATCCTGCCCGGCCAGTTGCCGGTTGACATATTCGGTAAACTCCTGTTTAAAAACCGAATAGTGATCCGGGGCGATGGTCATGCCGGCCGCCTTATGGTGTCCGCCATAGTTCAGGAAGTAATGGTTAAAGCGGGTCAGGGCCTCGGTCACATGAAAAGCATCTATGCTGCGCGCACTGCCCACATAGTTGCCCTCCCCGTCCCGGGTAAAGGCAATCGCCGGCCGGGCATAGGCTTCCTTCAGCCGTCCCGAAACCAGCCCGATCAGACCGGCCTGCCACTTCTCATTTTCCACGATGATCACCTTGTCGTCACCCACGCTGTTTTCCCAGGCATGCAGGGCGTCATCCAGGTAGCTTTGCTGCAGGTTCTGCCGGCTGCGGTTGAGGCGATCCAGCTCCCGGGCCTTATCCTGGGCCTGATAGCTGTCCCCGGCGATAAGCAGCTCCACGGAAAGGCGAGCGTCTTCCATGCGTCCGGCGGCATTGAGGCGCGGCGCCAGAAAAAAACCCACGGTGACGGTCGAGATGCGATCGGTTTTTACGCCGCTTACTTTTTTCAGCTCGATCAGCCCCGGCTTGCGTGTATTGCTAAGCACTTTCAAACCAAACTTGACCATGGCATAGTTTTCATCGCGGATGGGCATGACATCGGCGATGGTACCGATGGTCACCAGATCGAGATGGCTGAGCAGAAAACGTTTATAGCGTTCCTCGCTCAAAACCTGGCGCGTCAGCGCGTGGGCCACCTTAAAGGCCACGGCCACACCACAAATTTGCTTAAAGGGGTAGGTGGAATCCGCGCGATTGGGATTGATAACGGCGCAGGCATTGGGCAACTCGCCCTCCTGCAGATGGTGGTCGGTAACCAGCACGTCAATGCCCAGGCTGTTGGCATAATCGATGGCCTCGTTGGCCGAGATGCCGTTATCCACGGTTATGATCAATTTAGCGCCGAGGGCATTGGCTCGGTCCACCCCCGCCGGGCGCAGGCCGTAGCCGTCCCGTTCACGGTGGGGCACCAAAAAATCCACCGGGTAATCCAGCTCGCGAAACAGGTAGATCATCATGGCCGTGGAAGAGACGCCGTCCACGTCATAATCGCCAAAGATAACAATTTTTTCCTGCCGCTCGATGGCTTGCAGAATCCGCTCCACCCCTTTTTCCATATCGGGCAGCAGCAGGGGATCATGCATGCGGTCGGAAAGGCGGAAGGGGGCCATGTGTTCCGCGGGCAGTCCGCGTTGTTCCAGCAATACATCCACCAGCGAACGGGAGGTATCGCGATTTAAAACACGCCAGTTTTTTTGAGGCAATACGCCGTTTTGTTCACTCAAGAGAGCATCCTTGTTGTTATGATGGGCTAAGTTACGTCTTTTGCCGCATACTTCTCAAAATTTGTCGCAGAAAAGGCGAGGATTTTTGCGGTTTGCCATTCCGGTTTTTTACGGCGATCAGCAACAGCTCGTCCCGGGCCCGGGTGATGCCCACATAAAGCAGTCTTTTTTGTTCATCCATTTTTTTATTCACGGAACGGTCATCCAGGGGGTCGGCCTCCTTTTTGGCAAAAAAGCTGGGCATGTGATCGTCCTCCATGCCGATGATGATCACCTTGCGGAATTCCAGCCCCTTGGCGGCGTGAAAGGTCAGCAGCGAAACGGCATTGATGGTGGTCAGGCTGTCCTGCGCATGCACCAGGGCCAGTGCGCTGAGGAAAGAGCTGACGGCCTCATCCACCTCCAGTTTTTCAAAGCTGCTTACCCATTCCAGCAGGCGCCGCAAAAAAGCCCGGTCTTCATCGAACATCACATAGCCGGGACGCAGCAGCTCCAGGTGGTTGCGCAGCTCGACCCTCATGGTGGCGGCATCCGACATAAAGCGGGCGGCAAAATCATCCAGCAGGGTACTGTAGGGTGAAATCAGCCGTTCCGCGCCGACGATAAAATAGAGTTTATCCTCTTCATTCTGCAACAGGCCGGCATGGAAATTAGCCAGAGCCACATATTCAAACAAGGGTTCCAGACTTTTTTTCATCAGATCGCGCACCCGTACCTTCATCAAATGTTGAAAAATATGATGCAGCGCTTCCACGTCGGCCAGGGCCCGGTGCCGTTCGCCGGGATCCACATTGAACCGTTCAGCCAGGGCGTCGATGGAGTTGCTCTCTCCGGGGAAAAGCTGCCGGGCCAGGATAAGGGAGTCGTAACGCACATTGGGCAGCTTTTGCCCTTCCAGCAGGCGGGCGTAACGGTTGATGATGATAAAATCGAAGGCAAAGCCGTTATGGGCAACAAGTACCCTGTCGCCGATAAAGTTTTTGAAATCGGCCCAGATATCGGCCAACAGCGGCGCATCGCGCAACTGGGCCTCGCCGATGCCGTGCACGGCCCGGGCGCCCTCTTCGATCTCCATCTGCGGATTGACCAGGGATTCGAAACGGTCGACGATCTCACCCTTTTCCACGCGGACGGCGGCAATTTCCACAATGCCGCAGCTTTGCGGGTCGCGGCCGGTGGTTTCCAGATCAAACACCACATAATCCTCAAACAGCGGCCGCGCCGGTTGCGCCGCCTGCTGCAGATAGCGGAGCAGGGCCGTAAAGACGGATCGTCCTTTACAAAACCGGGGGCGGAACAGTTCTATGCCGCGCGTCACCTCACGCCCTCCCGGCAGGGGAGCCAGCAGGATCATAAAATACGAAGAAGATTTACCGCCCCCCTCCTCTTCCATAAACCGCACCCGCCCCGGCCAAAGCCGTTTGCACATCTCCCCGGCCAGGAAAGTCAATTCGGGCGTGGCGGCATGGATCACAATATCTTTTTCCGCCCGGGGCAGCAGCGCGTCGGGGACATCAAAAGCGGCGATCTCCCGGATATGATCATCCAAAATATCATCCGCGCCTTTCTGAACAAAAAAGAGTATCTCACGAATGAGTTGTTCAAAAGCATAAAAATTTTTCAGGTTGATCCAGTTACCGATGGCGCCCAAAAAGGTATTTACCCGGTGTCGGGTTTCGCTTTCCACATCCTCCAGCCTGCTCAGTTCATAAAGGGCGCGGCGATAGCTGATGCGTCGCGCCTTTTGCACCATCTCTACATGCTTATCCACATCGTATCCCAGTTGCAGACGCACCAGCGCCTGCCAACTCACATCATCCAGGGGATCGGTCACCAGCCGCAGATAGAGTTGCAGCCTGTTTAAAACCGGATTTTCGGAAAGGGCTTTGCGCGCCTGCTGAAAGGGAATCTGCTCACGCAGCAGGCGCATGGTCAGCGCCTCCACAAAATTGTGCCTGGGATAAAGCACGGCCATTTCCGAGAAGGGTACCTCTTTTTCATGCCACTCCCTGATTTTGGAGACGATAAATTCCTGTTCCTGTTCCTCGGTGTCAAAAAACCAGGGCTGTATCTTTTCGTTGATCACATTGCCGCCGGAGAAAATCTCCTTATGCGGTTCGATGCGGTCGGTACCGACAACCATATCCCGGGCGGTGGCGATAATTTTGGGACCGGAACGGTAGTTGATATCCAGCATGACCGGTTTTTTTATTTTAAAATCGGTCATAAAGGAGCGAATATTTTCCGGATTGGCTCCCCGCCAGGCATAGATGGACTGGTCATCGTCGGCCACCACAAAAATATTCTGGTGTTTCATGGCCAGCATGCGGATAATACCGTATTGCAGGATATCGGTATCCTGAAACTCATCCACATGGATGGCCTGATACATAAAACGGTATTGTTCCAGAATATCCTCGTTTTCCCGCAATAAGCGTTCGGTATAGTAAAGGATTTGATCGTAATCCAGCAAATTATGTTTTTTCAGATAGGCATCATATTCCTCATAGATTTGCGCGGAAAAGGGCGGCAAAGGCTTGCCCCGGATCAGAAACATGCTAAAGGCCGCGCGGATGCCGTTGATCACCCGGTTGATATTTTCGCGGCTGCGGTCACGTATGAGACGGCCCAGCAAATGACGGGTATAGGTTTCATCGGCTACGGTAAAGTGGGGCCGCCGCTCACATTTTTCAGGATACTTTTTTATAATTTCAAGACAAAAGGCATGGATGGTACCGACATGAATATCCGCGACCTTGTTTTTCATTAACTCCGTCAGCCGCTGGCGCATCTCCTCAGCCGCCTTGTTGCTAAAGGTCAGGGCCAGTATACGGGCCGGGGGGATTTCATATTTACGCACCTGCCAGGCGATGCGGCCGATCAGGGTACGCGTTTTTCCCGTGCCGGGGCCGGCCAGCAACAGGACCGGTTGCCGCGGCGCCTCCACCGCTTTTTTTTGTTGCGGATTCAATGTTTTGAAAAAGGCGTTTATACCCATGGGCTCATTTATAATATGTGGTGGTGGCATCAATAATAACCAAATCCGCACTAAAAACAAAGAGGGCCCGGGTCTTTATCACCGGGGGCCGTTGTTGCCATCCCCCGACAGTTTCACCGGAACGCTGTCGCGTTAAATATACAATTTTGACCAAATTCCCCGTTTGGTTTTTAAAAATCCGTCAAAAACCGATAGTTCTGTTCATTGGCACGGAGCTTGCGCTCCGCATTTTGATTTTCAGTTTTATACAGGAGGTATTATGCGCTTTTTAATTTTATTGTTTACCCTCGCTTTTATTCTAAATGTCCATGCCCAGAACAGTGAGGACGGCTCCCTGGAGCAGACGCTGCAACAGCTCTCTTCTTCGGCGGCATCGGCTTACTTAACGCCCATCGGCTCGGCCTTTGGCGCCAACCTGAACGCCGGTTGGTTTCACAAAGCACCCGATCCGCAAATGTTTGGCTTTGACATCGAAATCGGTGTTGTGGCCATGGCCGCGCAGTTCCCTTCCGGCGCCGAGCACTTTCAGGAAAGCGGCTCTTTCCGCTTTTCGCAAAGCCAGGCACAAAGTATACTTTCCAGCAGTAGCGACTGGAACAGCCTGCCGGCCGATGTGCAGAGTGACTTCCTGACCCTGATGGCCAGCCAGGACTTTTCCGTGGAGATGGAAGGCGCCACCATCATCGGCGCCAGCGACGACTATATCACCATCCGCTTCCCCGGGCAGACCATTACCGAAAGCAACAGCGGCCAAAGCGTAACGGTAGATGATCAGGAAGTGGTTTTGCCCATAGGCGGCTTTAAAGACCTGGCGCAATCCGACATGCTGCCCATGGCCGCGCCGCAACTGACCCTGGGCACCATCATGGGAACATCGGCCACGCTGCGCTATCTGCCCGCCGCCGAGCTCAATCCCGATCTGGGCGCGCTGCAATATATCGGTTACGGCGTGCAGCACAATCCGGACGCCTGGCTGCCGGTGCCGCTGCCTTTTGATCTGGCCGCCGGTTTCTTTACCCAAACCATGACCATCGGCGACCTGTTTACGGCCACCACCACCTCCTACGGCCTGAATGCCAGCATCAAGCTGGGCTGGGAAGCACTGAACATTACCCCATACGCCGGATATATGATCGAAAAGTCAACCATGGCCGTCAGCTATGACTATATCGTGGAT
>WGCN01000097.1 GCA_015493745.1 Calditrichales bacterium
ATATTCACACTGTCCCATTGAGAATAAGAATCCTTCTCCGTGGTTATGGAAACCTGTTCCAATGATGTGCTGACTGCGATTGGATTTTTTTTGCAACCAGGGAGTAAAAACGAAAGCAAAATTACGGTAAATAAATATTTCATAAGGCTTACCCCTATTTTAGTGCACGATTTAGATAAACCAATATTTTGTTGTTCGCCGTTCACCTGTCTTTTTTAACAAATTCTTGTCAGTTGCCATCTTCAAATCACGACTTGCCGTTGCCTGCGAAATGTTTTTATGGAATTTTAAATAATCCTGGCGTGTAAAAGAATCATCTTTAATAAAATCCCTAAAATGACTGATCCTGTCTACCCCGGTTAAATTTAAATTCTGTATATTCAGCAGGTCTTCCAAAGAGTCGTTAATTATCTCTAACATAAATTCAATAAACTGAGTTGATTTACCCGATTTATCTGACTTACTCAGGACGAAATAATAGTCGGATTGACGATCTTTAATAAGGCTTTCAATCGGTAAAAATTCAAACACCGGATTTTGCTTTTTTAAAATTAAGGTCTGCCACAATCTTCCAATTCTACCATTTCCATCGATAAAGGGATGAATGAATTCCAATTCGTAATGAAACACACAACTCTTTATTAAATCTATGTCCGAACTATTTTTAAGATACCTAAAAAGATCACTCAATAATGGTTTTATCATTTCACCCGGAGGTGCAATGTGGGTTATTTTTGATCCTTTTGTAATACCAACCGATTTCCCTCGTAATTTTCCCGGAGAATCAACCAGGCCGTTCATTAAAACCTTGTGTGCATCACACATAGATTTTAAACTGAGTGGATTATAGGAATTTAGTTGATTATACACCTTGATTGCATTTTTTACTTCAATGATATCCTTTTGAGGTGCGATGATTCGTTTATTATCTATGAGTGCGGTTATTTGTTCAGTAGTTAGTGTATTACCTTCAATCTCTAAGGAAGATTGAATTGTTTTTATTTTGTTCTTTTTCCTTAATTGAGTTGGCGGTTTGCTGAGATGGATGGCTTTAATTTCTCCCAGCTTTTCCGATATTAAAGCAACAAATTTAATAATTGTTTCGCTTATTTCATATGGGGGCTTCATTCATCCACCTTTTGATAATATCATATGATACTATCAAACTACAAATAATCATTAGCAATTGCCATTTTTCATGGCCATAATTAAAAGTGTACATAACATTGTCTTAATCGGAATCTTGTATAACCTGTAAAGTGTAGGTACAACCGGACATCATCGCAAAGAAAATGTCTTATTTCTTTATTATCTAAAAATATATTGTCCTGCTCGGAATTGGGAGAGATGGCAGAAGGCCGGGAGCGCGGGAACGGGCGTTGGCCTGTGCGCCGGGCCTTCGCCATAGCATCGCGGCATGCTGATCTCAAAGTTATACAGATCCCTTGCCGGGTTGCGGCACGGCGTCCCTATTTATACTCCCACACCGTACCCCGGGGGGTGTCTTTTATAACAATGCCCTGCCTGGCCAGTTCGTCACGGATAAAGTCGGCCGTTTCCCAGTTCTTCTCCTTGCGCATCCGGTCGCGCAGTTGAAGGATCAGTTGCATGATCTCCTCAAAGTGATTGTCGGAATTTTCCAGGGCGTTGGTTTCCGCTTTAAGTCCCAGAATATCGGCGGTAAATGTCTTAAAAGTTTCACGGGCATGATCCAGCTCTCCGGCGCCGACCGCGCCTTTTTCCAGAACAGGCGTCGCCTGACGGATATAGTCAAAGGTGGCAGCAATAGCCCGGGGGGTGTTAAAATCATCATCCATGCTTTGGCGAAAGGCCTGAATGTATTGCCGGGTTAAGACGGTGAGTTTCCCTTCCTCTGTTCCTTCCCGGCCTTTGACACGTTTCAGCCGTTCGGAAAAAGATTGAATCTTACGCCAGCCGCTGGCGGCGCCATGCAACGCCTCCTCGCTAAAATCAAGGGTGGAACGGTAATGACTGCCCAAAATGAAAAAGCGTATTTCCATGGGGCTGTTTTTCCCGAAAGCATCCTTGAGGGTGATGAAGTTGCCCAGGGACTTCCCCATCTTGACGCCGTCCACCGTCACCATGTTGTTGTGCAGCCAGTAGCGGGCGAACGGTTTTTCATTGGCGGCCTCGCTTTGGGCAATCTCGCATTCATGATGCGGAAATTTGTTTTCCATGCCACCGCCATGAATATCAAAAGTTTCACCGAGATATTTGGAAGACATGCAGGAGCACTCCAGGTGCCATCCGGGGTAACCGCTGCCCCAGGGACTGTTCCATTTCATGATGTGATCGGGGTCGGCTTTTTTCCACAGGGCAAAATCGGCGGGATGCTTTTTGTCTCCGGCCACATTGACCCGCGTGCCGGATTTTAAATCGTCCAGGCTCCGGCCCGACAGCTTACCGTATTCGGGGTATTTTTCCACCGAAAAGTAAACATTACCGTCCACCTCATAGGCAAAGCCCTTCTTTATCAGGGTCTCGGCCATCTCGATCTGTTCGGGAATATGGCCGGAAGCCCGCGGGGATATATCGGGACGCAAAACGTTTAAAGCATCCATATCTTCAAAATAAGAGCGGGTATAGCGTTCCACCACCTCCATGGGTTCCAGCCGCTCCAGGCGGGCCTGCACCTGAATCTTGTCATCCCCTTCATCGGCGTCGCTTTGCAGATGTCCCACATCGGTGATATTCTGTACATAGCGTACCTTATAACCCAGATAGCGGAAATAGCGCACGATGACGTCAAAGCTGATATAACTTTTGGCGTGCCCCAGATGGGAATCTCCATAAACCGTGGGCCCGCAGACATAGATGCCCACGAATCCGGGATGCAGGGGTTCGAACCGTTCCTTTTTGCGCGAAAGGCTGTTGTAGAGTGTCAGATTGTTTTCTTTAATTTCCATAACTATCCACGGCGTCCTGAATGATAATTTCAAGTAAAGCTTTAAAAGTGATCCCGGCGGCCCCGGCGGCCTTGGGTAACAGACTGGTCGAGGTCATTCCCGGAAGAGTATTGGCTTCGATAAAATAAGGAATATCTTTTTCTCCGACCAGAAAATCTATACGGGCATAATTTTTAAGACGTAACACCCGGTAAATTTTAAGGGCAATATCCTGTATCTCTTTTGTCAAAGTGTCACTTAAAACGGCGGGAACAATATATTGGCTCATTCCCTCGGTATACTTGCAGGTATAGTCATAAATGCGGTGCGACGGTATAATATGAACCAGCGGCAGCGCTTCACCCTTCAGCACCCCGGCGGCGATTTCCGCACCGGCGATATATTGTTCGGCCAGGATTTTCTCGCCATAGGTTCGCGCATCCCTCAGCCCCGTTTCAAAATCCTCCTGCCGTTCTATGATATGAAAACCAAGCGATGAGCCGCCGTCCACCGGCTTGATGATAAACGGCAGCCCCAGTTTTTCACGGATATGATCATATCCATGTTGTTTAACCTCCAAAAAAGCGGGCGTGGCGATGGCGTCTCCCTGAGCCAACAATTTACTGACCACCTTATCCATGGCCAGCATGCTGGCCTCGGCTCCCGAACCGGTAAAGGGGATGTGCATCATTTGCAATACGCTTTGGATGATGCCATTCTCTCCGGTTCCGCCATGCAGGGCGTTAAAAACCACTTCGGCGCGGGGCTGCGCGTCACGGATGCCCTGATAAATATTTTCCAGGGTTTTCGCCGGATCGTTTCCCGGATCCAGCGCGGTGACCCGGTGACCGTTTTCCCGCAAGGCCGCAACAATATTCTTCCCCGATGAAAGGGACACTTCCCTTTCCGGCGAGTCGCCCCCTAAAAGTACTATGACATGCATATCAGCTTTTCTTTTTTGTTTTGGCCCAACTGTCACGCAAGGTGGCCGTGCGATTGAAGACCGGGCGTTCCGTGGAATGCTCTTTAATATCGGCGCAGAAATATCCCTGACGTAAAAACTGAAAACGGGTTCCCGGCGCGCAGGCGGCAATGACCGGTTCCACCTTGACGTCGGGAAGGATTTTCAGGGATTCTTTGTTCAATATGGCGTAAAAGGCGTCGTCATCCCGGGCCTCGCCGGGATTGGGGGTGTTAAACAGATGATCATACAAACGCACTTCCGCGCTGACGGCATGGTTGACCGCCACCCAGTGCAAGGTCCCCTTCACCTTACGCCCGTCATCGGACCAGCCGCCCCGTGTCGCCGGATCATGACGGGCAAACACCGTGGTGACCCTTCCCTCGCTGTCGGTTTCATAACGGGTGCAGGTGACATAATAGGCGTGTTTAAGGCGCACCTCCCTGCCCGGGGCCAGGCGGAAGTATTTTTTGGGCGGATCGATCATAAAATCACCGCGCTCGATGTAGAGTTCTCTTTCAAACGGGATTTTTCGCTTACCGGCACTGTCATCCTCGGGATTGTTTACCCCTTCCAGCCATTCCGTTTTCCCCTCGGGATAATCCTCGATCACCAGACGGATGGGTTCCATCACGGCCATGGCCCGCAAGGCGGTTTTATTCAGATCCTCACGGATGGCAAAATCAAACTGAGCCACATCCACCACGCTGTTGCTTTTGGCCACGCCGACACTTTCGCTGAAGTTACGCAGGGCGGCCGGCGTTACGCCACGGCGCCGCATACCGGCGATGGTCGGCATGCGCGGATCATCCCAGCCGTCGACAATGCCTTCATTGACCAGCTTGAGCAATTTGCGCTTGCTCATCAGTGTGTAGGTCAGGTTCAGACGGGCAAACTCTATCTGTTGCGGCTTGTGGATTTCAAGCTTTTCCAAAAACCATTCGTATAAAGGGCGGTGATCTTCAAACTCCAGCGTGCAGATAGAGTGTGTAACCCCCTCGATGGAATCGGACTGGCCGTGAGCCCAGTCGTACATGGGATAGATGCACCATTTATCGCCCGTGCGATGGTGACGGGCATGCAAAATACGATACATCACCGGATCACGCATATTCATATTGGGTGAACTCATGTCTATCCTGGCCCGCAGCACTTTTGTTCCGTCGGGGAACTCTCCCGTTTTCATCCGCTCCAGCAAATCGAGATTCTCCTCAACGGAGCGGTCACGCCAGGGGCTGTTTTTTCCGGGCTCCTTTAACGTACCGCGATAGGCGCGTATCTCTTCCGAGGAAAGATCATCCACATACGCCAAACCCTTTTTTACCAGCCGCACGGCATATTCATACAGGGTGTCAAAGTAGTCGGAAGCGTAACACTCCTTGTCCCACTCGAACCCCAGCCAGCGGATATCTTCCTTAATGGCTTTGACGTAAGCGTCCTCTTCTTTTACGGGATTGGTATCGTCAAAACGCAGGTTGCATTTGCCGTTGTAATCACGCGCCAGGCCAAAGTTCAGACAAATGGACTTGGCATGACCGATATGTAAAAAGCCGTTAGGTTCCGGCGGGAAACGTAGATGCACCTTACCGCCAAAGCGTTTTGTGGCATTGTGATTGTCAATGATCGTTCGGATAAAATTACTTACGACTGGCTTGTTTTCATCAGACATTATAATACTCACCGTGTTATTCGTTGCAGTAGTTCTTTAAAACATGTTCTACCATGGCGATCACTTTGTCCCGCCCCAGTATATCTATCACCAGGGGCAGATCGGGGCCGGAAGGGCCGGAAGTGATGGCCACGCGTACCGGTTTCCACAAGGCGGGGCCTTTAATGCCCTGTTCTTTCTGAATTTCTTTCATAATCTGCTTAAAGGACTCGGGCGTCAGTTCCCCGAGCGCAGCGGCTTTTTTGACAAAGTGTTCCAACACCCGCGATGCATCGGGCATGCGCAGGATCTCCAGCGCCTCGGCATCACGGATATCCGGCAGATGGCCGCCAAGCAAATCTTTAAATCCGGCCACATCCTCACCCTTGTTTATGCGCGGCGCCACCGCCCGCACCATCTTTTCCGTCCTGAGCGGATCGCTGACGTCGATACCGGCTTTTTCCAAAAAGGGCCTGAGGAACGCGACCTGTTCCCCGGTCTCCATCTCCCGCAGATATTGACCGTTCATCCAGTTGAGTTTATCCACATCAAACACCGCACCGGATTTATTAACCTTCTCCAGACTAAAGGCCTCGATCAACTCGTCCATGCTGAAAATCTCACGATCCTCACCGGGATTCCAGCCCAGAAGGGCCACAAAATTAACCAGGGCCTGGGGCAGATAGCCTTTTTTGATATAATCTTCCACGGCCACATCCCCCTGACGCTTGCTCAGCTTGCTGCGGTCGGCATTCAACAAAAGCGGCAGATGGGCGAATTGCGGTACCTCCCAGCCGAAAAAATTGTAAAGCAATACATGCTTGGGCGTGCTGGGCAGCCACTCTTCCCCACGGATAACGTGGGTCACGCCCATCAGATGATCATCGACGACATTGGCCAGGTGATAGGTGGGAAACCCGTCTCCCTTAAGTAAAACCTGATCGTCCAGCAGTTCGTTTTGAAAGACCACTTCACCGCGGACACTATCCGGGAAGCGGGTCTCTCCGTCTGCGGGTACTTTCATGCGTACCACATAACTCTCACCCTGCTCAATGCGCTTCCGCGCCTGTTCCCGGGGATAGTCGCGATAACGGCCGTCATATTTGGGGGCTTCGCCGCGGGCTTCCTGTTCCCGGCGCATCTGCTCCAGCTCTTCCGCCGTGGCAAAGCAGTAATAAGCATGTCCTTTTTCGATCAGCAGATCGATATGGTGTTTATAGATTTTCAGACGTTCCGATTGACGATAAGGACCGTAATCGCCTTCCCGGTTAACGCTTTCATCAAAATCGATACCGGCCCAGCTCATGGTGCGCAGCAGGTTTTCCTCCGCGCCCTCTACCAGACGGTTTTGATCGGTATCCTCAATGCGTAAAATATTCACCCCATTGTTTTTCCGGGCAAACAGATAGTTGTACAAAGCCGTCCGTAAACTGCCGATATGTACATAGCCCGTGGGGCTGGGGGCAAAACGTACCCGAACCGTGTTATTCATCTTTTTTTCTTCTCTTTTTCATGTAACGATATATAATAAAACCGGCGACCAGCACCACGGTGAGTATGATGACTCCCCTGTTATACTGACTGATATAGTCAAGAATTAGCGGCCAGTTGGAGCCCAGCAGGTATCCGGCCATCATCAGCAGTCCGTTCCAGACAAAGGCGCTCACGGTCGCTAAAAAAAGAACCGGCATCCATTTTAATTTAAAGATACCGGCAAACAGGGATATCACGCTGCGTGTTCCGCTTAGGAAACGGTTGGCGGCAATAATCCAGTAACCGTATTTATCAAACCAAATCTGGGTTTTTACGATTTGTTCCGGCTGAAAGTATCTTGACCGGCGCCCCTTTTCGATAAAGGCGGTGCCGAAGCGCGAGCCGACGATGAACATGGTAAAAAAACCGAGGACGCTTCCCAGGGTTGTTGACACCCACACCCCGACAAAGGAGAGCTTGCCCGTTGTAATAAGATAAGCGCCGATGACGGTCACCGTATCCCCCGGTATCGGAGGAAAGGTGTTTTCCACAAAGGCGCTGACAAATAGCAACAGATAAGCGGTGAGCGGATCAACCTGGGCGATCAGATGCTCAATCCATGCTATCATCGCTTAGACAATCAGCATCGCGTCGCCATAGCTGTGAAAACGATACTTCTTCTTGATCGCCATCTTATAGGCTTCCATCATCATATCGTGGCTGGCGAAGGCACAGGTAAGCAGAAAAAGCGTTGAGCCGGAGAAATGGAAGTTGGTGATCAAACCATCCACTATCTTAAACATGTAAGGCGGATGAATGAACTTGTCCGTCCAGCCGGAATTGGATTTTACAAATTTATCCACGGTGGCGATGGTTTCCAGGGCGCGTACCACGGTGGTACCCACGGCAAAGACCTTACCGCCATTGCGTTTAACCTCGTTGATCTCTTCGGCGGATTCGGGCGTCACTTCATAATATTCGGAATCCATACTGTGGCGGGAGATATCTTCCACCTGGATGGGGCGGAAGGTACCCAGCCCCACATGCAGGGTAATCGGGATGACCTTGACGCCCTTGGCTTTGATCTTTTCCAGCAGCTCTTCGGTAAAGTGCAAGCCGGCCGTGGGCGCGGCAATAGCGCCGTTCTTTTTGGCATAAACGGTCTGATAGGTGGTTTTATCCTTTTCTTCCGCTTCACGCTTGATGTACGGCGGCAGGGGGGTTTTACCCACGCGGCCGATCAGATCAAAAAAGTCGGCACCGTTATAGTCAAAACGGACCACCCGTCCACCGGAGGTGGTGTTGTCGATAACGTCGCACCCGAGATCCTCGGTGATTTGAATCCGGTTACCGACACGCACCTTACGGGCCGGCTTAACCAGTACTTCCCACATGGTCTTTTCCAACTGACGCAACAACAGCAGTTCCACCTGGGCGTCGGTTTTTTCCTTTACTCCGAATACCCGGGCCGGAAATACACGGGTGTCATTGACCACAATCGCGTCGCCTTCGTTCAGATAATCAATAATGTCTTTAAACACTTTCTCATCATAGGAATGTTCTTTGCGGTTGACAACCATTAAACGGCACTCATCCCGTTTCTCTATCGGGTATTGGGCAACCAATTTTCCGGGAACATCGAATGTTATTTCGGAAAGCTTCATATGTTAACTCCTAACTACGTTTATTAAATTTAAAACAGACTCTCTTGTATGGAGTCCGGATTATTTCCCCTTTTTAAGCCAAAGTGCTCATAAGCCCCCTGGGTTACCATACGGCCCCGGGCCGTACGTTTTATAAATCCCTGTTGTATTAAAAACGGTTCATAAACTTCTTCAATGGTGTCACTTTCTTCGCCAACGGCGACGGCAATGGTATTCAGCCCCACGGGGCCACCATTATATTTTTCAATGATCACTCTTAAAATACGTTTATCCATTTCATCCAGTCCGCGGCTGTCCACATCCAGCCGCTGCAGCGCGTCACGGGCCACGTCGAGCGTGATTTTATTATCGGCCAGCACCTGGGCAAAGTCACGGATGCGACGCAACAGACGGTTGGCTACCCGCGGTGTTCCCCGGGAACGGCCGGCGATTTCCAAAGCGGCCTCCTCCTCGATGGGAATATTTAAAATTTGTGCCGATCGCTTAACAATCCGCGCCAGCTCCACCGCCTGGTAATAGTTCATGCGCAGAACCACCCCGAAACGGGCCCGCATGGGCGCGGTCAGCAAACCGGCGCGGGTGGTTGCTCCCACCAGGGTAAACGGAGCCAGCGCCAACTGAACGGAACGGGCGTTGGGCCCCTTATCCAGCATGATATCGATATGAAAATCCTCCATGGCCGAATAGAGGAACTCCTCCACCACATTGTTGACGCGGTGGATTTCATCGATAAACATGACGTCTTTATCGTTTAAGTTGGTCAGCAATCCGGCCAGGTCTCCCGCCCGTTCCAGTACCGGCCCGGAAGTTGTTTTGATATCGACATTCAACTCACGGCTCAGGATCATGGCCAGGGTTGTTTTTCCCAAACCGGGAGGACCGTAAAGCAACACGTGATCCAGCGCCTCTCCCCGCTGCAGGGCGGCTTCGATAAAAACCGACAGATTCTCCTTGACCTTCTCCTGACCGATAAAGTCCTTCAGACTTTGCGGTCGCAGCGAGAGTTCGATTTCGGCGTCATCTTCATTGAAGCCGGGTCGGATAATATCGCTCATCTACACCACCTGTAGCGCATCTTTGAGCAGGGCCTCCAAAGTGGTATAGCCCCCCTTCTTTTTAATCCGGGCCATGGCTCTTTCGGCCACCGGCTTTTTATATCCCAGGGCCAGCAGGGCCATAAGCGCTTCTTTCTCCATGCTGTTCATGGGCGGCAAGCCGGTCTCTTTCTCTGCCGCGGCCATAATCATTTCGCTTTCGAACTTGCCCTTCAACTCAATAATCAGGCGTTGGGCGGTTTTTTTCCCCACGCCGCTGATGCTGTTTAGACGCTTTTCATCTTTTTGTTCGATAGCCGCTATCAGTTCATCGGGAGTTAAGCCCGAGAGAATGGTCTGCGCCAGTTTCGGGCCGATGCCCGATATGCTCAGCAGGGCCAGGAAGACATCCCGTTCGCGGGTATCCCAAAAACCAAACAGATTAAACTGGTCTTCACGCACATGCGTATATACAAAAAGCTTTACCTTGTCGCCGACGGCGGGTAGTTTTTCGAAAGTAGAAAGTGATGTCGATAACCGGTAGCCCAGACCCTGTATATCCAATACGGTATAGGTCGGTGACTTAGTTTCCAGGATTCCCTGTATATATTCAAACATCTATGTTTTTACTTAACCCCTGAGATTCAATTTTTGGCGGTGCCACTGACACAATGCAACAGCCAGAGCATCGCTGGCATCATCGGGCGTGATGGTTTCTTTTATGCTTAAAAGACGGCTGACCATAAATTTGACCTGGCTTTTGGAGGCGGCGCCGTTGCCCACCACCGACATTTTAACCTCACGCGGGGCATATTCAAAAACATCGGCGCCGGCCATTTTGGCCGCCACCAAAATGGCTCCCCGTGCATGCCCCATCACTATAGCTGTTTTTACATTGTCCGCGTAAAATATATTTTCAACGGCCACATTATCCGGTTTATATTCCTGCAACAATGCTTTTATCGCTTCGCTTATCTTTAAAAGGCGATCCGGCAAATCGGTCTTTGCCGAGGTGCGGATATGCCCGTAGGTAACCGGCAACAGCCTGCTGCCCGCCACATCAATGATTCCATAGCCGGTAATGTTTAAGCCCGGATCAATACCGAGAATGCGTAAAGGTCGTTTTATTCGCCTAAAATCCTTTCCATTTCCGTATCGTCGATATCAAAATTGGCAAAGACATTTTGCACATCGTCATGCTCGTCGAGGATATTCATCATTTTCATCAACAGTTCGGCATCCTTGCCGGCAATGGCCACGGTATTTTGCGGAATACGCGTCAGCTCGGCCGACTCAATTGTTACGCCCTGCTCTTCCAAATGGTTTCGTACATCGTTAAAGTCTTCGAAAGCGGTGTAGATCACATAACTGTCACCTTCTTTTTCCATCTCCTCGGCACCCGCTTCGATGATGATTTCAAACAATTCGTCTTCGCTATAGTTTGCCGCCGGGACGGTAATCATGCCTTTCCGTTCAAACATCCAGGCCACGCTGCCGCTTTCCCCCATATTTCCGCCGTGTTTTG
This sequence comes from Calditrichales bacterium, assembly GCA_015493745.1. Taxonomy (GTDB): domain Bacteria; phylum Calditrichota; class Calditrichia; order Calditrichales; family J004; genus J004. The sequence continues at coordinate 11,212 of WGCN01000097.1, forward strand.
AAAACAGGTGGCGTATTTCGGCCACGGTACGATTTTTATTGTCGGTAACCGCTTCGATGAACATGGCCACCCCGCCGGGGCCGTAACCTTCATAGGAAACATCCTCGTATACAACGCCGGGCATTTCCCCGGTGCCCTTTTTAATGGCATTATCCACATTTTTAGAAGGCATGTTGGCGGCCTTGGCCGCGGCAACCGCCACCCGCAGGCGTGGATTCATATCCGGATCGCCCCCCCCCATACGGGCCGCAACGGTAATTTCTTTTATAAGTTTGGTAAATATTTTTCCACGTGCCGCGTCAACTTTCGCTTTTTTATGTTTAATAGAGTGCCACTTGGAATGTCCCGACATTAAATCGTCTCCTTCTATGCCTTAAAATCGATCAATGATGTATGTATTAAAAAAGTGAGTAAAAAAAAGGCAAAAACACCTAAATCCCTTATGAAAAAGGTGAAAATTTACTAAAAAAGGCAGGGTTTTCCAAACTTATTTAAGCCACGCGATCCGTGGCCGGTATTATTGTTCCTGTAATTTCCGTTCAAAATAAGGAATGGTTTTTTGCAGCCCCTCAATCAGCTCAATGGTAGGTTGCCAGTTTAATTGCTCCCGGGCCAGGGAGATATCCGGCTGCCGTTGCGTGGGGTCATCCTGCGGTAATTCCTTAAATACGATTTTTGAGCGCGATCCGGTCTGTTCTATGACCTGTTCCGCCAGGGAAAGTATGGTGAATTCATTGGGGTTGCCCAGATTAACCGGCCCGATAAAGTCATCCTTCTGCATCATGCGCATGCTGCCCTCAACCAGATCGTCCACATACTGAAAAGAGCGGCTCTGACTGCCATCGCCATAAATAGTGATGGGTTTGTTTTGCAGGGCCTGAATGATAAAATTACTGACCACCCGCCCGTCATTCAAGGCCATGCGCGGACCGTAGGTATTAAAAATACGTATGATTTTTATATCTACCTTGCTTTGACGGTGGTAATCCATCATCAGGGTTTCGGCAACACGTTTTCCCTCATCGTAACAACTGCGGACACCGATGGGATTTACATGGCCCCAGTAATCCTCCTTTTGCGGATGTATCTGCGGATCGCCATATACCTCCGAGGTGCTGGCCTGCATCATACGGGCGCGCACCCGCTTGGCCATGCCCAGCATATTGATGGTGCCCATAACATTGGTCTTAATGGTTTTTACGGGATTGTACTGATAATGTACCGGTGAAGCGGGACAGGCGAAATGATAGATCTGGTCGACTTCCAGCATGATCGGTTCGGTAATGTCATGCCGTACCAGTTCAAAGTTCCAGTGATCGATCAGATGGCGGATATTTTCCTTGCTACCGGTAAAAAAATTGTCCAGGGCAATAACATCATGTCCCTGTTCTATCAGTTTGTCACATAAATGAGATCCGATAAAACCCGCTCCGCCGGTAACCAATATACGCATAGCCGCTCCTAATTAATCTTGTTTAATGCCTGAGACAAATCATTGATGATATCTTTCGGGTCTTCGATACCCACGGAAAGCCGAACCAGCCCTTCCGTAATCCCCACGGCCGCCAGGTCCTCGGGGGCATAGGTGGAGTGGGTCATGGACCCGGGATGTTCGATCAGGGAATCCACATCGCCCAGACTGACCGCCAGGGTGATCAGCTCCACCGAATTCATCAGAGTTTCGCCCGCTTTTCGTCCACCTTTAACCTCAAAACTGATCATTCCGCCAAATCCGCTCATTTGTTTTTTGGCCAGGGCATGCTGCGGGTGGGTGGTGAGCCCGGGGTAAAATACGGAATTAACCTTGGGATGAAACTGAAGATACTTGGCAATTTGCATGGCATTTTCCTGATGGCGCTCCATGCGTATGGCCAGGGTCTTGAGTCCGCGCACCAAAAGCCAGGCGTTCAGGGGGCTGATAATCCCGCCCATGTCACGCAGGATCCCCATGCGCAGTTCGTCGATAAAATCTTTTTTACCGATAGCCACGCCGGCAACGGTATCCCCGTGTCCGCCGATATATTTTGTGGCCGAGTGCACCACCACGTCGGCTCCCAGCTTTAAGGGTTGCTGAAAATAGGGGGTGGGGAAGGTGTTGTCCACGATGAGCGGGATTCCGTGTTTATGGGCTATGGCGGCACATTGTTCGATATCGATCAGGGACATGGTCGGGTTGGCCGGCGTTTCGATATAAATGGCCCGTGTTTTTTTATCGATGGCATCGGCGATATTCCGGCAATCGGTGCCATCCACCTCCCTGACCTGTATATCCCAGCGTGGCAGGGTTTCCGTAAACAACTGATGGGAGCCGCCGTAGAGTGTATCGGAAGAGACCACATTGTCCCCGTTTTTACACAAAGACATAATCACACCGGAAATGGCCGCCATGCCGGAGCCGAAAGCCAATGCCGCTTCCCCGCCCTCCAAAAAGGCCATCTCCTTTTCAAAGGCCTCCTGGGTGGGATTGCTGATACGGGTATAAACGTAGCCCTCCCGTTCACCCAGAAAGATTTCCGCGCCGGCGCGGGCACTCTCAAAGGCAAAGGTGGAGGTTTGGTATATCGGCTTACCCACGGCGCCGGTTGCCTTATCGTATCCACCGGCGCCATGCACGCACATGGTGCTTATTTTCCAGTTTTTATTGACTTTGTGTCCCATTTCCATCATCCTTTCAAATCAAATTTTCACGACTTTAATTTAGGCAATCTTTTACATTAAATAAACAGAGGATTTTACTTTTTAAAGGATAAATCCAAGCCGGAAACGGCCCGCCCCGCTTGCCGGAATCTTTCAAGTCTAAAATTTTTGGCAGTTAAGGACATCTCTTACATTCTAAATATTTAATGTTTCCCGAGAATCCCCTTTGCTAAAATTATCTTATAAAATTATGTTCCGAAGAATAAGTTTGTATAAATAGAAAGTTTTAAATAAGATTAGCGCATCTGAAAATGAGGAGCAACTATGCTATCGAACACGACCGTTTACGGTCTCCGGGCCATGATTCATTTGGCTAACAGCAACCAGGATCAATATATATCCATATCCAAAATGTCGGAAGAGCTGAAAATATCGTTTCACTTTCTTACGAAGATTCTGCAAAAACTAACCCAAAACAAACTTCTGGTATCCTATCGCGGACCCAAGGGGGGTGTGCGTCTGTCAAAAAAACCGGAAGATATTTCCATATACGAGATCGTCATTATTCTGGAAACGCGGCCGATGTTCACGGAGTGTATTTTGGGCATTCCCGGCTGCGAGGACGACGCGCCCTGTCCCCTGCATGAGGAATGGCGCCCCTTAAGGTTGCAAATAGAGCATCAGTTCCGCACAACATCCCTGGCCCATTTGGCGGATAAACTGGAGATATTCGGTAAACGGCTGGTCTGATCAGGGAATACTTTCTATTTTTTTTAGCAGGGTTTCCCGATCGAATGGCTTGTTGACTATGGCCCGGGCTCCAAGTTCCAGGGCTTTGCCGGCCATATTTTCCTGACCGAAGGCCGATATGATAATAAAAGGAGTAGTATCCCCTTTTTCTTTTAAATATTGCAATAAGGCGATACCGTCCATTTCCGGCATCTGTATATCGGAAAAGATGATATCAAAGGTGTGATTTTCCATGTGTTTAATGGCCGAGCGGCCATTCCCGGCAAAAACCAGTTCCACGCCGGCCGAACGCAGAAACAGTTCAACCATCCGGTGCATGTTGGGATCATCATCCACAAAAAGTATTTTTTTCAAATATCACCTACTTTTTCGCTTAAGACCAATGTTCCTAAAAAGTGGTCGAGTTTATCAAAAAACTGTGCCAGAGGAAAACCCACCACATTGGTATAGCTGCCGCGGATACCTTCGATGAGCATGGCCCCCTGCCCCTGGATGGCATAGGCCCCGGCCTTATCCACCGGTTCGCCGGTTCCTATATAGGCCATGATGATTTCATCCGTCAGCACTCTCATGGTCACATCGGTACACACAAGATGCAGCAATTCTTTTTCGTAATGTTTGTAAAACAGACCAAATGCCGTATAAACCTGATGCGTTTTACCCGATAAAAAGGCCAGCATATCATAGGCATGATCTTCATTTCTCGGCTTGCCCAGGATATTGCCGTCCAAAGACACGATGGTATCGGCACTGATCACCAGATGATCCGGATATTGACGGGCGATGTCTTCCCCCTTTTGCCGGGCACATTCCTGCACCAGGGCCGTGGGTTCCTTTATGTCAATATTCGATTCATCTATCCCGGCCGGTACCACCTTAAAATCGAGGCCGACACTTTTCAGGAGTTCAAAACGTCGCGGTGAGGCCGAAGCCAACACGATATCCACATGTTCCAGATTTTCAATCAATGAAAAAATCATAATTTCACCCCCACGATTATTGATACCAAGCCTATAAGCATATCCACCTTCAATAAAATGCTCATGCGGGAAAGATTTTCAACGGTTGTGTTTTTATGCAATTGCCATGAGGTGTAGACGGTGACGCCTATGACACCGGGTACTACCATATAAATATAATAAACATTATATATTCCTAACAAAAATGGCAACAACAAAATTCCACTCAGCAGCATAAACAAGGCATCCACCATCAGGAGGACTTTACGGCTGCCAAAACGCACGGCAAAGGTAGCGGCCTGATATTGCCTGTCCCCTTCCACATCCTGAAGATCCTTTATCAGCTCGCGGGCAAAATGGAATATACCGGCAAACAGCGCCGGGAAAACCCCGGCCATGATCCGCCCCGCGGCCAGGGCGCCAAAAATAAAGGCCAGCCCGCCCACAAAAGCGACGATGATATTGCCCAGCAATACCGTTTTTTTAAAGGAACGGCTATAAAAATACAGGATGAATTGTGAACCCGCTATGATGAGGAACAAGTCGGGGCGGTCTATGGTCAGGGCCAAAGCCACCATGTTCATAATTTTATAGCAGAGGCGTGCGGCGGGTAAACTCATGGCTCCGGAAGGCAAAACACGGCCCGGTTGGTTTACCCGGTCTATTGCCAAATCAAATATATCATTTATGATATTGGCCGCCGCCGTTACCAGGGCCGCCGCCAAAGCGGCGCGGAGTATGCCGGGGGTTAAGACGGAGTCCGTTACCAGCCAGGCTGCTGTCAACACGGATAAAAAGGTGATGATTACATTTTCCGGACGTATGATCCTGAACAGGGCTTTCATTTGCTTCCCGACGTGCCTTCCCCTAAAACGGTTGCATATTCCATGTTGTCCACCGTGGCATAACCTACGGCCATATAGGGGGTGTTAAAATCGAATCCGGCCCGGCCCCGGGCGTCCAGCACGATGATGCCGGCTTCCCCCTTAATTCTTTCCTCTAAAAAGCGCAGGGCTTCCCCGGCGGCTTCAGCGGCACCGGCACCGGACTCCAGCGCCCGCATGGCGCGCATGGCCAATCCGGCTCTTAAAATACCTTCCCCCCAGCCGGTAACCGAAACGGCACCATAGCGGTTATCCGCATAGAAACCACTTCCGGGAACGGGTACATCCCCCACCCTGCCGGCCATTTTATGGGGAGTGCCTCCGGTGGTGGTTCCGGCCGTCATACGTCCGTGGGAGTCCATAACCACCGCCCCCACCGTATCGGATGGTTTTTTCTCAAAAAAGGATTTTATGCGCACTTTCCCCCGCTCTTTTAGAATACGGTAGCGCTCTTTTTCCCTTCCGGTCAAAAGCGCCTCCGTTTCCACCCTTTTAAAGCCCTGCTCGCGGGCAAAGTCGTAAGCCCCTTGCCCGGCCAGCAAAACATGTTGGGTATGGACTCTGACCGCTTCGGCCACCAGGATGGGGTTCCTGATATTTTTCAGGGCGGCTACGGCACCCGCCGAGAGATCCTCCCCCTTCATAATGCCGGCGTCCATTTCCACCTCGCCCCCGGCATTTAAAAAAGAGCCGGTACCGGCATCAAAAACGGGTTCATTCTCCAAAACCGTTAAAACGGCCAGGCAGGCCCGGTGGGCATCATCCGTTTCCGCCAGCTTTTTTTGGCCCGTCTTCAGGGCCCTGGCCATACCTTCTTCATGGGCTTTGTGCAAGGCGGAGGGGATATCCCAGGCCCCTCCGTGTACGATAATGGACGCTCTCATGGTAAAATTATTTTTTCCAGATCTTTTTTACGCTCCAAGACCCGCTTTAGTGTTTGCGGATCCTTGTCTAATCGGGGAAGGGCCGAGTTAAAAAGCGCCAGTACCGCTTCCGCTTTCTGGGCCGGATAAAAAAGCAGGATACCATTTCCCGTTTTACGGGTTTTGAGCAGACCTTTGTCGTTTAACAACAACAACTCCTTTTCCATGGCCCTGGCGCTGTAACTTTTATGAACCCGGTATAACTCCTCCACATTCATCGGCGCTTTTTTCCATAAGGCCGTTAAAAGATGCCATTCGCTGTCGGTTATCAGATAATCTTCCGCTTTCTTTTCCAGCAGTTTTTGAATTTTTAACTGTTTTTCAGCCATGCGGGCGGCAAACGCGGCCAGGGCAAACACGGGGACCAGGCTTTCGCTTCGGGGGCGGTTCATGGCTTTATCCAGGTGATCCTGTACCTCCCGAGGGGTGTAGTAGGATGTACCCCGCATGTCGATTTCCAGCGGGTTATCCGGCAAGGTGACTTTGGGAAAAAAGATTTTAGGCTCCTCTTTGCCCGAGTATTCCAGATTAAACTTCAGGGTGGAATCTTTTAACAAAGTTACCGGAAGATAGATCAAGTCGATTTTTGTGGAATCCGCCGCCGTGCTGTCGACACCGTTTTGTGCAAGGACAGCCTCACTCTCCTGGGCCATGAGCATGGCAGACGGAAAAAGGAATAATAAAAAAACACTTAAAAAATAGCGCATAATGGCCCTTCCTCTTTTATAGCCGGATCTCCGTTCATTGCCAGATATCCCTGTCCAGGGCGCGATACTGAATGGCCTCGCTGATATGCCCGGCCGTAATCTCCGCGCTGTTTTCCAGATCGGCAATGGTGCGGGCCACTTTTAATATCCGGTCATAGGCACGCGCCGAAAGTCCGAGACGGGTAATGGCTGTTTTTAGCAGCTCCATGCCCTCGGCACCGGTTTTGCAGTATTTTCGTATTTCCCGGGATTGCATATGGGCATTGCTGTAGATGTGACCCTCGTTTTTAAACCTTTGCAACTGTATATCCCGTGCTTTTTGCACTCTTTCCCTGATTTGAGCCGATGTTTCTCCCGTCCGGTCGGAAGACATCTGCTTAAAATTCACCGCGGGTACATCGATATGAATATCGATCCGGTCCAACAACGGTCCCGATACCCGCGCCAGATAGCGTTGAATCTGCGGGGGCGCGCAACTGCATGAGCGGCTGGAATCCCCATAATAACCGCAGGGACAGGGGTTCATGGCCGCCACCAGCATAAACTTGGCGGGATAGGTCAGGGAAAGAGCGGCCCGGGCGATGGTCACCTTGCCGTCTTCCATGGGCTGGCGCATCACTTCCAGCACATTCTTTTTGAACTCGGGCAGTTCATCGAGGAATAAAACACCGTGATGGGCCAGGCTGACTTCACCGGGACGCGGATACTTTCCGCCCCCCACCAGGGCGGCATCGGAGATGGTATGGTGGGGCGCACGGAAGGGGCGCTGTGTGATCAGGCCGTCATCGGCGGAAAGATTGCCGGAGACGGAATGGATTTTTGTCGCTTCAATCGACTCTTCCAGGGTCAGTGGCGGAAGAATGGTGGCAAACCGTTTAGCCAGCATGGTCTTACCCGAGCCCGGAGGACCGATCATTATAATATTATGCCCACCCGCCGCGGCCACCTCCAGGGCTCTTTTGGCGTGTTCCTGGCCTTTGACGTCGGAAAAGTCAAGCAAGGAAGAGCCGCCGTGGGCAAATATTTTTTTGAAATCACTTTTATAGGGCGCTATTTGCAAGCGCCCGTTGAGAAAGTTGACCACATCGGTTAAGTGCCCCACGGGAATCACATCGAGACCGGGGTCTCCCATGGAGGCTTCACGGGCGTTCTCATCGGGCAGGATCAGGCCTTTAAATTTTTTTTCTCCGGCGGTGATGGCTATGGGCAGGGCGCCGTGAACCGGGCGTACCGAGCCGTCCAGGGCCAGCTCCCCCACCAAAATATAGTTGTCGAGGATTGTTTCGTTTTTTACATCCCCCTGGGCGGCAAGCATACCGATGGCGATGGGTAAATCATAAGAAGAGCCTTCCTTCTTAATATCCGCCGGCGCCAGGTTTATGGTGATGCGCCGTTGATGCACATAGGGATAAGCGGAGCTTTTCATGGCCGCCACGACACGTTCCCGGCTTTCACGGACGGCATTATCGGGCAGACCGACAATATTAAAACTGGGCATATTCCTTTCCATATGGGTTTCCACTTCCACGACATAGGCGTCTATGCCCATTAGCGCTGCAGAATATATCTTGGATATCATACGCACTTCGGGGTTGGTGAGAACATTCCAATATACGTTACAAGAGAATACGGGCAAAGTGTTAAAATAATTTTAAAATCGTTCTTCCCCGGTTGATTCGCTTACTGTAAAAATCTATCTTTATCTGCCATTACAGATGTTAAACAGAGATTTAATCCCACGGAAATCATTTACTAATCTTTTAGGGTATATTCCCTTAAAGGTTATAATCATAAAAAGGCAGGCAACATGCGTTATATCTATTTCCCCATCCTCATCATTGGGATGTTTTTTATACAAAGCTGTAAAAAAGGAGCCCCGTCGAATACGGCAGACACAACCCTGCCCGACAGTGTTCCTCCCAAAAATGTCATTCTAATGATCAGTGACGGTTGCGGATTCAGCCAGGTGGAGGCGGCTTCCTATTTTCAGTTCGGCGAAACGGGTAAGGCACCCTATGACACTTTTGCCGTCAGGCTGGCCATGAGTACCTTTTCCGCCGGAGGGGATTATCTTTCCGATTCCGCCTGGCTCAGCTTTGACTATATCCTGAGGAAACCGACGGACTCGGCAGCGGCGGCTACGGCCATGGCCAGCGGTGAAAAAACCTATAACGGCGCCATCGGCGTGGATGTGGATAAAAAACCCCTGGTGAGCAGCTTTGAACGGGCCGACAGCCTGGGGAAAGCAACCGGAGTCGTTACTTCCGTACCCTTGAGCCACGCCACGCCCGCCGCCTTTGGAGCGCACAATGTGTCGCGTAAAAATTACGCTGAAATCGGCCGTGAAATGATCATGGAAAGCCCCCTGGAGGTGATCATGGGAGCGGGTCATCCTTATTATGACGCCGAAGGAAAGAAGCGGGATGTGCCGGTGTTTGACAAAGTGGGCGGGCCGCAGACCTGGGCGGCGCTCCTGGCCGGAAAAGCGGGAGCCGATGCCGATGGAGACGGCCGTGACGATCCCTGGACCCTGATTGAGAAGAAGGAAGATTTTCGTAAAATGGCCCGCGGCACGGAACTGACACGGCTGATCGGCATTCCCTTTGCCGGAACCACCCTGCAGGAAGAACGGGCCGGTGACCCTCACGCGGCGCCCTTTACGGTTCCTTTTAACGACAACGTACCCACCCTGGCCGATATGAGCCTGGCGGCCCTGAATGTATTAAATAACGATCCCGACGGCTTTTATCTGATGATCGAAGGCGGCGCCGTGGACTGGGCCGGGCATGCCAACAGGAAAAGCCGTGTTATCGAGGAAGAAATCGACTTTAACAAAACCGTGGCCGCGGTGGTTGACTGGATTGAAAATAACGGCGGCTGGAATAAAAACCTGCTGATTGTGACCGGGGATCATGAGACCGGTTTTCTCAGCGGCCCGGAAAGTGTTTTTAAAGGAACCATGCGCTGGCAGCCGGTACAAAACAGGGGCAAGGGCAACATGCCGGCGATGGAATGGAACGCCACCTATCACAGTAATTCACTGATCCCCTTTTACGCCCACGGCAAGGGCAGTGTGGTTTTTAAGAACTATGCCACATTAAGGGATTCGGTTCGCGGCGCTTATCTGGACAACACCCATATCGCCAGGGCAATGATGAGGTTTCTAAAAAAACAATGAGACTCCCCCGGTAATAAGATGAAGCAAGCGGCGCGGTGAAATCTTTCTGTGGAAAAGTAGCCATTTGAAACCGGATTGTTAATAATTTACCCCGCTGTTGTCGAAGGTGAGCATAGTTATAACGGTGAACACTCAAGCGATATGCGGGTAGACTCTCAATGCGAATTATCAATAATCTTGCAGAACTTCAAACGGTTCGGGGCGACTGGAAGAAACTGGCTCAAAGACATGGAACCCCCTTATTGGACTGGGAATGGATGAGTGCCTGTGCCGAGGCTTTTTATCAACCGAATCAGCTTTTTGTAATCATTCATGATGACGGTACGGAAGTAAACGCCATAGTGCCTCTTTTCCGGCATGAGGATAACGGCGTTCAAAAACTGGAGATCATCGGCACCCCTTCCCTGGGCGAACCCGCCGGGCTCCTCTACCGCGACCATGGGGCTTTGACCGCCTTGCTGCACAACCTGTTAAAACAGGGCCTTCCCATATCCCTGCGTCGCATTGAAGAGGGCTCCGAAAGCCTGACGGCCATTGAAAAAGTATTTCAATACCATTCCCTGCACTCCCTGCGTGAGGGAGGCGCCAGCCCCTGGATAGACATCAACAGTGACTGGGAAACGTTTGAATCCCGGTTGTCCGGTAAGCGTAGGTCGGATATGAGAAGAGCGCGCCGCCGGGCCGACAAAATGGGACGGGTCGATATCCGGGTTCATGCCGTTAACCCCGCAGATGTGGATAATTTGCTGGCCGAGGTTTTCCGGGTGGAAGCCGCCAACTGGAAAGGTCGCAATGGCAGTTCTTTGCTGCACCGGGAAGATCTGGCCCGCTTTTACACGATTTACAGCCATAAGGCCGCCCAAAACGGTACCCTGCGCGTGGGAACACTTTCCATTGACGATACCGTTGTTGCCGTCTTACTGGGGCTGGAAGAGGCCGGGCGCTTTTGGGTGTTCAAGATCGGTTACGACGAAAAATATGCCCGCAGCTCCCCCGGTATTCTGTTGATGCACCGTTGTATTGAATACGCCTTTAAGCAAAAACTGACCAGCTTTGAATTCCTTGGCTGGGACGCCCGATGGATGCATGTATGGACCGATAAAGTGCGTCGTTTTAAGTCGCCTCTGATCTACCCTTTTTCCGGTCATGGCCTTCTGGGCTTTGCCAGGGACTCTGTCGGCTATTTAAAAAACAAACTGATGGTGCACAATGGAGAGCAGTAACACCGGCGCGCGGATAAAGGATAAGATTTTCAAGCGTATCTCCATGGGCTATATCGTGGGTACGGATGTGGAGGACGCCATCCAGGCCTGCCAAAAGATCATGCCGCTTGGATATGCGGCCACCATTTGTCCCTGGAATAACAACGGGGATGATTTTAGCCTGGTGGCGGATGCCTATGTACTGGCCGCCCGACAGATCATCCGGCACAATCTGGATTGTTACCTGTCCATAAAAACACCGGCCATCGGCTTTGACCCCACGCTGATGGACAAGATCATCAAAGCCGCCCGCGAGGGCGGATTGCGTATACACTTTGACGCCCAGAGTCCGGAAACCGCGGAAGACAATCTCTCTCTTTTCGAGGCCACCTATAACAAGTATGAAAATATCAGCTATACCCTGCCCGCCCGCTGGCAACGCAGCCTGGAAGACGCCGGGCGGTTAATCGGGATGCAGGTACCCGTTCGCATTGTCAAGGGGGAGTGGGAAGACCCGCTGGAGCCGGACAAAGACCCTTACGGCGGTTTTTTGGATATCGTACGTGTTTTGGCCGGTAAGGCCCGGCATGTGGCCGTTGCCACCCATAACGCGCCGTTGTTAAAAGAGGCCTGCCATATTCTGCGGCGGGAAAACGGTTCCTGGGAACTGGAACAGCTATACGGCCTGCCCATGAAAACCGTACGTCTGGCGGAATCCTGCCATGTACCGGTTCGGTTTTATATTCCTTATGGCCGGGCCTGTCTGCCTTATGCTCTCTCCATGATGAAGAAAAAACCGCGCATGCTGTGGTGGGTTATGCGGGATATTGTCCGGGCAGATCGTTTTAAGATCGCCTAACTGAAATAAGCCGGAATATTAGGACCGGGGGTTAAATCGATTTCATCTCTGATGAAGAGCGTAGTCCCTTGTTTTTCATGGAAACAGTGGTTCCCCCGGGCAGATTTAAAACAGAACTTAAGAGATTTTAAATTTTTCCATCATGGAGTAGAGCCGGCGACGGGTAATGCCCAGTAGCCGGGCCGCTTCCGTTTTGTTGGGCGCCCGCTGCAGGGCCTCTTGCAAAAGTTGTTTGAGATGATCATCCAACACCAGGCCCTCCGCGGGCAAAACCCCGCCCGGCGATGACGGTTCCGTCTTCCCCTGTTGTGCGGCGGGAAGCGGCAGGTCGATATCCTCGATAATATCCTCGCTCATTATGGCCGCCCGTTCAATGATATTCTGCAACTCCCGGATATTCCCCGGAAAATCATACTGCATAAGCTTCAGTTTGGCCTGGGGACGGATTATTTTATCGGGATAGTCAGCCATAAAAAACTCGATCAGTTCCGGGATGTCCTCCTTGCGCTCCCTCAGGGGAGGCAGGGTAATGGGAAAAAGGTTGATCCGGTAATAGAGATCGGAACGGAAGATTTGCTGTTCTATCATCTCTTCCAGGTTTTGGTGCGTGGCCGTGATCAGGCGGACATCAATGGGAATGGGCTTATGCCCGCCGAGATGCACCACTTCCCTGTTCTGCAACACGCGCAGCAGTTTGGATTGCAGGCTGAGCGGCAGATCGCCGATTTCATCGAGGAACAGGGTGCCTCTGTCCGCCCGTTCAAACAGACCCGGCTTGGCTTCCGTGGCTCCGGTGAAGGCGCCTTTTTCATAACCGAACAGTTCGCTTTCCAGGAGCGTTTCCGGTAAGGCGGCGCAATTTATGGCAATCCAGGGTTTATCTTTCCTGGGAGAATGTTCATGGATGGCCCGGGCGATCAATTCCTTGCCGGTACCGCTTTCCCCGCGGATAAGCACCGTGGCCTCTTTTTCCGCCACCCGGTGGATCATATCGAAAACCTGGCGCATTGTTTTACTTTTACCCACGATGCCGCTCATGCTGTAGGCCTGTTTCTGCCGCTCCTTCAGACGGGCATTCTCCTTCTCCAGACGGCGTTGCTTAAGAATACGGCGCACGCGCAACAACAGTTCATCCATGCTGAAGGGCTTGATCAGATAATCAAAGGCGCCGGCCTGCATGGCCTCCACCGCGGTTTCCTGGGAAGCATAGGCGGTCATTAACAGTATTTCGGTGCCGGGATATTGCTCTTTGATCGTTTTTAGAAGGGTCATCCCGTCCATCGGGGTCATCCTCAGGTCGGTCAGCACTACGTCATATTTTTTGGCGGCCATCAGGGTCAGCGCCTCCCTGCCGGAAAAGGCCACATCGACGGAAAGGTCCTGTTCCAGCTCCAGGGTGCCTTTAATCAACATGCACATGCGTTGTTCGTTATCTACGACAAGTATTGAAGCGGCCATGGCAAAATTATTTTAAAATAGCGCGGAGTAATATGAGGAAGCCTTTTTTACCCCGTTGCAATAATTGGGTGTTCTTTTCAGCGGCTTGAAATTTAGGATCGTTTTTTCGGGATTTTTCAAATTCGGAAAGGGCCTTTAAAAAATACTCCCGGCACTGGATAAGATGTATGATTCCCAGTTCGTTCCAATAGTCGGCATAATTTTGATGTTGTTCCACTTCCTCGTTGATCATCTCACTGAAGTAGCGTATACCTTCATCGTCGATCTCCTGTCCGCCGTACATGAACTGCAAAAAGAAGAGATCCATAATATCGCCGGAATCTTCATGGCAGAGTATTTTTTTCTGAAGTTCCAGAACCTTTTTGACCACATCCGGGCGTTTGCCGTTATGCAGGACTTCATCGGTTCTCTCAAACTCCAGAGCCCATTTTTTGGAACTGTATTTTTTATCGGCACAAATTTCCTTATAGGTTCTTAAAAAGCGGGCCGGAACGATGACACGGTCGTCACTGTTGTTCTCATCCAGGGTAGATAAAAACAAAACAACGCCCAGGTTAAAATTCGCCTCCTTGAAGTTCTCTTTAATCTTAAGGGTTTCTTTAAAAAATTTCGAGGCGCGCTGCAAATTATTTAAAGAGGTATAACAGACGCCCATGGCGTTGTTGAGATCGGGATATTCGGGATGAAGCGCGTAAGCCTTTTTAAAAGCTTCCAAAGCTTGCTGGGGTTGGTTGTTCTGCAGATAGGCCTGCCCCAGCCGCTGGTAGCCGCGAATAAAATCCGGATTCAGTTCCACCGCCCGTTTAAAATTGTTGATGGCCTCCGGCAAAAAATTGCGCGTATAAAACACCTTTCCCAGGCGATAGTGCGGCAGATACTGGCGTAACTGTTTTATTTTTTCAAATATCCGGAACAGGATTTTGATCTCATTAACGGTGGTTTTGTGGGTTTTTTCCGTAATCTCTTTCAGATATTGTTCGGTGGGCTTGTCTTCGTCTTCCACCTCGCGGATATAGTACGAGTCTTCATTGCCGAACAGATATCTGCCGGATTCAAAGACCTCGCTGCGGATAACGTTCTTTTGGGGATCATTTCCGGTGGTAACACTAAATTCCCGGCCGTCAATCTTTAACTGACCTCTTAATCCTATTCCTTTCAACGGGCGCCTTCTTTAGTTGATATTGATACAAGCCAGAGGGTTTAACACATCCTGGCCATAAGAGCACGTGGCTGCCATTAGATGCGGCCGGTATTGTTTTTTCGTCAAATCTCCGGCAGAGTAAAGTTTATTCCTCAAATAACTGAATTTCCCCGGCCGTTTTTTTCCGTCACTCATTAGTCAGATTGATGACAATATCTATCCGACGATTACGGATACGTCCCTCGCGTGTTTCATTGGAGGCCACCGGTCGCTCCTCACCGTAACCGATGGAGGTGATCTGATTCTCATCCAGGTCCATGTTGGCCATCAGGTATTCCCGCACGGAACGCGCCCTTTGATCGCTGAGAATTTTATTTTTGCCGGCATTTCCCAGGGCGTCGGTATGTCCCTCAACGGTATAATGGCTTTCCGGAAAGACCTTCAGCGCCTTTTGCACTTTGGTAAGCAGGGAAAAATACTCCGGCTGGATGATATACTGACCGGAGGGAAAAGTCAGTCCTTTAAGACGTATGGTGATATTGTCACCTTCATAGATCACGCGTGCCTCGGACGGGGTGAAAAAGCTCTTGATTTTTTCTATGGCCGCTTCACGCTCCAGCTTTTTTTTCAGCTCGGCGCTGGAAGTGGCCTCCTTTTCCCTCACCCGGCTCAGCTCTTCCTGCAAACGGGCATTTTCAATGATAAGCAGTTCTTTGCTGTCTTTTAATTTGCGGATATAATTGGCGATACTTTTTACACTGCTGTCAAAGCCCTGATCAAATTCCGGCACATAATTGAACTGGCTGCCAATTTCCGACAAGATTTCCTCGAACTTCAACATGAGATTTTCCCAGTTTTCATCTTTTTGGGACAGCGCTTTGATCGTTTTGGCCAGATAAGCGGCATGGCGGCCCTGATAGGCGGCTCGTTCGGCCTTCTCTATCGCCTCTTCCCGGGCATAGCGGTTGCCCTCCAGCAGGCGTTCGGTTTGGGCCAGCAGGTTTTGGGCATCGGTAAAGGTATGATAGGCCAATTCCTCGGCATTGAGATCACGGGCCACGGCAATGGCGTCGCGCGCCTCGCCCAAAATACCGTTTTTAATGGCCAGCAGCTCGGCCTGCCGGAAAAGCTGTTCCGCCTCCAGGCCATACTCCCGGGCATCTTCCACATCATTATCCTCAAGATTCTCCGCGGCCCGGGCAAAGACATCCTCGGCTTCTTCCCATAACTTCGTGGCATACAGGGCCGCTTGCGCTTCTATGGCCGCGTCCCGGGCTTCTATGGCGGAAGACAGAGTAATATGAGCCATCCTGATCACTTCCGAAGCTTTTTTAGCGTAGGAAGCGGACTCCTCCAGCATCTCCCGGATTTCCCGGGTGCTTTCCTTCTGTTCGTAAGCGGTGTTGGCTTCCTCAAAAAGCTCTATGGCTTTTTGATAGTTTTCCGGTGAAAGCACCTCGGCATTGTCGGCCTGCATTTTATTGACAAGGGCCTCATAATCGGCAAAAAACTTATCCTTGGCGCTGCTCTGCGCCAGCAGACTTTGACCGCCGGCCAAAAAGAGCATCACGGCAAAGCCGATATTATATATCTTTTTCATAATTTATCCTTTAAAGTTTTCAATCGTTGATCTTATCCGGTGAAAAGCAACATTACCCAAACCTTTTACCGCAATGGCCGACCCGGGTCTTAACACAGTTCCCAGATAGCCCAGCAGTTCATTCACATCAGCCACATGTTTTACTTTTCTTTGCGCCGAAGGGATCAGTCGACTACCGTCTCCGATATATTTGGCGTAATGCCCCAGCGTAATCAGGTGATCAAATGGCAGGGCGGCCAAAAAGTGCCCCATATTAAGATGCCGGTCTTCCACGTTTACGCCCGTGCCATGCATATCGCCGACAATAAAAATAATCTGCGAGGCATGCGGTTTAAACCCGATCAGGGAACGGGCCGCCTTGCTGACGGCGCGGGAGGAACCGGGGAAACTCTCATCCAGTAAGAAACAACCGTTTATTTTTTCCAGATTGCCGCGTCCCTTGGGCATTTTAAAGGATTGCCTTAAAATACGCACAATTTCATCGATGGTAAAGTCCAGATCCGTCAGAACGGCGCAGGATGCCAGAAAAGCATAGACATCACTGACACTGTACAGGGGAAGATGTACCTCTCTTTCGATATTTAGTAAGAACCTGAGGCCATCCGGGCCGAGCTGCTCCATCTCCGTGGCAAAAAAATCGGCCGCCTGATTCAACCCGAAACGCTGGATTTCCGCCTGGGTAATGAACCGGCTCAGTGCCGTACTCAAGTCATCATCATGATTAAGCACCGCCTTACCGTCACGCGCCAGGTATTTAACCATGGCCGAACGCTGCAAAGCCAGGGACATGGCATCCTTCAGGTAGCTTAAATGAGCGTCTCCGATATTGGTAACCACGCCGATGGTTGGCTTAATCAGTCGTAAAAGTCCTGCAAAATTCCTGCCACTGTAGGAATCGAACTCAAATATGGCATAGTCATAATCCGCCGACAGCCGGCTTAATGTTTTCAGATTATTATTCCAGGTGCCTCGTCCGTAAGGGGTTTTCAGTACCTTGCCCCTGGTGGAGAGTACGGTGGACAGCATATCGACCAGCGTGGTTTTACCCAAATAGCCTGTCACTCCGATTACCGGTTTCATAAACTGTCTGCGTAGTTGCAAAAAATGTCGTTTTTCCAGCAGGGAAAGTCTGGGCGTGTCATTATCCTTCATATAGCCGCTTAATTTAAACCCTGGCTATAAAGCAATCAAATAGATTTAATCTGGGCAATAATAGCACACACGGGCGGGAAAGAGATGTTAGAAAAAGGAACGGGCCCGTTCCAGGGCGGAAATAAAATAGTCCACCTCCGCCATTGTATTATAATAGTACAGGCTGACGCGGGTTGTGGCGGAAACTCCCAGCTTATTCATCAAAGGCTCGGCGCAGTGGTGCCCCACGCGAATGGCGATGCCGAGCTGATCGAGAAACTGCGTAAGGTCAAAGGGATGGATCCCCTCCAGCTTAAAGGAAATGGCCGGGCCGCGTTCCTGAAGCGGGCCGAATATGGTCAGCCCCGGCAATAAGCGCATCTTTTCCAGCAAGGCCGAGGTCAGTATCTGTTCATAGTCATGAATGTTTTGCATACCCCGTTCCTGTACATAACGCACGGCGGCGGCAAAACCGATGGCACCGGCAATATTGGGCGTACCGGCCTCGAACTTGTGCGGCAACTCTGCCCAACTGGCCCCGGAAGTGTTTACATGGGCGATCATCTCACCGCCTCCCATATAGGGGATCATTTTTTCCAAAAGGGAACGCCGGCCCCACAAAGCGCCAATGCCGGTCGGCCCACCCATTTTATGGGCGGAAAAAGCCAGAAAGTCACAACCCAACTCCTGTACATCCACCGGCATGGAAGGCACGCTCTGGGCGGCGTCCACGGCAACCGGGATGTTGCGCCGGCGGGCGATCTCCACGATCTGTTTTATGGGATTGTGCGTTCCCAGCACGTTGGACATGTGGCTGACGGAAATCAGGCGCGTCTTATCGGAAATAAGTGTTTCCAGTTTGTTCAGATCCAGCGTCCCGTCCGTTTCCACCGGCCAAAACAGCACCTTGACCGCAAGCCGGTCACGCAACAGGAACCAGGGCACAATATTGCTATGGTGCTCCATTTCGCTGATAATGATCTCATCCCCCTCTTTGAAAAAGGTATGGCCGAAGGAATGCGCCAAAAGGTTCAGGGACTCGGTTGTGCCGCGGGTAAAGATCACCTCTTCCGTTTCCGGCGCGTTGATAAAGCGGGCCACAACCGTTCGGGCATTCTCAAAGTCCTCCGTGGCTCTCTCGGCCAGTGTGTGCAGCCCCCGGTGGACATTGGCATTGTCATGCTCATAGTAGTGCCGCAGGGCATCCAGTACCGCACGCGGTTTTTGAGTGGTGGCGGCATTATCCAAATATACCAATGGCCGGCCGTGCACCTCTTGATGCAGAGCGGGAAAATCCTCACGGATTTTGGACACGTCGGACAGCAGCGGATGGCTATGGGGGGTCGGTTCCTTTTTCATGAGCGTTTTTCCATTGACTATGGCCTTAAAGATTAATTTTGGCGGATTATTAGAAATAACCCAACTCCAGACGGGCTTCTTCGGACATCATTTCCATGCCCCAGGGCGGATCCCAAACTATCTCGACGTCTGCATCCTCCACACCGGGCACACGGCTAACCCGGTCCTTAACCTCCATGGGCAGGGATTGGGCCGACGGGCAGTTGGGCGTGGTCAGCGTCATCAGAATGAACACCTTTTTGTCCTTGATCTTTATATCGTAAATCAGGCCCAGTTCATAGATGTCCACCGGTATTTCCGGGTCATAGACTGTTTTAAGGGCGTCAACAATTTGCTCGCGCGTGATCTTCGGCTCGTCCATATCCAACCTTTTTTATTGCTCGGTAAAATCTATTTCATGACCCAAGTTTTGGGCCAGTAACTGATGAATGACGTCGCGTATTTCCGGCACTTCTATACCGGAGATAATTTCCTCGGCAAAGGCGTAGGTCAACACCCCGACCGCCTTTTTCTTCGGGAGGCCCCTGGCCCGCAGGTAAAAAATGGCTTCATCATCCAACTGACCGACGGTGGCGCCATGGGTACATTTAACATCATCGGCATAAATTTCCAACTGCGGCTTGGTATCGATTTGGGCGTTATCGGAAAGTAGCAGACAGTTGTTGCTTTGCTTGGCATCTGTTTTCTGTGCATCGGGCCGGACAAGTATTTTTCCGCTGAAAACAGCGCGTGCCCTGCCCTTTAAAATGCCGCGATACAGTTCATGGCTGTCGCAATGCGGCCGGGCGTGATCAATAAAGGTATGATTGTCGATCAGTTGCTCCTCCCCGGCCAGATACAATCCGTTAAGGGTGGATTCAATCCCGCTGCCGTTCAGGGTCGTACTGATATTATTGCGTACCAGTTTCCCGTTAAAGGTAAAGGTGACCGATTTGTAATTGCTGTTGTCCTTTTGCATGATAGCGGTATTGCTGACATGAAAGGCCTCGCCGGATTCGTTTTGAATCCTGTAATGGCCGATACGCGCGTTTTCACCCAGCACCACTTCACTGACCATGCCGGTAAAAGTGATTCCCGTCCCCAGGGTGTGAAATGTTTCAATAATACGCACGTCGCTGTTATTGCCGGCGATAATCAGGTTGCGCGGATAGGCCGCCAGGGGCTGCTCCGCGCTCTTAAACAGGTGAAGGATATGAATCTCATCCTTAACCTGCACATTGTTGTTGATATGCAGGCAAACGCCGTCATGCATAAAGGCCAGATTGAGCCGGGAAAATGCGGTTTCATGATCCTGCACCACCTTATTGATATAGGCGTTAAACAGGGTTTTATCTTCATCCAGCACCTGCTTCAGGGGCATGATCTCCACCCCGGGAATATTTTGCCAGTTGCGGGAATGATCCCGGTCAAACCGGCCGTTTACCAAAACAATCAGCGGCTTGTCCCAGCCCGGGAAAAGAAACGGCTCCAATTCCCCGGCTTCCAGCTCCACCTTGCCGGCACGGATATCAAAGGGGGTTTGTGCAATCGGTTTTATGTTGGTGAAACGCCACTCCTCCTGACGGGTACTGGGAAAGCCCTGTTCCTCAAAGGCCTTCAGTGCTTTTTTACGCAACTCATGCACGGCCTGCCTTGCCGAACCGTTGTGAAACCGCTCAAACTGGTCGAGGTAGTGTTTAATTTCTTTTTGCATCGGTTCCGCTCCTTACTTTAACCAGTCGTAACCTTTAGATTCCAGTTCCATTGCCAGTTCCTTACCGCCCGATTTCACGATCCGGCCCTGATAAAGTACATGAACCACATCGGGGACGATGTAATCCAACAGACGTTGATAGTGGGTAACCACAATAGTGGCGTTTTCCGGTTTTTTCAGTGTATTCACCCCGTTGGCCACTATGCGCAGGGCATCAATGTCCAGACCGGAATCCGTTTCATCCAGAATGGACAGCTTTGGTTCCAGTACGGCCATTTGAAATATCTCATTACGTTTTTTTTCGCCGCCGGAAAAACCTTCGTTTACGGCACGATTGAGGAGGGACTTATCCAGCTCCACCAGATCGATCTTTTTCCGCACCAGCTTTAAAAACTGGGCCGCGTCCAGTTCTTCCAGCCCCTGTGATTTACGCACCTCGTTCAGGGCCGTGCGCAAAAAGTAAACATTGGATACGCCCGGAATTTCCACCGGGTATTGAAAGGCCAGAAAAATTCCCTTGTGCGCCCGCTCTTCCGGATCCAGTTCCAGAAGATTCTCGCCCAGATAGGTTATGCTGCCGCCGGTCACTTCATACTCCTCGCGTCCGGCCAGGATATTGGCCAGGGTGCTTTTCCCCGATCCGTTGGGGCCCATAATGGCGTGTACTTCTCCCGCTTTCACCTCCAGGTCGATCCCCTTGAGTATCTCCTTGCCTTCAATGGAGGCATGTAAATTTTTTATTTGTAGCATTTTTTTTCTCCAAATAGTATGACCGAACCTTTACGGAATCCGGTCTGACGTTTAGATGTTGTTTCTCAGTAAAAGGTACTCGCGCACCAGGCGTTGATCAGCCGACACTACCTTCCAGGCTGATGCTCAGCAGCTTTTGCGCTTCCACGGCAAACTCCATGGGCAGTTCCCTGAACACCTCCTTGCAGTAGCCGTTAACGATCAGGGAAACCGCCTGTTCGGTATCCAGCCCGCGCTGATTGCAGTAAAAGATTTGATCCTCACCGATTTTCGAGGTGGTCGCCTCATGTTCCACCTGCCCGGTGGTGTTGTTGACCTCGATATAGGGAAAGGTATGCGCGCCGCACTTGTCGCCGATCAGCAAGCTGTCACACTGGGAGAAGTTGCGGGCATTCTCCGCGGACTTCATAATCTTGACCAATCCGCGGTAACTGTTGTTACTGCGTCCGGCGCTGATACCCTTCGAAACGATATTACTGCGTGTGTTTTTTCCGATATGGATCATCTTGGTTCCCGTATCGGCCTGTTGATAGTTGTTGGTCATGGCCACCGAATAAAATTCACCGATGGAATTGTCACCCTTTAGAATGACGCTGGGATATTTCCAGGTAATGGCCGAACCGGTTTCCACCTGCGTCCAGGAAATCTTGGCATTTTCATGGGCAATGCCCCTTTTGGTGACAAAATTGTATATGCCGCCCTTACCCTCTTCATCACCGGGATACCAGTTCTGAACGGTGGAATATTTAATCTCGGCGCCTTTAAGGGCGATGAGTTCCACCACGGCGGCGTGCAACTGGTTTTCATCCCGTTGCGGGGCCGTGCAGCCTTCCAGATAGCTGACATAGGAGCCTTCATCGGCCACGATCAGAGTACGCTCAAACTGCCCGGTATTCTCGGCATTGATGCGAAAATAGGTGGAAAGCTCCATGGGGCAGCGCACCCCCTTGGGCACGTATACAAAGGAGCCGTCACTGAATACCGCCGAGTTTAAGGCGGCATAGAAGTTATCCGTGGCCGGAACCACCGAACCGAGATATTTCTTCACCAGGTCGGGATATTTTTGCAGAGCCTCGGATATGGGACAGAAAATGACCCCCATCTCCGATAGCTTCTCCTTAAAGGTGGTGGCCACGGAAACACTGTCGAAAACGGCGTCCACCGCCACCCCGGCCAGCATCTTTTGCTCTTCCAGCGGAATGCCCAGTTTGTTGTAGGTTTCCAGCAATTGCGGATCCACTTCATCCAGGCTTTGATACTTAGGCGTTGTTTTGGGCGCCGAGTAGTAGATGATATCCTGAAAATTGATTTCGGGGTAGTCTACTTTGCCCCATTTGGGCTCCTTCATCTTTAACCAGCGCCTGTAAGCTTTCAGCCGCCACTCCAGCATAAACTCCGGTTCTTCCTTTTTTTGGGAAATGATGCGGATAACATCTTCATTCAGTCCCGGAGGCAGGGCGTCGGATTCGATGTCGGTAACAAAACCATATTTATATTCCTTTTGGGCCAACGATTCCAGCTCTTCAGCTTCTGTACTCATCGTCTGCTTCCTTTCTTTTATATATCATATCCAAGCTCAAGACGCGCTTCCTCGCTCATCATGGCCGGCGTCCATTCCGGCTCCCAAACCAGATCCAGTTCCGCGCCGGTTACGCCGTCCTGCGCTTTTACCGTATGCAATATCTCTCTTTTCAATTCGTCCACCGCCGGACAGTTGGGTGATGTGAGGGTCATTCTCACGGTTACATGGCCGTCCTCGCCGATGATGATTTTATATATCAGCCCCAATTCCACAATGTTCACCCGGATCTCGGGATCATAGACGTCTCTCAGCGCGTCAAGGATTTCATCTTCATCTGCCATCACGATACCGAAAATTGAGTAAGCGGTTTAACTAAATTGTCTTTCAATGTATCCAGCGTTATCTGCTGGAAATAATTCTTGATTTCATTTTGTATAAATTGCAAGGGCGACTTGATGGTGCAACTGCTGAATTGCAGACAATCACAGTCCAGCTCCGAGAAACAGGACATCAGGGAAATCGGCCCTTCGATGGACTCGATGATTTCACTAAGCGTTATCTCCCGTGGACTGCGCGACAGTTGATAGCCCCCTTTTGTCCCCTGCACGGAATAGACCAGCCCCGACCTTTTCAGGGTTTGGAAAATTTTACCCAGCAATTCCCCCGGTATCTTATAGCTCTCGGCCATCTGCTTTACCGGTATGGGTTCTTCGCTCTGACGCCCGGCCAAATCCACCAGGGCGATGATGGCATATTCGCTCTTTTTGCTTAAACGCAGCATATAGGACTCATTTGGTCTTGTATAGGATCAAATAAAAATCCGACCATTTTGATCGGATATCTAAATATACACTATTTATTGCCAAGTAGTCAAGTGCGCATACAACTATTTTTACCCGCCCGTGGCTGACGGCAACCGCCAATTTTCCGGTGCTTTATCCGCTATTTTCAGGAGATAATATATTGCCGAAGGCGGCTTCAATTTGCCGGTATTGAAAGCGGTACCCCATATCCAGCAGTTTCCTGGGATAAACGGCTATACCGGAAAGCATGGTTTCCCCGGCCATTTCCCCCATAAGTCCTTTGAGAACAAAAGCCGGTATTTTTAACCAGGACGGCCTTTTTATCGCCTGGCCAAAAGCCCTGGCGAAGGCCTTCATGGTCACACTTTCCGGGGCGGTAAGGTTCACCACGCAACCGTCTTGCGGACGAGCGATCAGATAGTCGACGATAGCCCTTACATCGTCGATATGTATCCAGGAGACCATCTGCCTTCCCGAACCCACCGGTCCCCCCTTAAACATTAAAAAGGCCGGACGCATCAGGCGCACCACCAGGCTTTCCCGGGAGAGCACCATCCCCAGACGCAACCTGTACACCGGAATGTTCTCATCCTCAAGCCCGTCAACGCTCCTTTCCCACTCCCGCGTCAACCGGGCCAGAAAGGAGTCCCCCGCCCTTCCCTGTTCATCAACGGGTTGCGGCTGAGTGGTATCATAATAACCTATGGCCGAGGCCTGAAGAAACACTTTCAGTTCCGGCCGGTACTTAACTACCGCCGCCGACAATATTTTGCCGGTATCCACCCGGGAGCGGTACAATATCTCTTTCCGTTTTTTTGTCCACCGTCCGCCGAGAACAGGCGCTCCCATCAGGTTGATTACCACATCACAGTTTTCCAGTTCGCTTTGCCAGTCTTCAATGTCATCCGCCCGCCAGAGCCGCCAGACCCGATGTTCCGATTCAGGAACTTTCCTCTTCATTTTTTCGGGATAGCGGGACAAGGCGCAAACATAGTGACCCCTGGCTGTCAGATGCTCCGTCAGGGCGCGCCCGATCAGCCCGGAGGCGCCGGCGATTATTATTCTCATTTTAAATCACACACCTCTCGGTAACAGAAACAATCCACCGTATGGTCATTGACCATTCCGGTGGCCTGCATATGGGCATAGACAACGGTGGAGCCGACAAACTTAAAGCCCCTTTTCTTCAAATCCTTGCTAATCAAATCGGAAAGCGGTGTACTGGCCGGCACCTCTTTTAGCGATTGCCAACGGTTTTGCAAAGGCTTCCCGTCAACAAAGGACCAGATATAGGTATCAAAACGCCCCCACTCCTTTTGAACGGACATAAAGGCCCGCGCATTGCTGACAGCCGCTTTTACTTTCAGGCGGTTGCGGATAATTCCCTTGTCGCTCAGCAATCTCTGTTCATCTTCCACCGTAAATCGGGCCACCTTATCATAATCGAATCCGGCGAAGGCCTTGCGAAAGTTTTCCCGCTTATAAAGCACGGTGCGCCAGCTTAAACCGGCCTGAAAGGTCTCCAGGAGCAAAAACTCAAAGAGCTTTTGCTCATCATGTACGGGACGTCCCCATTCCCGGTCGTGGTAAGCCACATACAAGGGGTCGTCTTCCGGTACCCAGGCGCATCGTTTCATAGCTCTCCTTTATATCAGATTAAAACGTTTTCTCAGAAGCCATTCCAGGGTAATCAGGGAAAGCAGTATTATAAGCAGAGTCAGGCTGTTTTTAAGATCAATCTCGATTTTGTGTTTCACCGGAACCGGGCTGAGCCCGGGTATTTTCTTACCCTGATTAAGTTCCTGTAATGTAAGATAAGCACCACCGCTGTTTTTTGCCCATTTTTTCAGAAAGGCCGTATCCTGCCGGGTATGGGTAAACTCGGCGTCCGGCACCTGAACCCGGATGGTGAGCTTGTCTTCCCCGAGAACGGTTTCCCCGCGCCGGGCCAAGGCCTTAAAACGGTACCGGCCGGCGTTGACCACGGGAAAGGCGGCACGGTATCTGCCGTCAGCGATCGGGGTCAGATTGAAGTTATAGCTCTGCCCTTCCGACTCCGCGCTTACCTCCACGGTTGCATTGTCCACCCGCTTCTGCCGGCTGTCGTAAACAAAAGCATCCAGGATGACACTTTCTCCGCTGAAATATACATGTTTATCCGCGTGCAGACTCAGGGACTTTTGCCTGTTTTTAGCTGCCGCCCGGTGCGCCAGCCCCTGAATAAAACGCTGGTAGCCCGTCTGCATGAAGGGATCGCTGCTTTGTATGTCAAAAGCCGTGCGCCAAAGTCCATAGCCGTTCAGCAACAGGAACGGCGTGCCTTTGTACTCGCTCAGCGTCAGAAAGACGTTACCGGCATCCCCGTTCAGGGTGGCGGCCATGTTTTGGGCCCGGATGCGAAACTGGCTGAGAACCGGAGCGCTCTTTTCCCAAAAGGCCTGATTCTTCTCCGGTTGCGTAAAAGGCGACATCAGCGGCGGCAGAGGATTTTGCGGCGTAATCTGCCCTTCCCCTATCCCTCCCTGGCGCTCTATTTGCCAATCCACGCCGGGGAGCCGGGATATCTTTTGCACATCGCTTTGATCCGTGAGATAAAAAATCCGGCCCACCCGGCTCCCGGCCAGCCACTTATCCAGGCGGGAACCGAAAGCGCCGGTGGTTAGTCCGGCCGGTAATCCGATCAGAAAGGCGGCATCCAGACTGTCCCACGGCAGTGAGGATGAAAGCTTAAAATGCGGGATGTATATTTCCGGCTTCAGATATTTATCGGCAGCCACCGCCTGATGAATAAACTTAAAATCATAAGCGGGCGTGGCGGCCATCAAGCCGATGCGCAGCCTGCTTTTACGCACCCACTGTGTAAAGGAGAAACGGTTATTCTGCAGGTTTTGCTCCTCCTCCGCCCCCTGTATTTCGATACGGAATTCGTTAAAACCGGGTTTTGCGGCCACATAAGCAAATTCCAGCGCCACATCGCCGCCATCGGCGGCCAGGGTTCTTTTCTCCTGCCGCAAAAGCCGGTTCCCCCGGTACATCTTTACAACAACATCCCGGCTGGCGATCGCCTTATGCCCGACTACAATTCTGACATGTGCCGTATCATTCTGAATGATCTCGGGGTCATGGCTTACCCGGCGAATAAAGATATCCGGAAAGATTTTTGTGCTGCCGACGCCGACCGCATAGGCCGGAACCGTGGAGAATACCGGAATTTCACCGGCGGTACGTATACCATCGCTGATAATAAACAGATCGTCGTAACCGCCTTCAAGTACTTTTCGGGTCACGGCAGTAAAGTTTGTTAAACCGCTGAACAGGGTATCTTTCCCCACCCGGGGGCGTACGGACTGACTGAATGAGAACCAGTGTTGCCTGACCCCGGCGGACGACAAGAGCTTTTCCAGTACCGCCCCGGCCTGTTTCAGGGAGTCCGCCCGTTTCTCAAAACGGTTATGCAGCCCCATGGAGCCGGAGTGATCAACAAAAACGGCCACTTCACGGGGGCGTTGCTCGCTGTAATGCAGCTTTAGAACCGGCGACAAAAGCAGGAAAAAAAGGGCGCCCATCCAAAGGCCGCGCAAAACGACAAGCACCACGCGCCGGAGCACACCGATCGGCGGATAGCTCTTCCTGTAAAAAAGAAAAGCCGTCAGCATCGCCAGGGCGAACAGCATAAAGACAAAAAAGAAGGGTGTGTTGAGTTGGATCAAAGTGGGCACGGTTTTTCCAAAAGGTTATGATCCGAGGGTTAACGATGGAAAGGCATTAAGGTTCTGTGAGGAATGTTCTCCCCGGCGCAGGCGGTGCAAACCGGCATAGGCAATCATGGCCGCGTTGTCGGTACAATAGGCCATTTGAGGCGTATAGACATCAAAACCGGCCTTCCGGCCCTGTTCAACGATGCCCGCGCGCAGATAGCCGTTCGCGGCCACCCCGCCGGCAAAGGCGATGGCCCGGACATTGTGCACTTTCGCCGCCCGCAGGGTTTTGCTGATGAGCACATCGATGGCCGCTTTTTGAAAAGAGGCGCATATATCGGCCTGGTGTTCTGCCATATGCTGCGGCGAATGCTGCTCCACATAGGTCAGCACAGAGGTTTTTAGTCCGCTGTAACTGAAATCGAAATGATCTTCCTTTAAAAAAGATTGTGGAAAGCGTACAAACGAGGCATCTCCCCCGCGGGCCAGTTTGTCGATCACCGGGCCGCCCGGGTAGCCCAGCCCCATCACCTTGGCGCTTTTATCAAAGGCCTCACCGACGGCGTCATCGCGGGTGCTGCCGATGATTCGGTAATCCAGATGATCTTTCATCAGCACCAGTTGGGTGTGGCCGCCGGATACGATTAAAAAAAGAACGGGAAAGTCGATATGCTCCACCGTAAGCAGGTTGCCATAGATATGCCCTTCCATATGGTTCACGCCGATAAAGGGAATATCCGCCGCCAGGGAATAGCCCTTGGCAAAGGTCAGACCTACCAACAGGGCGCCCACCAGCCCCGGCCCGTGGGTTACGGCGATGCCCTCCACCTGCTCCCTGCCAATACCCGCTTCGCTTAAAGCCCTCTCCACAACCGGCTGCAACAGACGCAGATGGGCGCGGGAGGCCAGCTCCGGAACAACCCCCCCGTATTGAACATGCACCAGTTGCGATGACACCACATTCGACAGTACACGGGAATCGTCCAGAACGGCGGCGGAGGTTTCATCACAGGAAGTTTCGATTCCGAGAACGATCACAGGGTGTTTCCTTTCTGTATCAGCTGTAAAACAAATTTTTGCGGCACCACTTCCAGCCAGGTGATATCGGCCGGGGTGACGATCTGCATGGGATATTCCATCACTCCCTTGTGGAAGCTCAGCTTATAATCGAAAATCACGGAAATTTCATCCGTTCTCAGCCTGGTGACGCGGGTTTCCCCACCCTTAACGCGCACCGAAATCATGGCCGGTTCGGCCACGGCCTGCAAATCCGGCGGAAAGTTGACCAGTTGAATGGGAACGTTATACAAGGTACGCTCCACGATGGGTTCGATGGTTGTGGTAACCTGGCCCTTTTCCGGGGTAATAAAAATGATGCCCGGTCGCGGAGATATAAAGTGTACTGTGCTGGTAAAAGGATACTTGGCATCCTTCATTATAATGCTGTCTGTGGAAATGGCCGTCAGCTTCGATACCAGCTTTTGCGGCCCGCGAACCCGCACCGAATCGGGATGAACCTGTTGGGAAACAAAAAGATAGCCCGGAACGGTCTGAATGTGATGTTCTACCTTTACCGGCAGTTTGCGTTCTATCTTTTTATCCACTTCCACTAAAATACGGCGGGGAGAAATCACACTGAGTATTTCCATGCCGTATTCCGAGGGAAAATGCAGGTTTTGCTTCTGTTCCGTCAGATCGATGATTTTGGTTTTTTTTATATCGGGAATATTGAGATGAATGCTTTTGTCCCTGAAGTTCAGACCGAACAGCATGCGTCCCGTCCCTTTGATCCTCAGCGTGATGTCTTCCGGGATTTTACGGACAAGGGTCAGGCTGTCTCCGCCAAGATTTACCTTGAACGGCAGCCGAATCTGAGTGGTATAGACCTTTTCACTGCTGATGGATACCCACAGAATCAGGGCCAGCATAAATGAGCCGAGCAGGGAACGGTAATTTTCTTTCAGATAGGCTTTAAGGCGTTCCATCTCGATTATTCCACTTCCAGGATTAAGGTGTCTTTACCGGGATCCACCTGCAACTCCCGGGCGGCATTGCCGCCATTGACGGCGATTTCCAGAAAATCCCGGCTGTTCCACAAAGCCAGCAGCCGGCCCGGTTCCTCTGCATTGTAATATTTTACCAGCCCGCCGATCCGCTGTCCTTTAAATCCGATGGATTTTATCCGTGGCATGTGCATCCGTTCCAAATCCTGCCGGTTAAAGGCAAAAATAATGTTTCCGAAATGATCCACCGACATGACCGGCACAACGATATGTCCGTCATTGTTTTTACGGAAAGGCCGTAAACCGTGATCCGTGCGCTGCGGTAATTGGCGGGCAAAGGATGCCGGTGCATGCCCCAGGGCCAGCCGGGCCGCCGCCGGAGCGAACAAATCCCGTCCGTGGAAGGTGGCATGCTTTACACCCTTCAGAAAAACGTCCTTGTCGATGGCATAGAGTGTGTGGGCTTCATTCTCCATGATCAGGTGAAACAAACCGTTATCCGGGCCGACAAAGGTGTACCCGGCCGTGCGCAGGATCAGCGCCTGTCTGTCACTGCCCACACCGGGATCGACAATGGCCAGGTGTATTGTCCCCTTGGGAAAATATTCATAATAGTTGTAAAGAGCCAATGCCGCCGCTTCGATATCAAAAGCCGGTATGTCATGACTGATATCCGTTATCTCCACATGGGGGGCCATTTGTTTGATTACCCCCTTGCAGCTCCCTACATATCCGTCCCTGGTACCGAAATCCGTTAAGATGGTTATGATGCCCGAATTCATGTCTTACCCCTTTGTTGACACCGCGGGCAGATATGCGTGCCCCGTCCGGCGACTCTTATTTTTTCTATCGGCCCGCCACATTTTTTACAGGGAAGCCCCTGCCGGCCGTAAACATTAAAATAGCGCTGATTCAACCCCTCGTTCCCTTTGGTGTTGCGATAGTCGGAGATGGTACTGCCCATATTGTCGATAGAACGTTGTAAAACCAGCCTTATGTTGTTGAACAGAGGCTCCGCGCCGCTGACTTCCCGGGCCGGCGTTAAGGGATGCAATGCCGAAAGAAAAAGGGCCTCATCTACGTATATGTTCCCCAAACCGGCAATATATTTCTGTGACAACAAAAAAGCCTTTATGTTCATCGCGCTTTTTTGGAGCATGCTCCCAAAAAGAGCGGCGGTCAGCTTTTGATCCATGGCGTCCGTCCCCAGTTTTCGGAGAAGCGGTTCCGCGGAGAGCACATGCCGGATGCGTCCGAATTTACGACTGTCCCGGAAAATCAGTTCCAGGCCGTCATCAAGAAGGAAACGGACACGGTCATGGCTATGACGCGCCTGCTGCCCCGATCGTCGCGCCAGCAGCTGGCCGGTCATGCGCAGGTGGATGACCAACACGCTTTTATCCAGATTCAGCAATAAATACTTTCCCTGCCGCCCTATCGTCCCAAACCGTTGTCCCGGCAAAGGGGGGGCGTCCTGATGCTCAAATGTTTTTTCCCAATATAATTCCAGGGATCGAATCTTCTTACCGGGCAACACCGCACGCAGTTCCCGGGCCACGGTTTCAACTTCCGGCAGTTCGGGCATCTTTTTTTCCGGAATGTTTTTCACCAATGCTGTTATCGAGAAAAGCGTTAAAATCGTATCCGACATTCAGAAAACGCTTTACCACATCCTCCGGGAGGCGGTCATCCTGCTTGACACCGCTTTGGCGTTGCATACGATAGGCATCGGGGATGGTGCAGCCTTTTTTTAAGGCCAGTTGCAACTGGGTACGCCCGTCTTTCTCGTTCTTCATGTTAAAATAATAGAGCGCCCGGAAATAGTGCACATCGGCGGGCTTCAGGAACGGACGATAGACCTCCGTGGCCATGGAATACCCCTCTTCCAGCTGTTCCGTGTTATAAAAGGACTGGATGTAGATCAAAACCAGATTGCGGTTGAGGCGCGCACGACGTTCACCGGCCTTCAGATCGGTGATGACGGTAAAATACTTCCCCGTTTCAAACATGAGCCGGGCGTGCTCGGCAAAAAAGAGAGCGCTCTTTTTCACTTTTTGCTTTTTGCTGAAATTCCTGTAATCGTTTAAAACGTTTTTGGCGATGGAGTAGTGACGCAACTGAACATGTGCTTCCGCCGATTTCAACAAAAGCTTTAACTTTTTATTGTTTTGCGCAAAAGCTTTCTGATAGTAGTCAACGGCCTGTTTAAACTTTTTTTGCGCGAAATTGAGATCGCCCAGCTTTTCCAGTACCCCGTCATAATGCGAACGCCGGGTCAGGGCATCGGTAAAGGCCTCTTCCGCGGCGGAAAAATTTCCGAGACGCGCCAGGATATCGCCCTTCAATTCAAAGTAACCGGCAATACGGTTATTGGCCTCAATGGTTTTGTTAATATAATCCAAAGCGTTGTCGTAGTTCTTTTGCCGGAAGGCGTCCAGGGCCCGGGAGTAATATTTTAAGGCATAGGCCGTGTTATGCCGGGGACTGTTTCCCGCGCAAGCCGTCAATAAAAGCGCCGTTATAAAAGTCAGGATTATTTTCATCAGTTGTTCTTTAATAATAGTTGGTTCAACCAGTCGTAAAATTGCCGGTACAGGACGGTATTGGCGAAGTCTTCCTGCCGGCGGATATAATTTGAAAAACTTTTCTTGATCTCCAGTAAAAAGGCAATATCGCCCTCGGCGAGCCATTGTTCTATTTTCCGGCGTATCAGCTGTTCGTTGTTTTCCCCGAAGACCTTGCTTACCAGCCGGGCGGCCACGGCCTGCATCAGTTTGTCATCGCTGTTTTTATAGCGTTCCAGATAATCCGCCACCTGATCGAAGTCGCGCCTGGCTGAATATTCCAGGGTTTGCATGCAAAACTGGCGCAGGTTTTGATCTTTATCCTCCAAAAGACTCTCCATGATAATCTCATAGCCGTCTTTCGGGCCGTAACGGCCGATCATCTCCGACAGTATGCTTTTATCCTGAATGGCTTTGTGGTAGTCGTTTTCATAATAACTGTCGATGATGGCGCTCAGTTCGGGATAATAGCTGTCATCGATATCGGCGGGACTGTCCATATTGAGTTGTTTGCATAGCCGAATCAGTAGCTGCGAAGCCGTTTGCACTTTGCGCGCATTGGGCTTGGTGGTCAGGTAAAAATCATGCAAATGTTGAAGATTTGACATCGTTTATCCGCTGTTATTGCTCAAAAATGGTAAATTTAACCAAGAATCGCTTCTATTACAATGCGCAATGTCTCATAAACTCTTTGTTTTTAGCGGTTTATGTAACAGCAGAAAATAATATATCAGGGACAGGCCCGTATTCTCCAGAATTTTACTCCAGCCGATACGGCCGTCACCGAACAGAGCCACGCCGCAACCGCAATCCATGTCAAATCCGCGCATAAAGGCCAGCGTTACCATGAGGGTAAAAAGTACAAGTAAAAACAGGCCCCAAACCCGGGTGGCCGCTTTCATAATACCGGCCAGCAGAAAAAGGCCGACGAAAAGCTCCAGCCAGGGCAGGATGATGGCCGGCAGATTGCTCAGGCTGTCCGGCAAAATCTGGTACCGGCGGATCACCGTGGCAAATTCCGCCGGGTGCATTATTTTGGGATAGGCGGCTAAAATGAAATAGAAGCCGAAGAAGAGACGGCCCAGCAGCTCCGGCCAGCGCTTTAGGCGCAAGGTGATATCCCGGTTCATTATTTAACCTCAACGGGATATTTGGCCGCCGTCCAGGCCTTGTAGCCGGGCTTAAACACGGCCACGTCCGTAAAGCCCGCTTCCCTTAAGCGGTCGGCCAGGCGATCGGCCTGCGGACATGTCGGACTGAAGCAATAGGTAATCAACGGCTTGCCTTTATCAAATCCGGCGGTCAGGCTGTCCAGAAAGGTGGTGTTGTAAGGAATGCTGACGGCCCCCGGCAGGTGCCCCCGTTTATAAAAACGGTCATAACGGGCATCCACGACAGTTATTTGCCCCGTATCCACGATCTTTTTCATTTCATACAGGGAGATTTCCTTTTTGCCCTGCAGTGAAGCCTGCTGATACAGCAGCGGCACCCCGCTGGCGGAAACATTGTTAAAAACAAGGGCCACCGTGGCCGATATGAACAAGATAAACAGACCGGCCAGCCATTCTCTCTTTTTATTTTTCGACATAAGGGCTATCCTTTCAATTCTTTAAGGGCTTTTTCGATACGGTCACAAGCAGCGGCCAGTTGTTCCATGGAAGCGGCATAGGAAAGGCGCAGATAGCCTTCCTGCCCAAAACCGACGCCGGGCACCACGGCCACGTGGGCCTTTTCCAGTAAATACATGGCCAGGGCCGTTGAATCGGGATACTGCTCATTAAAATAGGCGCTGACATTGGGAAAAAGGTAAAAGGCGCCCCGGGGCACGGCAAAGCTGATATCCGGCATGGCCGAGAAACGTTCCATGATGTACTTCCGCCTTTTGGTATAAGTTGCCAGCATTTCATCCAGGGAATCCTGCGGACCGGATACGGCGGCCAGGGCCGCGTACTGGGCAATGCTGGAGGCGTTGGAGGTACTGTGACCCTGTATTTTGTCGGCGGCTTTGATCACCGCCTGCGGGCCGCAACTGAAACCGATGCGCCAGCCGGTCATGGCATAGGCCTTGGAAACCCCCTGTACCAGAATCACCCGTTCCTTTATTTCCGGAAAGGTGGCCAGGCTGCGAAATTTAAAACCATCATAACACATGCGGGCATAAATCTCATCGGCCAGTATAAAGATATTATGTTTTTTCAAAACGTCCACCAGGGCGGTCAGCTCATCCTCGCTGTATACCATACCGGTGGGATTGATGGGATTGCTGAACAGGATCATTTTGGTTTTGGGGGTGATGGCCGCCGCCAGTTGTCGCGCATTTATTTTAAAATCATCCTTCTCCCGGGTGCGCAGAGCCACCACTTTTCCGCCGGCCAGGCCGATGGCTTCCGGGTGGGTGGGCCAGGCGGGATAGGGCAACAACACCTCATCCCCTTCATCCACCAGGGCCATGATGGTATTAAACAGCGATTGCTTGGCTCCGCTGGATACCAGAATCTGTTCCGGGGTGTAGTCGGCGTTAAAGTCTTCCTTTAACCTTTTGGCTACCGCTTCCCTCAGGGGCAGAATGCCCCGGTTGACCGTATAATGGGTATGGTTGGCCTTTATGGCCTGAATGGCCGCTTCCTTGATGTGCTCCGGGGTATTGTAGTCCGGTTCACCCATGGACAGGTTTATCACATCAATCCCTTCGGCGATCATGCGCTTGGCGGCGCCAAAGACCTTTAGCGTGGCCGATTCCTTTAAACGTGCGGCACGTGCGGACAACATATCATCCCCCTTTTTCATGTTTTTTAATTGCAAAAGCGTTTAAGACCTTGCTCAGGAAACCGCTTGCTCCATGGCCTGCTCTTCCCCGGACAAACAGTCCGTCGTTTTCACCACGTGATCATAAAAGTTCCTAAACAGTTTTTCACCGGCCTCGCTTAAAACGGACTCCGGATGAAACTGTACCGAGCACAAGGGCCGGGAGCGGTGTTGCAGAGCCATGATCACCCCGTCTTCCGTATGGGCCGACACTTCCAGTTCGGCGGGCAGACTGTTTTTTTTCACCATGAGCGAATGGTAACGCATCACCCGCAACGGTTGCGGCAATCCGCTAAAAAGACCCCGGCCGTTATGCCATACCCGGGAGGTTTTACCATGACACACAGCGGGAGCGGGTACAATTTCCGCTCCGAAAACCTGCGCCAGGGCCTGATGCCCCAGGCAGACACCGAGTATGGGCATTTTATGCCCCAGATGACGGATGGCGCGCATACTGATTCCCGCCTGGTCGGGATTCCCCGGTCCGGGAGAGATGATCAGGGCCTGATATCCCTTTTCGATTTCCTCAACGGTTATAGCGTCATTGGCAACCACCCGGCAATCCAGTCCCAGCCCGCCGAGCATATGGGCGATATTATAGGTGAAGGAGTCATAATTGTCGAGTATCAGTATCATAAAGCTCCGGTTACCCCGTTCAGCCTTTTCTCCAGCACGGCGCTAAATGCGGACAGATATACACGGCTGTAGTAGGCCAGCCCTTTCGCTTTCAGCATGGTACAGCCGTTTTTCAACTGTTTGTTTTCCTGCAACTGGCTTAATAAGGCAACCACATATCCGTTTTGCAGACCTTTTATAAACCGGGCCGATTCCATGCTGACCACAAATTCGATATCGGCCTCCTTTAAATGCCGGTTACGGGGATTCCAGGCCTGGTGCAGCCGGATCATCTTCTTAAACAGGCGCCGTTGCCCTTTTATGTACACATTTTCCAGTGTTTTGAAATAGCTCTTCCATTCCCGTGAACAGGCCTGTAACAGACTGTCATGCTGGATATCCATGGCCATGGCCAGCAGGCGCCTATCCGCCGGATGGTACACGGCCGGGTTCAGCGCGGCGGGAAATCCGCTTCCCTTCAGGGGATAACTTTTCAGGCTGTCCCAGTCGACCAGGTGTATAAACAGGGAATCGGCCTTTTGCCGCAACAGAGCGCTATCCAGCTTTTTGCTCAGCGGCTCGCCCTTTTGGACATAGGCACTGCTGTCCATATAGACCCGCATCTCGGCCAGTTGCCGCTCAATCAGCCGGTTGAACGGGGTCGTTAGCACATCACGGGGAATGTTTTGCAAAACATTCTCCGACAAACGCACCTTCTCGCTATGGTTTTCTTTAGTTTTACAGGAAATCAATCCCGACAGGATAATAATTAAAAGAAAAATTTTGTTCATACGTTCAATTTAAAGGAAAGCTTGCAATAGCTCAACCTCTTTTTAACCGGAGTCCGATTTAAGACGGCGAAACCGGTATTTAAAAAATAAAAATTACATATAAAGCCGGGCGAGGACATAAGCACCGTTCCGATTCTGCGGATATTCCCCTTAAAACAGCGCCTCCTCTTCCATACATTTTTAGCCGCAAATGTGCGTTTTAAACTTGCGCAATTGCGCAGGATTCAATATGCTTAGTCATACTCACAACTAGAATTATTTCATGCGTATCATCAAGCATAAGCTGGAAAAGGCCCTTTACCGGCCAACGCCCAATCATGGCGGTACGTTTGCCAAAAAACGACCCGACACCATCGTGATTCATTACACGGCAACCGCCACGGCACGGCAGGCCGTAGATGCACTGAGCAACCTCCGGGTGAAGGCCTCGGCCCATGTGGTCATCGACCGTGACGGCACGGTAACCCAACTGCTGCCTTTTGACACCGTCGCCTGGCATGCCGGCGAAAGCCGTCACCTGGAGCGTACCCGTCTCAATAAGTACAGCATCGGCATCGAGATTGTCAACGCCGGCTGGTTGAGAAAATCCGGAGAGATTTTCCTTGCCCAGTCCGGCAGGGAGTATACCCGGGAGGAAGTGATATATGCCGTTCATCGCAACAGCGACGTCCCTTATGTTTACTGGCATAAATACACGGAAGAGCAGCTCCGGGTTACCGAAGAGCTGTGTGCCCTGCTGATCGGGGCCTATCCCGTCAAGTGGATTGTGGGGCATGAGGAGATTGCGCCGGAGCGTAAACAGGATCCCGGTCCGGCCTTCCCGCTGGATGACCTGCGCAGACGCCTTTTGGGCGTGGATTTCGATTTGAAGGATGACAAAGGCGCCACTCCCCGTGTTGCCGTGGTTACGGCGGGCAGGCTCAATATCCGCGGCGGTCCGTCAATTAAGGCCGGTCGCGTGGCCCGGCCCCTGCCCCGGGGGCAGCAGGTGGAAATACTGCGACACAAAGGCAACTGGGTAGAGGTGGAAACGCGCATCCGGGGATGGGTACATAAAGACTATATCAGCCCTAAAAAAGGGGAAACATAAGCCATATGAAAAAAGTCCTTTACATTTCGGTTTTGATATTACTGATGGTCCTGGCCTTCTACCTTGATGAAAGCGGCCTTATCACCTGGCAACCGCTGGCCATGATCGTGGCCGCCCTGGCGGCGCCCTTTCGCCTGGTGTGGAACATGATCAACAACAGCGAGGAAAAGATCAGGGAAAAGCATGAACGGATTCGCCAAAGGGAAAAGCAGTATCAGGATACCCTGGAAAGTAAGATAGGCCGCCGGGAAAGAAGGATCGAGGAACTGGATCGCCAGCTCAACGATCTGGAAAGGCAGGTGGAACGGTTGGAACAAAAACGCAGCGAGGTGGAGAGGGTTGTGGAACGCATGAATGAAGATGAATTAAAACGGGCGGTGTGGAAGTATGCGGGACGTTAAACACCTGGCCGGCGTGCTGCTGCTCTGCGCGGCCCTGGCGGTTAATTCCTGCGCCACGCGGCAAAGCATACTGGCGCCCGGCGAAACGCTTAAAAATGAAAGCGGGGAGAGTGCCTGGATATGGATGCTGAAGGAGGTGCCCCCGGGTGCCCGCTATGTAAACAGCGGCAGCGATACCCTGAAGGTCTTTCCCAATGAACGGTTGCTCTATCTCTATCTGCGGGAGTTCTTGCGGGAAGCGCGCATCGACATGGAAGAGGAAAAGTTGCGCGCCCTGGATGAACAGTTACGGGAGGCGCAAGAAAAACTGGAGGCTTTGGAAAAACCATGAGACATCTCTTCTGGCTCGGTCTGTTATGCTTCCTGCCTCCGCTACAGGCCCAGGAAATAAGTTTTCCCGTTCCCCTGTTGCCGGGCGACCGTTTTACCGTTCAGGAACGCTATAACGGGCAGGCGGTGGATACGCTGTGGCTGCTGAACAAAAATCAGTTGCGTAATTTTATCATCCGGGCCATGAAGCAGGAGATCGATTCGGCCCGGGCCGGCCTGTTGCGGCAACAGGTCGATCTGTACAAGAAAAAAACGGAACAGATGGCGGAGATTATCGCCCTGCGCAAAAAGGGCTATCTCCATTATCGCGATTTATGGCTTAAAACCGATGAAAAACTGGAAAAAGCGGAAATACGGGCGGAACGCAATCTAAGGATAGGTTTCCTTTCCGGCGTACTTCTTTCCGCGGCCCTGGTCATTTTTATAAAGTAAAGGTAAGATGATGAACGAGAACAGCGACATTTTATTTACTTTGGGGAAATCCCTGTTTGCCCATGCCTATGACATCATGCTGGTGTGGATGATTTTTATGGTGGTGTTGTTTATAGCCCTGCTCATCCGTTTCACCTTCGGCGTTGGATTTTCCAAAGAGAATCCCAACCCCCATATCAACGAAACCTTTGCCATGCCTCCGGGGGTTTTTCGCGGCTTTATCACCATGACACTTCTCTTTCTGGTCACCCTGATCGAGGTGATCAATCTCAACATTCCCCTGCTGGACGGCAACGGACAGATGATCGCCAAAAATGTGGGGGATATGCTCTACTTCCCCTCGGATCGCCATCATGACCTGATGGTGGCCTTTCAGATGATGCTGGCTTTTTACTTCGGCAGCAAGGTGATGAACCATGTTATCGCCACGGATAAGGAGAAAACCAAAATCCTTGCCGAAAAGATATCTGCCAACGACGACAGCTTCAACGATCCGGAAGCCCGGGGATGAGCAACACCCTGAACGGCGCCGGAAAAAGCACTTTTTTTGAAGGAACGGTCGACCGTGTTTTTTTCTGGATCAGTTTGTTTGCCCTGGGAGTGCTGCTCTTTTTAACCCTATGGCGCCAGCAGCAGATCAACACGGCACAAGCGGAATATGAGCTGTTGCAGGAGAATCACGGCGTTTTGCTGCAAGAAATGCGGGAGTTGCAACAGGAGAATACCCGGATGCGTCAACGCCTGCAACAACTGGAGGAGCGTCTTACCTTCCGGGAAAAACAGCCCCTGCCACCGTCACCGCCCAAAGCCAGGCGCGCGGACGTTCCCGTGGACAGCCGCACACTGTTTTTGAAGCGCTCGGGGAAGTAGGGTCGTTCAGCTGTCGGTGATATGATCGATATACAGCCAGATGCTGCGGGCATAGCGGAAGATAAGCGGCACGGTGACCAGACTGAAGCCGCCCAGCACCAGGGCGATCTTCCAAATGGGGGATTCGATGGCCGACATGATCAGAATAGTGGGCGCCACCACCAGGCCATACAGAAAATTGCCCACAAAGATGGCCGCCGTAAAGTAACCCTGCTCTTTTTCATACTTCATGCCGCAATTGGGGCAATGTTCATACATCTTAAACACCCCTTTAAACATTTTACCCTCTTCGCATTGCGGACATTTCAGGGTCATCATCGAGGAAAAGCTCATTGGACTCCTTAGCGGTTTAAAAATTTTATTTTTACGTTCGATGCCCCGGCCTCGATCAGGGTTACACCGCCAAAATCAATATTTAAATGAAACATATTTTTCAGGGGCATCTCTATCAGCCGGGCCAGCAGGGCGCGTATGGCGCCGCCATGACTGACCACGATAAATTTTTCTTCTCCGCCGGCCAGCAAATCCTTATAAAAGGCCTCCATGCGGTCGGCCATGTCACGGAAGGACTCCCCTTGCGGCGCGGGAATATGGGCGAAGTCGACCCGCCATTCCTTGTACAGGGGATCGTTTTCGATCTCTTCCCAGCGCAGCATTTCCCAACGACCGAAATAAATCTCCTTCAGACGATCATCGCGTATAACGGGCTGTTTTAGCTTTTGGGCCAAGCGGTAGCAGCGTTGCAGAGGGCTGCTGTATACTTTATAGGAACTCAAATCCTCCGGCAACTGTCCCCGTGTACGGCCGGCCTCCCGGTCAAAACTCTCTTTTAATCCGATATCGCTTTGGCCGTAACAATAGACCAACTCGATATCCGG
Source organism: Calditrichales bacterium (assembly GCA_015493745.1). Classification (GTDB taxonomy): domain Bacteria; phylum Calditrichota; class Calditrichia; order Calditrichales; family J004; genus J004. The sequence goes on from WGCN01000097.1 coordinate 51,245, forward strand.
GGTGGTGTGCCTTAAAAAATAGATTTCCTTCATCCTGTTCCGCCGTTATTTTTGTTTATAACGGAAAGAGGCGCGGAAAACACTCCGCGCCTTTCCGCCAAATTTTATCGTAAACGGTATGGCGTATAGGGCACGCCCAGCGCCTCCGCCTCTTTTTCCAGAGCGGTCAGATTTTGCAAAAGCTCCCGCACCCGGGGCCGGAGGGTCTCAAACTGCCCGCGGGCCAGTTTAAGATTGTCACGATGCGTTTGGGTGACGGCGCTGGTGGAGGCCCAGTGGCCATAGACCACCTCCTGGATGCGGCCGATAATGCCCGGCGCCACGGGCTCGCTGTAACCGCGCACCACGGCGTCTCCGCGAAAGGCGGTAAGGATTTCATCGAGGCTGAGTTCCAGAGCCCGCAACCGTTTTTGCAGCCCGCGGGTATCGCCGGCCGTGTCAAACAGTCCCTTGGCCAGATGTTTAATGCGCGTGGCCGATTCGTCCAGCGAGCGGTTGACGGCCAGCACATCCCGCTGCAAGGCGGCGGTTTTATGCTGAAAGGCCAGCAGTTCCGCCCGGTCTTTTGCCGGGATGGAGGTGTTGGGCAGGGCCTTGCACTCAAAGGTCTGCTTTTCGCCGACGGCGATATACTTTTCCCCCACCCTTTTTTCCATGGTCACCGAATAGGTGCCGGGCGCGGCCGGATAGCCCCGGGGAGGGGAGGCAAACATATTGTCCGCCGGGAAGGGCTTCAGGTTGACGGGGGTGGCCGAAGGATAGCGCATATCCCAGCTTACGCGGTGAAAACCGGCGGTGGCCGGGCCCTGAATGCGGCGCACGACATGGCCCGCTTCATCCCTTACGGTAAAAATGACGGCCGGAGCCGGTTCCAGTTTCTCGGCCCGCAGGGCTTCCCATGAGGGATACGGATTGTCTTTTTGTTTTTTCTCCTTTTCCCGACGCAGCTTTTTAGCCGTTTTCAGTTCTTTGTCCAGATAGTAGGTAAACACCGCGCCTGCCGGCGGGTTATCCGCCCGGTACCAGCCGTCTCCCTGAAAGGCATTTTTGGAGAGCCCCAGGGGAGCGCTTTCCATAAACATCCAACTGTCCTTTACGGGGAAGAGCATCTCCTTTTCCCGCGCAAGCGTACCCTGCGCTATTCTAAGGGGGCTGTAATCATCGAGGATGTAAAAACCGCGACCGAAGGTGGCCAGTACCAGATCGCTTTCCCGGCGCTGGATATCGATATCGCGCACGGCGATGACCGGCAGCCCCCCCTTTAGCGGCAGCCATTTTTTGCCGCCATCCCGGGTAAAATAGACGCCATATTCCGTGCCGGCAAAGAGCAGATTTTTAATGACATGATCCTGGGCGATGGTGTAAACGGTACCTTTCGGCAAATTCCCGGCAATGGAACGCCAGTTTTTACCCTTGTCGTCGCTGCGCAGGATGTACGGTGTGTAGTCGCCTTTTTTGTGGTTATCAAAGGAGGCGTAGACCACATTCTCATCAAACAGGGAGGCCTGAATATCACTGACATAACTCATATCCGGCACATTCTTAAATTTGGCGGTTTTGCGCCAACTCCGGCCGCCGTTTTCGCTGACCTGTATCAGCCCGTCATCGGTGCCCACATAAAGCAGGCCCTCTTTCAGAGTCGACTCATCCAGGGAAACGATACTGCCATAGAATGAGGTGGAATTGTTTTTGGCCACGGCGTCCACGCTCCAAATGCGGCCCATCACTTTAAGCTGATTGCGGTCGAGATTGCGGGTCAGGTCGCCGCTGACCGCCCGCCAGCTCTGGCCCCTGTCATCGCTGCGGAAAAGAATCTGACTGGCAAAATAGAGCCGTTGCGGATTATGGGGACTGATAATGATGGCCGAGTTCCAGTTCCAGCGCAACGGCGCCTGGCCCTCGTCCGGTTGCGGCTGAATGCTTACCATCTCCCCGCTCTTCTTGTCAAAACGCACCAGGCCGCCGTACTGATATTGCGAATAGATGATATTGGGGTCCGTGGGATCAACCACCGTCTCAAAACCATCGCCGAAAACGGTAACAAACCAGTCGCGGTTGGTGATGCCGTTAACCGAGGTGGTACGCGAGGGGCCGCCCAGGGTGGCGTTATCCTGCGTGCCGCCGTAGATGTTATAAAAAGGGAAATCGTTGTCGGCCGTGACCCGGTAAAATTGGGTAACCGGCAGGTTGGGAAAAAAACGCCAGGTGGCCGCGCCGTCAAAGGTTTCATACAAACCGCCGTCCGTGCCCGTGCGCATATGGTTGCTGTTTTCCGGGTCTATCCACAGGGCATGATGATCCACATGCTTATAAAAACCGGGCACTTTTTTCCAGCTTTTGCCGCCATCCCGGGTGACCATTAAAAAAGTATCCAGGGAGTACACCTTGTCCGGGTTTTGCGGGTCCACGACAATTTCCTGATAATACTGCGGCGATCCGCTGATGTAGGCATTCATTTTTTTCCAGTTTTCGCCGCCGTCATCGGATTTATAGAATCCCTGACTGCCCTTCTCGGCCTCGATGATGGCATAAACACGGTCGGGATTGGAAGGCGCCAGCGCCAGCCCTATACGCCCCATATCCACCGCCGGCAGGCCGTTTTTCAGTTTGCGCCAACTCTTGCCGCCATCGGTACTTTTGTAGATGGCGGAGCCCGGGCCGCCGTCTATCAGCGTCCACACATGACGACGGCGTTGATAGGTGGCGGCCAGCATAACATCCGGGTTACGGGGGTCCATGATCACATCGGTGCATCCGGTCATCTTATCCACGCCCAGCACTTCCTTCCAGCTTTTACCGCCGTCGGTGGAATGATACAGCCCGCGGTCGCCGCCGTCGTTCCACAACGGGCCCTGGGCGGCCACCCAAATACGGTTGCTGTCGCGGGGATCGACGAGAATTTTGGCGATATGCTCCGACTTTTTTAAGCCCATGTTTTTCCAGGTCGTACCGCCGTCAAGGCTGCGGTAGACTCCGTCCCCGTAGGAGACGCTGCGCTGGGAGTTGTTTTCGCCGCTGCCCACCCACACCGTTAGCGGGTTGTTGGGATCGATGGTCACGCTGCCAATGGAGTAGCTGCCCTGGCCGTCAAAAACCGGTTCAAAGGTGGTACCGGCGTTTTGGGTGCGCCAAACGCCCCCGGAGGCCACGGCCAGAAAAAAGCGGTCATGATTGGCCGGATCCACGGCAATATCCGCGATACGGCCCGATGTGAGGGCCGGCCCCAGGGCGCGAAAAGTAAGCCCGCCATAGTTCACTTCCGCGAAAAGTGATAACGTAAAAGCCATTATTAGCAGAAATGTGTTTCTCATTACATCCTCCGTTCGATTTAGGTTATAAAATAGCATATATTTTGCAAAAGGGAAAGAAGCGACGGGACTTTATGCGGAAAAGAGCGGGTCTTTCTTCCTCTTTTAAAGCGTTAATCTTAAACAACAGAGGTCTTTTTTATTATGAAACGAATATCGGCGCAAATAAGCACGTGGGTACGGGCCTTATTAACGGGCACGCTTTTGCTTCTTCCCATCCCGGGCCGCGGCGGGGTCATCTCCGGCGACAGCCTTACCTTTGCCGTGATCGGGGACTACGGCTCGGCAGGCGGCAACCTTAAGGCCGTGGCCGATATGATCGACGGATGGAAGGTGGATTTAATCATCACCACCGGCGACAACAACTACCCCGACGGCGAAGCGTCCACCATGGATGACAATGTGGGACAGTACTTTCACGCCTACATCGCCCCCTACACGGGCAGCTATGGCGGCGGCGCGGACAGTAACCGCTTCTTTCCCTCGTTGGGCAATCATGACTGGCGGGCCAAAAATGCCCAACCCTACTTGGATTATTTCACCCTGCCCGGCAATGAGCGTTATTATGACTTTGTGCGCGGCCCGGTACACTTTTTCGCCATAGACAGCGACGGCAACGAGCCGGACGGCAACGCGTCCACCTCCGACCAGGCTTTATGGCTCAGGGACCAACTGCGGGCCAGTAAGGCCCCTTGGAAGGTGGTTTATATGCATCACGCGCCCTACTCTTCCGCCCGTCACGGCTCCAACGAAACCCTGCAGTGGCCCTTTAGGGAATGGGGCGCTTCCCTGGTGCTGGCCGGACACGATCACAGTTACGAGCGTATTATGGTGGACAGCCTGCTCTATGTGGTCAACGGTTTGGGCGGCCGTAGCATTTATGATTTCAACACCCCTGTTTCCGGTTCGCAATTCCGGTATAACGACAGCTATGGCGCCATGCGTGTATCAGCCACACAGGACAGTCTGACACTGGAATTTTACCGGATGGATGGCGCTTTGATCGACCGCTATGCTTTGGGGCAGGCTGTAACCGGCATAAGCACCCCCTCCCAAAAAGGTGACCGCGAGGAAATCCTTCTGCCGCTGCCCAACCATCCCAACCCTTTCAACGCCTATACCAATATCAACTTCAGGCTGGTCACTCAATTCGATTCCCCCATTATCCTTAAGGTATACAACGCCCTGGGCAGGAAGGTGGACGAAAAAAGAACGACACTGTTTCCCGGCCCCGCCTTTTATTCGGGTATAGTATCCATCCCCTGGAATTCCGGCACCTTGCCTTCCGGCGCCTATTTTTATTCGATTCAATATGGGGCAAAGATTGTATATGGGCGCATGTTGTTGATAAAATAAGCCGGGGCAATGGAGAAAACGGGTGTGTTTTTCCATACTTATAGGGACATCTGTTGATTGCCGGATAACTGCTAAAATCAATGGATTATACGGACATTAACTGAGAGGTGTATTATGAATAGAGCACTTTTAGTTTTCATACTTTCAATTTTTAGTTTTCAATGTTCAGATACAGGTATCAAGTTTACAGAAACACCGGTTGCATCCACAGATAAAAATAATTATTCTGTTAATGATAAAATGACAATCACTATTTCAACTTCTTCTGAGGAAAATATTCATTTTTTAAGCTGTTGTTCTGGTCTTGCATTGTATGTGGATCGTTTCGATGGTGACAAGTGGAATGAATATGAAAGCCGTGGTTTACCATGTTTAGCATTATGCTTAAGTATTGATCTTATTGCTAATAATTCTAAGTCGTTGGTTGACAGTCTTTCATTAAGTGAGGTAGGTACATATAGGTTTAGAATACCCTATGGCTATTCGACTAATATTTCAACTGAAGATATTATTTTGTCAAATACTTTTACGGTAGAATAGTATATTGTTTAAATAATACTATACTATGGAAATAAAAAACAACTATTTGAAGGTATCCATCCTGCGAAATACAAGTTTGAAAATAATGGATGTAGGCCAATATTTATTCTGTTGAGTCAAGAATTAGTAAAAAATCCACAACTTTTAAACAGTTCAGTCGGGAGGCTTGGCGAGAGTGATATGATTGGTAAGTATTCAAATAATGAACAGAATATTTATATGGCTTTCGTTCTTTATTTTCGCATAACAAAATGCTGTACACGGAAACTTCACGCGGACGGTTAATTGACAACCTGAAGTTCATTCAGCGTTCGTTCCGGTAAGCATATGGCCGATATGTGTTATCGAATTAATACAAAATATTATGAGAAATATGTTCAAAGAATACTATCCCAATTATTTTAGGAGACATCTGAAGAATTCAGTTATATCCTGTAATTATCCTTAAAAACGTCTTTTTTTTGAAAATATGTTCTATGACATGGCGATTTACCTGTTTAATTGGCCCGCTAAACAC
>WGCN01000098.1 GCA_015493745.1 Calditrichales bacterium
TTGTGATAGTAGGCATACAAGCCGCCGATAATGGCGCCGATGCTGCATCCGGTGATCACCCCCACGGGAATATTTTCCCGCTCCAGCACGCGTAAAATACCGATATGCGCCAATCCGCGCGCGCCGCCGCCCCCAAGGGCCAGTCCCAGTTTTTTCACGTCTCTCCTTTCACTTGGTTTTCGCCTCAGGCCGGGTGTACAACGGTCATCTGCCCCCGGGCCAGAGTTTGCCGTTCATGGCGTCCGGCCTTAAAGGCCCCGACCAGCAATCTTTCCGCCAGATCGTAATCGATGGAGGCGTCACAGGTAAACAGATCGATGGCGGCATAACCATGCTCCGGCCAGGTGTGGATGGTCAGATGGCTTTCGGCAATGATGACCACCCCGCTGATGCCCTGAGGCGAAAAATGATGAAAATTTTCGTTCACCCGGGTGGCGCCGATCTCATCGGTGATGCGCAACAGGCGGCTACGGACATCTTCCAGACTGTTCAACTCCGCATAGGGACAATCAAACAGTTCCAGCAGCATGTGCCGCCCAAGATGAGGACTGCTCATCAACTGCCGCTGCCCAATTGTTTTTTCATCGCTTCCAGCTTGGCGGTCACATCGGCCGAGGCGCTGGCGCCGCCCAGTTGGGCAAACTCTTTTTCCAGGGAGTCCCCGGTCACCTGCTCGGCCATCTCCTCGGCGGCGTCGGCCTCAAAGGAGGCCCTTTCGGCCTTGGCTTTCATACGGGCCATTAAGTCGTCGGCGCTGCGGTCGTTTTGCATATTGGCCTTGGCCTGATATATCTGTTTTTTCACTTCCGCCGTCTTAGCCTGGGCGATGATAAAGTCCTTATTGCGCTTAAACTCGGCCAGTTCATCTTCCATTTTCACGATTTCCAGCTTCAACTGATCCACGCTGTTTTTTTGTGCTTTCCAGGTCTGTTCCAACTGGACGGCCTTTTGTTCATGCTCCTGCGAACGGGTCAGCGCTTTTACCGCCAAATCCTCGCGACCCGACTTCAGGGCCTGTTGGGCCTTGGCTTCCCAGGTGCTCTTTTCATTCTGCTCTTTCAAAAGCAGGGCCCGCGTCTGCCGCTCCGTGGCGATCACACTCATCACCGACTTTTTGGCCTCGCGGATCTGCTTGGCCTTATCCTTGATGGCCTGTTCCAGCATCAGTTCCGGCTTTTCCAGGCTGTCCACTACCTGATTGGCTTTGGCTTCACCGATTTTAAACAGGCGACTGAATATGCTCATGATTTTCTCCTTTAAGATTACTTTCAAATGGTGTCGGGTCGCCCCAGCGATCGAGACTTTTTATCAGGGCCCGCATATCGCCGGGTATATCCGCGTTAAAACTTTTTTCTTCCCCGCTCAGGGGGTCCGTAAAACTCAGGCGCGCGCAATGCAGGCTAAGTCGTCGGATCAACGGTCGCGGCGCTTCATCCTTTTTATAACGGTAACCGCGCTTGATCATCGATAAATCGATGGGCCCGGCCGATCCGTACAAAGGGTCCACGGCCAGGGGCAGGCCGATGCTTTTCAGGTGTATCCGTATCTGATGCTGCCGTCCCGTTTCCGGCTCGGCCCAGACCGTGGTATACTGCCTGTACTGCCGTTGCAGATAAAAACGGGTCAGGGAAGGTTTTCCACGATGGGCATCGATCACCGCCCGGCCTTTCTGGCTAATGCGTATGGGAGCGTCAATCTCCCCCGCCGCATCCGGGGCATGGCCCCGGCTGATGGCCAGATAACGCTTTTGAATCGTCTTTTCCTGAAACAGGCCGCTGTAGGCGCGATGCGCTTGCGGGTTGCGGGCAAACAACACCAATCCGCTGGTGTCACGGTCGATGCGATGCACCACCCATATCGCCTGTTCCCCGCCCTTTCCATAGCGGTTTTGCAACTGACGGTTCAAAGCGACGGCGGCGGTATTGACGCGTTCCGGGATCACGGGGATGCCCGCCGCCTTGTCCACCACCAGCAGGTTGTCGTCCTCGTATACGATCGTATACGGTTTTTGTCGCGCAGCCATTAAAACTTCAACTACGCCATATAGGGCTTTAAAAGATTTTCGGCTTTGTCCACCGCCAGTTCCATGGCGTCAAAAACGGCCAGCAGTTCCTGATCGCTCAGGTCCGTGGTTTCCCGGCTTTCCACCAGCACCAGCCGCGGATCATCGGGATTGCTGTTGTTCACGCCAAAGCTGACCGGCAATACTTCCGTATTCAGATCCAGCAGCTTAAAATAGAACTCCTTATCGGCAAAAGCGCTGACGTTGCCCAGATCTACTTCAAAATAGAGGCTGTCACCGTTTTTACTGATGTAAACGGGCAGTTCTCCGTCACGCTGCACGCGCAGAATATTATCCCCAAGGCTCTCCGTTTCATAGTCGTTGTGTTCCAAAAATGATATCAAATCATTTTCCTTACGCGTGGCAATGGTTACGTTCATACACACTCCTGTTTGTTTAAATTTATTTCAGCTCCCGGCCAGTAACTGGTATTCGGCGGGATCGGGAGCCATAATTACCAAATCGTCGTTTTCATCTACGCCAAAATCCGCCTTTGGATTCAAAATAATTTCCCCCTTGTGCCTTACGCCCACCAGGCTAACCCGTTGCGGGGCGTCGATGGCTTTTTTCTGCAAAAGGCCGAAACTGCCCGCGCCCAGCTCGTTGGGCACAATATAAAACTGACTGCCGCGGGCGTTACTGAGTACTTCATGGAACACCTTATTCAAACCCGGGAAAAGGAATTCCTGGGCGATCAGGGCGTCCATAATACCGTCGGCGCTGACAATGCCGTCGGCGCCGGAGCGATGCATCATGGCGCGGTTTTCCTGACTGACCAGTTCCACCACCATGCGGATATCCTTTTTCAGCTCCTTCTCCACCAGATGCACCTGTGTGGCAATGGCAAAGGAAAGCGTATCCGAGGCCGGGTCGGCCGGATTTTCAGCCAAAATAAAGACCCCCCGGGCCTGGCGCACCGCCGCCTTTTGCAGCACCTCTTCCCTAACCGGATCGCCCTGCACAAAGCGCACCTCCATCTCCACCAGCCGCGCCGGAAGCTCCCTGATGCGGGCGCTGATCAGCACGATGGGGCTTTGGGCAAACTGACGGCTGCGGCGCAGTTCCTCGATAACCCGCGCCACCTTTTGCTCGCCGGGAAAATTACAGATAATCAGATGATTTTTCATTTTTACCCTCAACAAACCTTTCCTTTTTCGGGAACCGTAGTCCAGCATGGTTTCGGCAATAGCGCCCACCAGATAACCCAGGATGCCGATACCGATAATCATACAGGGGTAGGAGATTAAAAAGCGTCCCACCCATGTTTGGGCGTAAATATCGCCATAACCGACGGTGGTCATGGTTACCATGGCCCACCAGATGGCGTCCACCAGCGTCAGCCCCTGCTGCACATCGCGCTCGGCATAAAAAAAAGCAACGCCAAAGGCCAGATTGAGCATCAGGGCCAGCAACAGAACCCTTACCAGATTGTTTCGCCGTGTGTGACGGAATATTTTTTTAAAAAGTTGTAAGAACAGGGTCATCGCTTTTTAACGGTTTCCATGGCCATGCTTAGTTTATCCAGTTTTTACTTTTATAACCGGGATCAAGGTATTTTTTATAATGCTTTTTGCCATACCCGGGCATTTCCACCTCATCGACCACATACTCGGCGTCGCCGTCGCCCTCATGGCGCGGAGGGGCGGGGTTGTAATCCTCACCCAGCAGCTCCAGCATAATTTCCGTGCCCCGGATGATTATATCCTCGATCACGTCTTCGGCCGGCACCACCCCCTGATCATCCTCATAGCCCAGTTCCTGCCAGTGGATGGCCGTATCGCATATTTCCAGTATGTCATCCCACACCGAGCCCAGCAGCAGGTCAAACTGCCAGCCCGACTCCGAACGTCCGAAGCGGCCTTCGTTTATAAAGCTCATAAAGACGATCTCCACCGGGTCCATCTCCTTATATTCCGCCACGGCCACGCGCAAATCATCCCAGCGTTCTTCCTGCAAATAGGCCCGGAAAGCCTCGTCACTGTCAAATTCGGCCCAGCGGGAAAAAGCAAACTCGCCCTTTTCCAGATCAACGGCGCAGTAAATATCAAAAATAGTCAGATATTCACTGTAACGGGCCATAAATTTCTTTAAGCGCTTACGTCCTTTTTCCGTGGGCACATATTTTTCGTTATTGTGGATTTCTATCCATCCGCCGGCCATCAGTTCCGCCAGCACCTCTTCCAGATCCTGATCGTTACCTTCCAGAAAAATGGGAGGCGTATAGGGAGTATTGATCATATACTCCAGCAGATAGATACCGGCAAAGTCCTTTTTCTGCTGCGTGCTTAATTGATATTTCTTCATCTGCCCTCTTTAATGATTAATGTTAAGCTCAGGCCAGAAAGGCCGGTACGATCAACAGGGCCATGCCCACGGCGATGCTGCCTTCCACCAGGGCCGCGCCCCAGTTACGGTCGCGGGAAATTTCCTCATCCAAAAGCGCCCCGGGCAGGATAAGCTTATCGACGATGTACCGGCTGACGGCCAGCACAAACCAGCTTATCACCAGCCAGACCAGAAATCCCGGCAGCGAATCGTACAGATAGAGATATCCCGAAAGCAAAATGCCCACGGCCACCAGGCTCAGGCCAAAGGCGACGCCGGCGGCCACGTTATCCGCCTCGAGCTCCTTGTGCAGTTCAAAGCGGGTTTGCCACTCATAGATTTTGGCATAGACGATAAAACCGATTTGTCCGATGAGGAAAAAAAGCAGCGATCCGGCCACATCCCACAGCCAGCCCGAGGACTCCCCGGAAATGGCCGCCTGTATAATCAGCGCCGAACCGATATAGCCGCCCCAAAGCACGGCGCCGGTGCCCACGTTCCGGTCTTCCACCAGCTCCCGGATCACGCTAAAGCGCGAAAGAATCAGCCGGTCATTGATAAGGCGGGCCAGGTTAAGAAGAATGACGCCGATAACGCCCCAGATGAGCGTATCGAGTAAATCCCTGACCAGGTCTATTCCTTCATGAACGGCCGGGGAGCCGGAACTTCCTTCATGGAAAATACCCAGCAGGATGATCAACATGCCAAACATATACCCGGAAAAAGAAACCGCCACGGCCTTGTTATCCTTTTCCGTCAGTTGCTCATTGACGTTGAAAGGAGTAAACAGATCATAAAAAAGCTTGGCGGCATATAAAACCAGAAAAACCGTTAAAAGGTAGGCCGCGCCTTCGAATTGTAACAGCCAGAACACCGGCTCCGTATTTAACAACTCTTGAATATAATTTTCCATATGCACCTCATTTTATTATTTACCGGAGCGGTAACCGCCGCTGCGTGAAGATGAGCCCCGCCGTACCGAAGACGAGCGCCCGAAACCACCGCTGCGGCTGCTTTTTACCGATCGTGCCTGAAAGCTTTTTTGGGATTTGGTGGGATTTTTCAGGGGAGCGCGCACGCTGGTGGCCGTTTTGCCGCTGTTGGGCGATTTGACCGTGCTTGTCACATTGGGCGCGTTGGTCTTTACAAAGCGGCCGGAACGGTTGTAGGAAGACGTCCGGTTGCGGTAGCTGTTGTAGTCCATGGTGGAATAGGGCCGGTAGTACCCGGGATAGTAACCGTAGGACCAGGGCGACATATAAAAACGGTGCGGACTGAACAGATAGCTCATGATCAAAAAGTCCGTCAGCCCAAAGCTGGAATGATAATAGCTGCGCGGGCCGTAAATCTGTTCATTGCCCCTGATATCCACATTGGCCTTGTCACCCGCTTTTTCCACTTCGATGGTGGCCAGTTCCTGCTCTTCCCCCTTAGCCGGTTCGGTGGTCAGCGAAAAGCCGCGTACCTTGTCATCACCGTATTCGGTCACCTTGATATAGTCCACCTTGCCGTCACCGTTTAAATCCAGATTGTTGACGCCTTCCTTCGGATCATTCAACATCCGTTCCAGCGATTCGGCATCCTTCGCCTTTTTAAGCAGGGCGCCCACCGCCTTCAGATCGAGTCCGTCGCTGGCCGGGGTCAGGGTCTGTACGTTTACATCATACACATCCCCGCTTCTGTCCGGCTCCGAACAAAAAGACCAGATCATGATCACAAAAAAGAAGAGCGCCAGGTATTTAAATATGTTTTCGTTCAAGATGCACCTCTCGATTTTTTGGTATTACTCATTTTGCCAGGCATTCAGATAATAATGATAAATAACACTATTACCAAGTGTATTCACGCGGATATCATCATCATTCAGCGCGTCCCGGGGAAAAACCAGATTGGCCCGGATGAGCGGGGCCGTCAGGTAACGGGTTTCAACGGCGATGTTCTTTATACCCCGCAGGGCTTTTTTTATTCGGCCGGGGCTATAATTTTCCGCCCGTCCGGCGATCCACCAGCCCCATTCGCCAAAGCTGGGCACATTGTCCTTGAGCGGCACCGTGCTTAAGCCCGCGTCGCGCATGGTTTTTCCTATGCTTAAAAAGACCTCCCGCGCGTGATAGGGGGATGTGGACTGCTGAATCATCAACCCGTCCCTGGACAGCTTTTTACGCAGATGTTCGTAAAAGGTTTTGGAATAGAGCTTGGCCAGATCCGGCGCGTTGGGATCGGGAAAATCGACAATGATCACATCGTACATGCCGGAAATGCGCTCCACGAACCTGGCGGCGTCCATATTCACCACATGGACGGTGGCCACGGAATCATAACCGCCGCGCCACAGGTATTTATCGTTTTTACTGAAGACGGTATAACTCTCGCCCGGACTTACTGCCGCCTCGACAACCTTCACCCGTTCATTGTCGTTCAGGGCATCGCGGTTCAGCCCGCGGAAAAAAGGATTTTCCGCCGCCAACTGTGTCATTTGCGGATCCAGATCGCACAGGGTCACCCGGCGCACATCCTTATACTTCAGCACTTCGCGCAGGGCCAGTCCGTCACCGCCACCCAGTATCAAAACATTGGCATGGACGGGCGCGGCATTCATCACCGTATGCACCAGGTTTTCATGATAGATAAATTCATCCCCGCTGTAAAACTGCAAGTGACCGTTGATATAACAGGAAATATCCCCGTTCCGCCCCTCGGTAAGCACGATATGCTGATAGGGAGTGGTGTGGCTGTAGACAATCCGGTCGCGATAGAGATACTGCTCGGCGTCAATCCGCCAGCGATCCACATTAAAAAAGCCGACGACAAGCGTCAGTCCCACCAACAGATTAACGGCGGCCAGGAGCCGCCCGCGCACAACCTGGCGGCGGAAAAAGTAGAGGGAAATGAGCGCCACGCCCCAGTTAAAAAAGGCTATCAGAAAAGCCACCCGGCTCAATTCATAATTGGGCACCAGCAGGAATATCCAGGCCAGGGCGCCCAGCAGGGCGCCGATATAATCCATCTTAAGCACGGCGGCCAGGTTTAAACGCAGTTCCGGCAAAAAGCGGGCATTCAGCCGCGACACCAGCGGCACTTCCATGCCGATTATTAAACCGATGGCAATAATGAAGAAGTATTGCACCAGCACAAAATGGAAAGGGAAAAGTCCGTAGATATAGATGAAGACTATCGGCCCCAGCGCGCCGGCCAGGGCCAAAACCGTTTCCAGGAAAACAAAGGCGTCAAACAGATTTTTCTCCGCCACATATTTTTGCACATCGCTGCCGATGCCCATAAAAAACATCATCACGCCGATGATGACGGCCCATTGCTGTACCGAGTTGCCCAGGATATCACCGGAAATCTTGCTCAGGGTATACTCAAAGGCCAGCCCGCTGGCGCCCATGGTCAGCATGGCCAGGTAAAGAACCCTGCTTTCATTTCCGGCAAGGCGTTGCCTGAGAATTTGCAGAAAAGACACCCGTATTCCTTTTTTTTCTCAAAATTAGCTCTTTTGAACAATTCATACAATACGATAAAGCCCTTTTACCGCTGGCCGCTTACAGCGGTGCGCATAAAAGGGCCGCCCGCCGGTCGGCCACAAATAAAAAAAGCTACCATCATTTCCCCTCGGGAAACACCGGTAGCTTCAAACCAATGGAGCGCCTGTTATTTTACCAGACGCGCTCTTTCTTACGGCGCGGCGCCCGGGGTGCGCGCGGACCCGAATTTTCCGCCCGTTCCACCCTTACCGGCTTTCCGCGAAAATCAGCCTTGCGCATGCCCTGTTCCACGCCATCCACATAGTTGGCGTCTACTTCAAAAAAGGCAAAGCTTTTTAAAATTTCGATCTTGCCCACGGGAATATCCTTGCTGCGGGTAGCGCGGTTGATCATGCCGATAATATCACCGGCCTGAAGGCCCTGCTTCTCACCCACGCCGATATGAAAGCGTACCCAGTTGCCGCGATCCCGTCCGTATCCGGCGGAACGGCGTCCCTCGCGCATGGGCTTTCGGTCACGACCCCGGCCGCGCTCACGCTCGCCCCGGCTGCTGTGTTTTTCCTTATAATCCAGATCGGGCGCGTTTTTATAGGCCTTGATCAGTAAACTCAGCTCCAGCGCCACCAAACGATCCACCAGCTCTTCCTTGCTCAAATCGGCCAGTCGTTCCCGGGCCGTTTCCAGCAAAGCATCCTGAGAAGGGTCATTCATCTCCACGGCGCGCAGGCGATCCACAAAATGCAATACCTGCTGCTCAACAATCTTTTCCCCGCTGGGTACCGGCTGTTGAACGATTTCCATTTTAATGATATTCTCAATACGGCGCAGACGGCCTTTCTCCCGGCTGTGGATGATACTCATGCAGACGCCGGTCTTACCGGCGCGACCGGTACGACCGCTGCGATGGGTATAGGCTTCCACATCCTCGGGCAGATCGATATTGATCACATGGGTCAGGTCGTTAACATCCAAACCGCGGGCCGCCACATCGGTGGCCACCAGCAGGCGGATATGACGCAGACGAAATTTATTCATCACATGGTCACGCTGGGCCTGGGTCAGGTCGCCATGCAGGGCGTCGGCCTCATAACCGTCGCGCATCAGGCGGTCGGCAATTTCCTTGGACTCGCGCCGGGTACGGCAAAAAACGATGGCGTACATATCGGGGTTATAATCCACCAGGCGGCGCAGGGCTTTATAGCGATCCCTGGCCTGAACCATGTAAAAGTAGTGGCTGACATTCTCGGCGCCGGAATTCTTTTTTCCCACGGTGATACGCAGAGGCTCTTCCATATACTGTTTGGCCAGCCGATCGGCCTCGGAAGGCATGGTCGCCGAAAAGAGCAAGGTGTTCTTGTCGCGCGGCGTTTCAAATAATATGGCGTTGAGGTCTTCCTTAAAGCCCATATTCAGCATTTCATCGGCCTCATCCAGCACAACGGTATTAACCATGCTGACGTCGGCCTTGCTCCGGCCGATCAGATCCAGAATACGTCCCGGGGTGGCCACGATGATATGCGCGCCCTTTTTTAAATCCCGTATCTGCTTTTGGATATCGGCGCCGCCATAGACGGGCACCACCCGCAGGCCGGGGATATATTTGGCATAGGATTGAATATCCTTGCTGATCTGAATGCACAGCTCGCGTGTGGGGCTTAATATAAGCGCCTGGGTCTGCCAGCCTTCAAGATCGATTTTTTCTATGATGGGTAAACTGTATGCGGCGGTTTTGCCGGTGCCCGTTTGGGAGAGCGCGATAATATCCAGCTGCTTCTCCATTAATACCGGCAACACCTTTTCCTGTATCTCGGTGGGTTGTTCAAAACCCAGGTCTTTTACTGCTTTTAATGTTTCCGGTGATAGTCCTAAATCTTCAAAAGTTACGTTCGTCAAACTAAATCCTGTCTGTTAAATTTATCAAAGCATATAATATAGGC
>WGCN01000099.1 GCA_015493745.1 Calditrichales bacterium
CCAACCGCTCACCCGAAAATTCCGCCTTTTATCCTCGTAAGTTTACGGTTCTCCACGAAATTCCTTACCAGGCGATTTGAGTTTGAACAGTTCGATCTTTTTATATAGAGGACGCTCTTGAGATTTACTCTCACAAAGCCACAAAGAAGTGATTTTTCCCTTTGAAGTCCCCGAAAAACGGCCAATGATTTGGAAAACCTTATCTCCCTTTTACAAACCTTAGTAGAAAAAAGACTCCAAATATGAAACAACCTTATTGACGCCCCTGGTCTTGCATCTCCTTTTATACTTCACACCAAGACACAATGGTCTTGTACTCCCCTCTCCTGAACGAGGAGAGGGGGCGGGGCTTGCCCGGCTCCGTCGGGCCGGCCCCCTCCCAAGGCGGGCAAGACTGCCTCTGGCGGGGGTGAGGTGGGTAAGACCACCTCTACCGGGATAACGGCCTTTCCGGCAAGGCATTGCCAAAACAAAGATTCTTCTTTGTTCTTTTGTTTCGCCAGAAGAACCAAATGCATAAGCGGAATTTTATCTCCCTGCCATGACTTCATGCATTGCCATTCGCTCACCCGAAAATTCCGCGTTTTATCCCGTAGGCGTGTTTGTGGGTTTACAAAAAAGTGTCCTGGCATGGTGGAAGATATTTTTCCGCTTTTTCTTGTACTTTAATCCAGGCCAGCCATCTTTTTGTATTTTTTATTCCCATCATTTGTCATTATTCATTTGTCATATTTAGTCATATTTTCATCCAAAGTTCGGCGGGCCTGCCCGCCTCTGGCGGGGTGAGGTGGTGAGGATTTGTTATATTTACAGCATTTATTCTTTCATTGAATTGAAAACGATAAATGCCTACATTTTGTCTTGTGCCAAAATGGCGCTTTTTTAACAATAACGGGCTCCGACTATTCCATGCAAAATATTTCCATCGAAGAATTGCAAAAGCTAACCGGATTTTACGGTTCCAATCCCAGGGTAGAGGAACTGTTGCAAACCATTGCCATGGTAGCGCCCACCGATCTTTCCGTGTTGATCAACGGTGAAAGCGGAACGGGTAAGGAAGTGGTGGCCAACGCCATACACCGCCTGAGCAAGCGAAAAAACCGCACACTGGTTTCCGTAAATTGCGGCGCCATACCCGAAGGCATACTGGAATCGGAATTGTTCGGCCATGAAAAAGGCTCCTTTACCGGAGCGGTGGGGCAGAAGAAGGGCTACTTCGAGGTGGCCGATAAAGGCACCATCTTTCTTGATGAAATTGGCGAGATGCCCCTTAATACGCAGGTCAAACTGCTGCGGGTGCTGGAAACCTCCGAATTTATGCGTGTCGGCGGTACGGAAATCCAAAAGGTGGATGTACGGGTCATCGCCGCCACGAATCGCAATCTGGAACAGGCCGTGCAGGAAAATCAGTTTCGCCGCGACCTCTACTACCGTCTAAAGGCCATAACCCTGATCATTCCCCCCTTGCGGGATCGCAAGGATGACCTGCCGGGTTTGATAGACCTGTTTGCGCGGCAGTTCGCCGATAAGAACAACATCAACTTTAAGGGTTTCTCACCGGATGCCGTAAATTTAATGATGCAGTATGACTGGCCGGGTAATGTGCGTGAAGTACGTAACTTTGTGGAAACGGCCATCATTCTCAATCGCGGAGAGGTTGTCCGTCCCGATTATGTGCGCAATGCCCTCAATATGCAAAACACCATGTCCGGTTCGTCGGATATGCTGCCCATGCCGGTTAATAAAACCCCGGAACAGGTGGAACGGGAATTGATTTACCGTACCCTGGTGGCCATGAAGCTGGAAATCACCGAACTGAAACAGATGTTCGCCTCCTTTATACAGGGAGCCTCGATGCCGGGAGGGCCCTATCCGAACAATCTGCCTTCCTCGCCACCGGTGCCTGTCAGTTATATGCCCCAAGACAGCTCCGGCGTGGAAAATGGCAATGAGGTTAAGCCGACCACCCTGGCCGGTATGGAGCGGGAAATGATTAAGGAAACTCTGAACCGTTTCGGCGGTAGCAGAAGAAAAACCGCCCGCGCCCTGCAAATCAGCGAGCGGACCCTGTACCGAAAAATTAAGGAATATGGTTTGTAATGCGTAAAGCCCTGATACCGGTTTTTACCTTGCTTTTTTTGATTTCGTCCTGTGGCTACTACTCCTTTAAGGGAGCCCTGCCTTCCTATCTTAACTCCGTGGCCGTGCCGCTGTTTGATGATCGCAGCGCCTGGCCCGATATCCGTGAAAAAGTCACCGACAGTGTTATTAACGGGTTTGTGAATGATAACACCCTGAAAGTGGTGGATGAGAGCCGGGCTACCCTGCTGTTAACCGGAACCATCCTTTCGGTTAACCGGGTGGAGCAGGCGGTGGAACAGGGTGAAAATGTTACCGAGTACCGTTTGATCGTTAAGGTAAAGGTGAAGTGCGAGGATGTACGCGCCTCAAAAAATATGTACAATAAAACCTTTGAAGCATACACCTTGCTACAGGCCTCAGCCGGACAGGATGAAATAGACGCCGCCGTAGATGAAGCTCTTGAAATTATTACCGAAGATATCGTAAACACTACCTTGAGTGGCTGGTAAGAGGAGATCGTTTTATGTCCAATGTCATGGAAAAAGATTTTATACTTTTCGCATCAAAAGCACATGCCTTATTGCAGCAGGAAAAGGCCGAAAATGCCCTGCATCTGTCTGAGGCCGGCGTGCGCCGTTTTCCGCGCTATGCCGACGGGCATATGGTGCTGGGAATGTGTTATAAAGCCCTGGGAAGAACGGACGAGGCCCGGGCCGAATTCGAGCGCGCCATCACCTTTGCCCCTAACAATCTGGCCGCCATGAACGCGCTGGCGGAGATCAACCGGGAAAACGGTTTGCATCAAATTGCCCGTGATTGGCAAATAAAAAAACTGATGTATTTCCCTT
This sequence comes from Calditrichales bacterium, assembly GCA_015493745.1. Lineage (GTDB taxonomy): Bacteria > Calditrichota > Calditrichia > Calditrichales > J004 > J004. Next base: position 2,931 of record WGCN01000099.1, read on the forward strand.
ATGATGACGCCCTGCAAGAGGAACTGGCCGGTGAACTGGCCCGTTTGCCCCTTGAAGCGCACACCCCGCCGGAAGCAGAGGAGACAGCTCCGGAAGACAGCGTTCAGGAATTGCTTGACGAGGTGGATGAAGAGATGATCGTCGGGGAAGAGCTGATGGAAGAAGAGCCGCCGGTGGATGACCCGGCCGAAGAGGAGGATTTGTCCACCCTGATGGAAGAGACCGGGGATGTTTCCGCCGAAAGTGATGTTCAGATATCCGACCGGTTTGATCCCCTGGCCGATGAGCTCATTCTGGAAGAGTCGGCCGGTGATATGGAGAAGCCTGATTTAAGCGGTTTTGATAAAACCGATGAGGATTTTGCCTCATTGATGACCGATATGTTCAGCCCGGAAGCGGCTGAAACGGCGGAATCTCCCGAAAATGACGAGGAAGAATGGCTGGAGGTTCAGGACATCATTATAGAAGAGCAACCCGAACCGGAAGCCGAAATCCCGGTTGTGGAAGAAAAAGCCGCTCCCGTAAACGAAACCGATAAACTGATCAGTGAGCTGGAGTTGGTCAGCGAGGAGGAAGAGGCCTTGCTGATGGATGACGAACCCTTTGAAGAAAACGTGGAAGAACAATCCCCCTCTTCCGGTCCGGAGCAGCCCGTGTCCGGCGTCGGCGAAGAGGATGTAACCATTGAAAAACTGATGCTTAATCCCAACCTGATCACTCCGACCTTTGGCGAGATATTGATCGCGCAAAAGAAATTTGCCGAGGCCCGCCATGTGTTCATGGAACTGAGCAAAAGGGAACCGGATAATCCCCGCTTTGTTAGAAAGATTTCATTCCTGGAAAAATTTTTACAGGTACAATAAGCACACAGAAATTATCCTTAATGACACGTATCCTCATTTTCTGTCTCATCGGTATGCAATTATTGATGGGGCAGTCTTATTTTGTCCGGCTGACCGACGAAGGGCAGGGCCACAAGGCGGAACTGATCCGCGGTAATTTTAACACCCTGAATACCCTGGCCCGCGGTATCCGCCCCGGAAATATTAAGTTTCATGATCTTCTTCTGACTCATAACAACCGTTCCCCCTTTGAAAAATGGCTGCTGGTGCAAAAAGCGGATAAGGCCTTTTTGCAGGCTCTGCAACAGGCGAAATGGGCCGATCTCATTGAACCGGTGGGCGTTTTAAAAACCTCCGTGCTCAGCGACGATTCCCTCAGCGCCGAACAGTGGTATCTGGAAAAAATAAACAGTGCCGGGGCCTGGGAGGTTTCCCGCGGGAGCAACGACGTGGTGGTGGGGGTAATCGATACCGGTGTCGACTATGATCACCCCGACCTGCAGGGCCGCTTTTGGATAAACAGCGCCGAAGATCTGAACGGCAACGGCCGCCTGGACAGCGCTGATGAAAACGGTCTGGATGACGACGGCAACGGATTTATCGATGACGTCATCGGTTACGATTTTACCGATGCCCCGCGTTTCCCCGACGGCGGCGATTATATCACGCCCGATAACCGTCCCGATGATGAGTTCTCCGGCGGGCACGGGACCGAAGTGGCGGGGCTGATTGCCGCGGCCGCCGATAACGGTATCGGCATCAGCGGTGTGGCGCCGGGTGTCAGACTGATGGTTCTGCGCGCCGGTACCGCTTCGGGCTATCTGGAAGAGGATGATGTGGCCCAGGCTCTGTTTTACGCTCTGAATAACGGCGCCCGGATTGTCAATATGTCCTTTGGCGATGTGGCGCTTTCCCGTTTTTTAAGGGATGTGATCCGCTATGTGGCCGGGCAGGGGTTGATCCTGATTGCCTCGGCGGGCAACAGTGCCACCGATCAGATTCATTTTCCTTCCGGATTGCCGGATGTCATTTCCGTCGGCGCCAGTGATCGCAATGACGGCCTGGCCGGGTTTTCCAACTACGGTTCTTCCATAGACCTGGTGGCGCCGGGGGTGGATATGATCAGTACCGCCCCGGGCGGAGGCTATAAAAGCCTTAACGGCACCTCCTTCAGCGCTCCCCTGGTATCCGGCGTGGCCGCCCTGTTGCTCAGCGCCCGGCCGCAATACAGCCCACAGACCCTGCGCAATGTTCTCATCTCCACCAGCGATGACATTATCTTCAACGGCTGGGATGTTTACAGCGGATCGGGCCGCCTGAATGCCGCGCGGGCGCTTTTGTTGCCCTATGGCGGCCGGATGCGCATCGATGAACCGCTGGTAAACAGCGCCGTCTCCGCCCCCGAGGTACAAATACGGGCCACGGTGCAACATCCGGATCTGGAATCGTTCTCTCTGGATTACGGTCTGGGCGTTTCACCGCAAAACTGGCAAAGTCTCGGCAGCATTAGCGGTAGGCAGGTGTGGCAGGATTCCATCGCCACCCTCCGGCTGAGTTCCCTTCCCGACACTTTGATCGAATTGCGATTGACGGCGCTGCTGCGCACGGGCCGGACCCTGGAAATCCATTCCACCTTTGAAAAAGACCAGACTCCGCCGGTAATCAGCGATATCGAACAAATCCCCTTGCTTGATGGCACGCAAAGCGCTGTTTTAATTACCTTTGGCACGGATGATATCAGCGTGGGCCGTTTGATGCTGATCAACCGGGATACCGGCGATACCACCATCGTCAATGCCAATTATCAGAGCCGTCGGCATCGCATAAAAATAGACCGCGAAACTTTTGACGGACGTTATGATTTCCGTGTGGGGGCTGTCAATCTGGCCGGATTGACGCGCTGGGCCGGGTGGCGCACGAAGGATCGTTTTGAACTGACGGATCGCTTTGACTGGCGTGGTTTTGAGGCCGTAACCTGGAGCCTGCCTCCGGGGTATATGCTGCCTCATGCCACCGATCTGGATCATGACGGCAAGCCGGAGGTGATCATGAGCCTGTATGATGAGGAGCAAAGCTTCGGCCCCCTGAATATTTATGAATTTGAGTCCGGCCATTTTGAACTGCGGCTGGAAACGGCCTTTCGGGTTATTCCCCGGGATGCCGGCGATGTGGATGGCGACGGTCTTTCCGATATGCTATTGGGTTTTGGCCAGCAAACTTTTCTGTTCGAGGCCGTCACGGAGAATGGCTTTCCCACGGAACTGGTCTGGCAGGATACCGCCGCCTTTTGGGGAGCGCAATATGCCGATACGGATGGCGACGGTCGCGGGGAAATTATCGGCCGTCAGGGAGACGAAGGATACCGTATTCTGGAAAGCGATGGTGATAACGGATTTAGGGAAAGCGCTTTTCTTGGCAACCCCACCCGTGGAGCCAACCGCCTGGGGGTGCCCCGCGTGCAATTATGGGATATGGACGGCGACGGCGTCCGGGAACTGGCCTATGGTGACTATGACGGTGACGTCCTGGTGTATAGGAACACGGGCAATGACAGTTGGGAACTGGCCGATACGCTGCGTACCCGTTTTGAAAATTCCACGGAGATGATCACCGCCGTCGACAGTCTGCTGATTCTGGCCACCCATACCACGGAAAATGTCAATTACGAGCATGAGTTCGACGCCCGTTACTGGAGCATGGAAACATTTGCCTATAACCGGCAAGACGGGCTGCATGTTCTGGACACGATCTCCTTTTTCGGTTTTAGCGATACGCGCGACTTTGACAGTGCTATCCGCGGCTTTCCGTATCGGGGGCGGCCCACTCTTTTTGCCGCGCTGTTTCCCCATTTATATGTTCTTGAGCGACGCGGGGCGCGGTGGATACCGGTCTGGCTGAAAGACAATGTACGTTCCAATACCGTTTTGTTTATGGATCTGAGCGGCGATACCCGGCCGGAGTTCTATGTCAATGACGGTATCACCATATCCGGATACCACGCGGGAAGCGAACAACGCCCCCCCGCGCCGCTTTTTTTGACGGTTACCGTGCGCGACAGCCAAAGCATCCGTCTGAACTGGCAAAGTGGCGCCGCGGATTATTATAAGGTCTACCGCAAAAAAGAGGCCGGAGATTGGCTGGCGGTGGACAGTGTGTCCGCCCGGGTGTATGTGGATTCGGCTCTGAACAGGGACAGCCTGTATATTTACGCCCTGACCGCCGTTAACAGCGATTTTTCCCTGAGCGAAAGCTTTTTCAGCAACACCGATTCCGTGCGCCTGTTTGCCATGCTGGCCGTCAGCGGGATACAGGCGGTGGATGCCCACAGCGTACGCGTCTTTTTTGACAAGGATCTGGATATCACGCGCAGCGTTGGTTTCCGGGCCTATTTAAACACGGACAGTATTGCCGCCAGCTCCGTTGTACCGGCCGGGGGACGCAACAGTCTGCTGATCTCTTTTGACAGGCCGCTGCAAGAGGGCCGCGACTATCAACTGATTTTGCAAAATATCTTCAGCGCCGACGGCATGCCCCTCTCGCGCGCCGGCGAGCGGTTGTGGTTTCGCTATGATGCCGCGCCGGGACGGCCCATCGTCCGTGATAGCCGCTTGCGGGAAAACCGCCTGGATATTCGTTTCAGCCAGCCGATGAAGCGGGAGATGCTGACGGATGCGCGCTATTATGAAGTTATTCCCTCGGGAAGTATAAAAAATATCGCTTTATTGGATAGCATCGGATATTCGGTTCGCTTAACTTTAGATGATCAGACACTACTGGGGGCTACGGGCCGGGCCAGTTACGTGCGTTTAGGCGAGTTGCAAAGCCTGTCGGGCCGCACCCTCGATGACGGAACGGTGGTAAGTCTGTTCCGCGCGGTTTCCGGCATGCGGGATACGCGGGTCTATCCCCAGCCCGACCGGGCGGATGAACCCTATCTCTATTTTGCGCCCCTGCCCGCCGGTGAAGCGTCATTGACGGTGATGAACATGAACGGAGCGTTGATACGCCGGGTGAAGGCCCAAACCGAGCTGGGCGGGCTGCGCTGGGATAAGCGCGATCGTAACGGCCAAAAGGTGGCGTCCGGCATATATATTTACATCCTGGAAACGTCCGCCGGACGTAAAGCAGGAAAGCTTGTAATCGTGAGGTGAATAATGGCAAGGTATAAGAATCCCCTTATTGTAGGTGTTACCGGCGGCCTGGGCAGTGGACAGTCCACCGTGGCCAAGCTTATGGAAAAGGGCAACGCGAAGGTGATCAGCGCCGACGAAATGGCCAAGCAGGCCATTGCTCGTAACAAATCCCTGCAAAAGGATCTGATGAAGGTTTTTGGCGAGGATATTTTTGAAAAGGGTCGGTTGAACCGTGCCTTGCTGGCCGAACGTGCCTTTAAGGATATCACCGAAACCCGTAAGCTAAATCAGCTGGTACATCCGCGCATGGTGGAGAATATCATCGAAGCCATGGAGAAAGCACGCTTTTCCGGCCGCTATCCGCTGATCATCATCGATGCGGCGTTGATTTACGAAATCAGCATTGAACGTAACTTTGACGCCATTATCGTGGTAACGGCCTCCATCCCCAACCGTGAAAAGCGGGTTAAGGAACGTGACGGCATGTCCCGTCAGCAGTTCCGGGAACGGGCCAGCAAGCAGATACCCCTGAAGGACAAAGCGGCCTGGGCCGATTTCGTAATCGAGAACAACGGTACCCTGGAAGAGTTGGAGGAAAAAACACGCAAAGTGTATAAAAAACTGATGGAAATGCAAAAAATAAAAGAACGCCGCGGCAAGCTGGCATAGGGGGCAATATGTTAAATGAAAAGCAGGCCAGGGAGTTGGTCCGGGAATATGGCGATCGTGTAAACGAGGGCCGTCCCATAAAAAAAATAATCGACGACGGGGATATTCCCCGGCTAAAGGGATGCACGGTATTGCAGGGTAAGGTGTCCGATTCCGTTTTCGGCCCGGATCTGAAAACCGCCGCCGGTCAACCGATACGGCTGATGTTTCGTAATAACCGCATCAGTACCCATGATGTTAACCGGGGCGCCATTCCTTTCAAAGATCAGGTGCTGGCCATCAATCATGACCACATGTTGAAGCTGGTGTCCGATGTAACCGGCCATTCGCAGTTTGAGGTAGAGGGGTTGCATCCGGCCTCCACCGTTATCCCGGCCGAGAATCTTAAACTGATCATGTATGAAAACGTTTTGCGCATGTACATGGCGGAAAGCAGCACCTCCACATCGCTTTACCAGCATTGGCTGCGTGCCCGTGAAAACGGTCTGGAAACACTGAAATATGCCGGACATGTGCTGGAGGTGGATCAACTGGAGGTGAACGGCCGCTTGCCTTATCTGCTGGATACGCCTTCCACCAAGGATGAACATGATATGACCGTCGATCCGGCCTATCTGTTTGAGCATAATATCTGCACCCGCGATCAGCATATTCAAATCCGTAATGCCTCGTTGATGGCTTTTGGGGTTATCAGCCAGTATGTTAAGGATAAGGGGATGATACTGGTGGATACCAAAACCGAGCACGGCTTGAACAGCGAGGGCCGGATTGTGGTGGCCGATGAAGTATATACCATGGACTCCTCGCGATTCTGGAAATTGAATGACGACGGCACCATTTTGAAACGGGAGGGCAAGCCGGTCAGTTTTTCCAAGGAGTTTGCCCGCGGCATGGTTACCGAAAAGAATATGCAGTTCAGCAGGGAACAGGCCGGTGAGATAGCCGTCCGCTACATCATCGGTTTGCAGCATTTAACCGGAAAGGCGTTTGAGCCCGATATTCGCCCCCGTGATCAGCGTATCATCGAATCGGTGGAATTGATTCTGGATAAGCTTTGTTAGGGTCCGGCATGCCGGAGCTTAGTTAAAAATAAATTTGTGCACCACGTGCGAAGGCAGGGTTTCTTCCAGCCGGGCAAAGTTGCGCCAGCGGCTGATATTCTTTTTGATGCATTGTTCCACCAGGCGATTGCGCAGGGTGGAATCGAGAATGCGCACGCTGGAGGGGATGACAAATCCCCGGGGATCGATCTCAAATTCCACTTTAATGGCGCCCCGGCTTATGGAATTGTTGCGAAGGGCTTTTTTAAAACAATTCTGAATGATGTTTTGTTTGCGGTACAACACGGTAAGCACTTCATTTTGATCGCGATAGCCGTAGCGTCTTTCACTGGAGGTTAACATGGCCGGTACATCCAGTGCCAGGTCAGCTTCCCGCTTGATTTTATAATCATAGGGTTCACGCAACAGATCATCGAGGTTTAGAGTTTCCGAGCGTACATGTCGTGCTCTTTGCCGGCCTTTTCCGAAATGTCCCGCCGGCGGCAGATAACTCAACTCTTCAAAACCGATGGATGAGGCGTCAATATCCATATTATCCAATTCCGGCAGATTCTCATACGGGGATTTTTGTTTTTCCAGTTCTCCCAGGAGACCGCTTTTTTGAATCTTCTTTTTGCGGACTTTCATCTCTTCCCGGGCACCGGCCGCCCGTTCCGCGTGCAAGGCCTCTTCTAACAAGGGACGTACCGGTTGTGGTTGTTCCTGTTCCAATATCAGTGATTGAAATCGCTCCTTAAGGACCTGATGTACCTGGGGTTGCAGGGCGGGGTAATCATAGGTTCCCAGAAAAACAATGATTAGAACGGTCAGGAACAGAACAACGCTGAAAATGGAGAGGAAGCGGCCGGGCAGGCGATCGCCAATCCTTTTGGCAAAATAGAGATCAAAATCCGTTTGATACATAGGGACAATTCTTTGAGAATAATTTTTAAGCTTGGTTTCCTCCGGATGGCGTTACATATCTGAAGGGGTGTCTTTTTCCGCCGACTGGGCGGAGGTTTCTCACATCCGACAAAATATCCGCACCACAGTAATGGAAGAAAACTTAAAAATAGGATACTTTTAAAATGAGTTAACGACAATTATAGTTAAATCCGCGACCCGGTGTGTGATGCAGGTCACCGGAACGGGGCTGCGTCGGATTTGTTTGATCGGATTGTGAACAAAGCCTACATTATTTACTTTCACACACCTTTATAATGACCGGAAATCCAATGGAGGAGCTATGCTGAATCATATTTGGTTTTGGATGATCATGCTCAGTTTGTTTGTGGCCGCGGGCACGGATATCTATAATGAGATTACTGCCCCGCCCGCCACGGAAACGGTGCAGGAGGAGTTATCGCTTAATAAACGGACAAAGCTGGGCCAGCTTTCCGATGCCGCCCTAAAATCAGCACAGACCGGGGTGGAAATCTCCCTGGGTCTGATCGGTATTATGGCCCTGTGGCTGGGCATTATGAAGGTGGCCGAGGAGGCCGGTTTTATAAAAATTCTGGCCCGCATGGTGGCGCCCATAACGCGCCGTCTGTTTCCCGAAATTCCCGAGGATCATCCCTCCATCGGGGCTATGCTGATGAATATCGCCGCCAATATGCTGGGGCTAAGCAACGCGGCCACGCCATTGGGTTTAAAGGCCATGGAGGAACTGCAGAAGCTTAACCCCGATAAGGAAACGGCCAGTAATTCCATGATCACCTTTCTGGTAATCAATACCAGTGCCATCACCCTGATTCCCGCTTCGGCCATCGCCATCCGCGCTTCGCTGGGGTCGGTCAATCCGCAACAAATCATCGTGCCGTCGATCATCGCCGCCACCATGGCCACCATCGTTGGATTGACCACGGTAAAGCTTATTCAAAGATATGAAGGGAAAAAGAAAAATAAGGGAGGGCAGGCCTGATGGAGATACTGCGTTTGGTGATCGACTGGGCCTCTATTTTGGCCATTCCCACTATTATTTTATTGTTTATCGGTTACGGTGGTTATAAAAAGGTTGCGGTTTACGAGGTTTTTGTGGAAGGAGCCAAGGAGGGGTTTGAGGTGGGGGTTAAAATCATTCCCTATCTGGTGGCCATGCTGATGGCCATTGCCATGTTCCGCGCCAGCGGCATGCTGGATATCCTGACCTGGCTGGCTTCGCCCGTTACCAATCTAATCGGTATGGCGCCGGAGTTGTTGCCCATGGCCCTGATGCGGCCCCTGTCCGGCAGCGGCTCCCTGGGTGTTATGAGTGAATTGATGAAGACCTTCGGCCCCGATTCGCTGATCGGCTTTACCGCCTCCACCATGTTTGGCAGTACGGAAACCACCTTTTATGTTTTGGCGGTTTACTTTGGCTCCGTGGGTGTGAAAAAGACCCGCTATGCCGCTCCTGCCGGTTTGCTGGCCGATGCCGCCGGTTTGATCACGGCCGTATTGATTTGCCAGTTGTGGTTTTAATTCTCATCCGTTATGATTACCGGAAAAACCGAAGAAAGGCCGGGGGCCTCTCCTGTGGCGGGCTGTTAAAATGAAGAGGGATCTCAGTCTGATTTTGTTTATCCTGCTGTTCGGCCTGAGCCCGGTGCCCGCGCAGATACCCGTGCAGGAGGAGCCTTTCCATCAGCCGGTTTATCAGGATGGTACTATGCGGATTTTGCGGGTGGCCCTGGCCCCGGGAGACACATCGCTTTTTCACCGGCACAGCCATAATATATTTTATGCCACCCTGAAAGGAACCCGTATGTGGCTGGAAGGCGCTGATGGACTAAGCCGGGAGGTGACTCTGCCCGACGGCTGGACGGGGGCCGATACCACGTATGCCGTTCGTCCCTTTGTCCATCGCATCGCCAATGTGGGGCGGGATTCCCTGGTGCTGTTTGCGGTTGAGTCGTTCCGGCCGCCGCGGTCCCGGCGCGAAATTCTTGCCGGCGATTCCGTGTTTTACGCCCGCAGGCATTATTTGGCGGCCGGGGAGGAAATAAAATTAGATATATCCGGGGCTGTAGTGCTGATCGTCCTGAAAGGCCGGGGCGAATTGCGGACAGGAAGCCAAAGGGGGCCACATGTACTTGACGGAAAACACCCCTGGTGCGTGCCGGAAATCAGGGATGGTGGCTATCTGCGCAACATGGGGGACAAAACGTTAATTTTTGTTGAAATAAGGTTAAACAGACCTTTGCAACAAAGCGGGCGCTAACGTATATTTAAAGTTCATTTATCATTCAAACCGGAGGAAAAAAATGATGTTAAAAAGCGCTTTATTTACGCTGTTGTCGCTTTCCCTGCTGTTGGCGGGCGAAGCCAAACAATACGGCCAAAAGCTGACCCTGGAAAAGACCACTCCCATCGAAGCCATAGACAAGGCGCCGGAAAGCTTTGTGGGCAAAACCGTGCTGGTGGAAGGCACCGTGGTGGATGTATGTAAAAAACGCGGCTGCTGGATTAAGGTGGTTGACGATAAGAGCGGCAGTTCCCTGCTGGTAAAGGTAAAAGACGGTGAGATCGTTTTTCCGCTGGAAGCACGGGGCAAGACCGCCCGGGTGGAAGGGGTTTTTCAAAAGTTGGAATCCACCATGGAAGAGACGGTGGAACATGCCAAAAAAGCCTGCAAGCTGGAAGGTAAGGAATTTGACCCGGCCACGGTAACCAAACCGGATGTCAGTTATCGTTTAAAAGCCCTGGGCGCGGTTATTAAATAAATTTTAAGGAGAAGATGGCCGGTTGTCCGCCGGCCTTTTTTTTTGATATGACCTTCAGAAACCGGCTACGCCAGCTACACAGGGACTTCGGTTATTTCTTTTTTGGCATGAGTGTTATCTTTGCTGTTTCCGGCCTGGCCGTTAACCATATCGACGATTGGAATCCCAATTATGATATCAGGGTAAAAACCGGACGTTTGGATTCCGCGCTTTCCCTGGCCGGCCCCCTGCCCATTACGCAAATTGCCCGAAGCATCGGTCTGCAGGATTCGGTGACCGGCTATGTGCGCAGCGACCGGCACCGCTTTATGATCTTTCTGGGAACGAACAGCCTGGAAATTGATACCCTTAGACGTACCTATCGTTACGAACAGGTGGAGGAACGCTGGCTGTTGCATGCCTTTAACCGTCTTCATTTAAATGAGTTGAAAAATGGATGGGTCTTCTTTTCGGACTTTTTCGCCCTGGGCCTCTTTTTTATGGCGGTCAGCGGTCTGTTCTTAAACAGGGGGCGTAACGGTTTAAAAGGTCGCGGCGGCTGGCTGGCGCTGGCGGGTGTGCTGATTCCCTTTATCTTTGTATTTTTATATTTGATGTAACAGTGGAGCTCCGGCGCAAGAGAGCCATACCTCCGGTGGCGGCTCACCTCTTTCCCGGGGAGAGTGCGGAATGACGGTAGGGAAATTTACATCCCAAACCGATGGTTCATCTTCCATAAAAAACAATTTTTACCCCACCAATTCACCTGTATAAAAATCCCGGCCTCTCTTTTAGGAAAAGCCGGGATGATCCGGGTTCCTATTTCCTTGACTGGGCGTCCATTACGGCGATGGCCGTCATATTGACCACGCCGATCTCGTCATAATCGCCTATTTGCAGCGGATGCACCGGTTTCTTCAAACCCATCAGTATGGGGCCGATGGTTTCCGCGCCGCCCAGATGTTCCAAAAGCTTATAGGCGATATTGCCCGATTCAATATTGGGGAAGATCAGTACATTGGCTCCGTTTTTACCGGCCAGTCTGCTAAAGGGAAACACCTCATCCAGAATGGCCGGACTTACCGCCGTGCTGGCCTGCATCTCGCCGTCGATAATCAGGTTCGGTTCACGTTCATGGACGATTTTGATGGCTTCGCGGATTTTATTGTTGACGATATGCTTTACGCTGCCAAAGTTGGAAAAGGAGAGCAGCGCCACCCGTGGTTCCACGCCCATGCGCTTAACCTCGCGGGCGGTAAGGATGGCGATATCGGCCAGTTCCTGCGCGCTGGGGTTGATATTGATGGTTGTGTCGGCAAAATAGTAGGTCTTATCCTTATAGATGACCATATGCAGACCGGCCACATGGCTGGCCTCCTCACGCACGCCGATAATCTCCAGGGCGGGCTTGATGGTATCCCGGTAGCGGTGGGTCAGCCCGGAAACCATGCCGTCGGCGTCATCGGCATGGACCATCATGGCGCCGAAGTAGACCGGATCCTGCATGATGTGGCGGGCGTCGGTTTTCAGTACCCCCTTGCGCTGGCGCAGGGTATAGTAGGTGTCGGCATAACTTTCCAGCTTGTCACTCTGTTCCGGGTCGATGATGGTCACGCTTTTTTCCAGATGGGCAATCTCCATTTCAGCCATGGCCGCCCGTATTTTTTCCACATTGCCCAATAGCACCGGCCTGGCCATGCCCTCGGCCACGATGATTTCACAAGCCTTGAGGATGGTCGGCGAGTCACCCTCGGGATAAACAATGCGCTTGGGCGCCTTTTTGGCCTTGTTGATGAAAACGCGGGTGATGTGCCGGCCAATGCCCAGACGGTCTTCCAGTTCTTCCTTGTACTTTTCGATGTCGATGGTGCGTCGCGCCACTCCCGTTTCCATGGCCGCCCGGGCCACGGCGGAGGCTTCCCATATCAGCACACGGGGGTCAAAGGGCTTGGGGATCAGATAGTCCAGGCCGAACTTCAACTGGGTGTCGCCATAGGCCTGCATCACCGAAAAGGGGACCGGTTCCTTGGCCAGATCGGCCAGGGCGCGCGCGGCAGCCACCTTCATCTCCTCATTGATGCTGGTGGCGTACACATCCAGCGCCCCGCGGAAAATAAAGGGGAAACCCAGCACATTGTTTACCTGATTGGGATAATCGCTGCGTCCGGTGGCGATGATGACGTCGTCGCGCCAGGCCCGGGCGTTTTCATAGGTGATTTCCGGATCGGGATTGGCCATGGCAAAGATGATGGGATGATCGCCCATGGATTGAACCATTTCCTTGGTCAGCAGGTTGGCCACGGATACGCCGAAAAAGGCGTCGGCGCCCACCAGGGCCTCCTCGATGGTGCGGGCGTCGGTATCGGCGGCCAGTTCTTCCTTATACTTGTTCATGCCCGCCGTGCGTCCCTTGTAGATAACCCCCTTGCTGTCGCACATGATCACATTTTCCTTCTTTACCCCCAGGGAGATGTAGAACTTGGCACAGGCAATGCCGGCGGCTCCCGCCCCGCTGAAGACCACCTTCATCTTTTCCAGCGGCTTGCCGATCAGCTCGGAGGCATTCAACAGGGCCGCGCCCGATATGATGGCCGTGCCATGCTGGTCGTCATGAAAAACGGGAATGTTCATTTCCTTTTTAAGAGTTTCTTCGATCTCAAAACATTCCGGGGCCTTGATATCCTCCAGGTTGATGCCGCCAAAGGTGGGTTCCAGCAGTTTTACGGTTTGGATGATCTCCCGGGCATCCTGGGTGCGCAGCTCCAGGTCAAAGACGTCGATATCGGCAAAGCGTTTAAACAAAACCCCCTTGCCTTCCATAACCGGCTTGCCCGCTTCCGGGCCGATATTGCCCAGGCCCAATACGGCGGTGCCGTTGCTGACCACGGCCACCAGGTTGCCGCGGGCGGTGTATTTAAAAACATCGTCCACATTTTCCTTGATTTCCAGACAGGGAACGGCCACGCCGGGCGTATAGGCCAGTGAAAGGTCTTTTTGGGTGATACAGGGTTTGGTGGTATTCACCTCAATCTTTCCCGGACGTCCGGTGGTGTGGTATTTTAATGCTTCATCATGGTAGTTCATTTTAGAATCCTTGTATTAATACGAACGGTCAAAATCTGACTTACTAATTTACCAAAAAAAATAACCAATACATGTAAAAATTGTGTTTTTTGATCAGTATTTCTCTAAAAAAGCGGGAAATTCCCCCCCCAAAAAAAATAACAGTTCTCCAGGCAGCTTCCGGGTGGATAGTAAAAAAAAAATAGCCGGCCTCTTGCATCACATAAACGCGAATGTTATGTTGCCTTAAACGATAACTTTATCGGTTAAGTAATGAGCAGTCCGAAACGCATAACATTGAACGATATTGCCCTCAGGCTCGGGATATCCAAGGTGGCCGTCTCCAAGGCGCTGCGCGATCATCCCGATATCAGTCCGGCCACCCGGGCGCGGGTAAAGCAGATGGCCGAAAGTCTGGGCTATGTGCCCAACTACATGGCCCGCAACCTTTCCGCCCGCAAAACTCTGACCGTCGGTCTTGTCGTTCCTAAAATAGCCCATCACTTTTTCTCGCAGGCTATCGAAGCCATCTATGAAACGGCGGAGGAAAGCAATTACGAAATCATCTTAACCGTTTCCCGCGAAGACGAGAGTCGTGAGCGGCGGCAAATAAAAACCCTGCTTTCCATGCGCGTGGACGGCCTGTTGGTTTCTCTGGCCCAAAACACACGCCGGACGGATATTTTTAAGGAAGTGCGGGATCATGGCCTGCCGCTGGTCTTCTTTGACCGTGTTCCGGATGAGCCGGGATATAGTGCCGTAACCACCGATGACCACCGGGGTGCCTATGAGTCGGTGGCCTGGTTTGCCGCCCGGGGGTATAAAAAAATCGCTCATATCGGCGGATACCGGCATACCGGTATCGGTCGCCGGCGGGATAGCGGGTACCGCGCGGCCATGGAAAAATACGGCCATGACATACCTTCCGGTTTTGTTGTGGAAGGAGGCTTCAGCGAAGAGGACGGTTATCGGGGCTTGATGAAGATATACGACCGGGTGGGGCTGCCGGAGGTGCTTTTTACCGTAACCTTTCCCGTGGCCCTGGGCGCGGTAAGGGCCATGCAGGATTTGGGAAAGAGCGTACCGGACGATATGCAAATCGTCTCCTTTGGCGGAAGCGCTTACAGCCGCTATATGAAACCGGCCATCAGCTATTTCGATCAACCGGCCCGTGAGATAGGCAAGACCGCCACGAACATGCTGCTCGAGGAGATCGGGGGCCGGCAAAAAAGCGGACGGTTCGTGGAATTGCCCGGGAAACTGATTTTAAGTCCTGAATTTCAAAAAGAGTTGAAAAAATGAGCAAGATAAATTTACACCCCGACCGTTATTTTGATCCGCAACCGGAGGTGCGCCGGATCGCCCGTGAATTGTATGACCATGTCCGGGGTCTGCCGCTTGTTTGTCCCCATGGCCATGTGGAACCGCGCCTGCTGGCGGAAGATGTCCCCTTTCCGGATCCGGCCTCCTTACTTCTTATTCCGGATCATTATATCTTTCGCATGTTATATTCCCGGGGTATTTCCCTGGAATCTCTCGGTATTCCGACCGTGGATGGTACAGCTGTGGAGCAGGACAGCCGTAAGATATGGCGTATCTTTTGCGCCCACTATTATCTGTTTGCCGCCACACCCACGGGATGCTGGCTGGAGCATGTACTGGCCGCCGTTTTGGATATTGACGAAAAACCTTCCGCCCGTAATGCCGACACCCTGTATGATGCCATTTTGGAAAAGCTTGCCCGTCCGGCTTTTCGGCCGCGGGCCCTGTATGAACAGTTCAATATCGAAGTGCTGAGTACCACGGACGCCGCATCGGATTCCCTGGAATATCACCGGGCCCTCAGTGACTCGTCTTTTAAGGGAAGGGTGATTCCCACATTCCGCCCCGACGGGGTAACCGATATTGCCGCCCGGGCCTGGCCGGAGGAAATGGATCGCCTGCGGGCGGCCAGCGGCCTGGCCATTCATTCCTATCGCGAGTTCATCGCCGCTCTGGAAAAGCGGCGGGCCTTTTTCAGGGAAATGGGCGCCACGGCCACCGATCATGGCGTTAATACCCCCTTTACCCATCGGCTAAGCGGGCAAGAGGCCGAAACCATTTTTCAAAAAGCTCTGAAGGGACAGGTTGACGCCAATGACGCCCGTCTTTTTACGGCACACATGCTGATGGAAATGGCCCGCATGAGCGTCGATGACGGCCTGGTAATGCAAATCCACCCCGGCGCCTGGCGTAACCACAACCGCTTTATCCATGAACGCTTCGGTGCGGATAAGGGCGCCGATATCCCGGTGCACACCGAGTTTACGGGAAACCTGCGCCCCCTGCTGGAGGCCTACGGCAATGATCCGAATTTCCGGCTGATTGTTTTTACCCTGGATGAATCGACCTATGCCCGCGAGCTGGCGCCCCTGGCCGGGCACTATCCGGCCATGCGTCTTGGTCCGCCCTGGTGGTTTCATGACAGCATCCACGGCATGATCCGCTATCGCGAAAGGGTAACCGAAACCGCCGGTTTCTATAATACGGTTGGATTTAATGATGATACCCGGGCTTTTCTTTCCATTCCCGCCCGGCATGATCTGAACCGGCGGGTGGATGCCAATTTTCTGGCCGGACTGGTCAGTCGTCATATTCTGGATATGGAACAGGCCCGGGAAATTGCCCGGGCGCTGGCCTATGACCTGGCCAGGGATGGTTACAAACTCTAAACTCAAAATGAAAAAGGAAAAGCAACACGTGCAGTTAAATAAATATTCTTTTGGCGTGGGCGACCGTTTTGCCCATCAGGCCAGGGCGCAATTAAGCGCCTTGCAAAAGGCCGCCCGGGCCGGGGTGGAGATTACCCCCGTCTGGAACAAATCCTTCCGCGAACATAAAATTATCGGCAGCGATCCCCGCGTAACCCGGCAAAAGGCGGATGAGGCGGTGCGCGACCTCTCCTGGAAAGAGGCCTATTTTGTCGATGCCGATCATATCAATCTGGATAATGTCGATTTCTTTATGGACTCCTGCGACTTTTTTACCATCGATGTCGCCGATTACATCGGTAAGCCTGCCGCGCCGGAAACGGTTGACCGTTTTGTGCAAAGCTGTGCCGCGCTGACCGGTCGCCATAAACTGCCCCTGCTGGATGCCGCCATGGAGATCAGCGAAGAGTTGATCCGGGCAACGGCGCAAAAATATCTCTTTGCCGCCGGGGAAGCGGGCAAGATATACCGGCACATCAAAGAGGAAAAAGGAAGCCGGGCCTTTATCGCCGAGGTCTCCATGGATGAAACCGATGATCCGCAAAGCCCGGTGGAGCTGTTTGTAATCCTGGCGGCGCTTTCCTTTTACGGGGTGGAATTGCACACCCTGGCCCCGAAGTTCAGCGGGCGTTTTAACAAAGGGGTCGATTATGCGGGCGACCTCTCCCGCTTTGCCGAAGAGTTTGAGCGTGACCTGGCGGTGATCCGTCTGGCCGGGGAGTATTTTGATCTTCCCGCCACCCTTAAACTGAGCGTGCATTCCGGCAGCGACAAATTTTCCCTCTACCCCGTGATCCGGCAGGCCATCCGCAAATTTGACGCCGGTATCCACGTAAAAACCGCCGGAACCACCTGGCTGGAGGAGTTGATCGGGCTGGCCGAGGCGGGTGGCGACGGACTGGAAATGGCCGTTGAAATTTACCGCCGGGCGCTGGAGGCCTTCGAGGATTTATGCGCCCCCTATGCCACGGTGATCGATATCGATCCGCAAAAACTGCCGGCTATGGAGGAGGTGCGCAAATGGGACGGTTCCCGCTTTGCCCGCGCCCTGCGCCATAATCCCGGTGACTCTTTGTATAACCCTCATTTTCGGCAATTGCTGCATGTGGGCTATAAAATTGCCGCCAATATGGGACAGCGCTATCTGCACATGCTGGAAAAACATGAAACCGTGGTGGCCGGGAATGTCACCGCCAATATTTTTGAACGGCATATACGCCCGTTGTTTTTGGATTAAAAAAGGAGAGACCGTTGAATTACAGGGATAATCTGTTTGATGTAAGCGGCAAGGTGGTGGTCATCACCGGAGGCAGCGGCGTTCTGGGCAGCGCGCTGGCCTGTGATCTGGCCGAAAGAGGCGCCCGTCTGGCGTTGCTGAGCCGCAATCCCGCTCCGGAAAAGAAAATCGAGGAGCGGCTGATTCGATCGGAAGGCGACTATACGCTGCTGGCCTGTGATGTGCTGGATAGGGAGTCGGTAAAATCCGCCCTGCGTGAGACACTGAATCACTATGGCCGGGTGGATGTGCTGATTAACGGCGCCGGGGGTAACGATCCGCGGGCGACCACTTCTGCGGAAAAAAGTTTCTTCGATATTCCGGCCCAGGCCTTTAATAATGTGCTGGAGCTGAATCTGACCGGCACGGTGATACCTTCCCAGGTATTCGGCGCCTACTTTGCCCAGTCCGGCCGGGGGGTGATTTTAAACATCTCGTCCATGAACGCCTTTCGTCCGCTGACGCGCATACCGGCCTATTCGGCGGCCAAGGCGGCGCTGAGCAATTTTACGCAGTGGCTGGCCGTGCACATGGCGCAGGAATACTCCCCCAAAATCCGGGTCAATGCCATTGCCCCCGGTTTTTTTCTTACCAGGCAGAACCGTTTTCTACTGGTGGATAAAGAAAGCGGAAAGCCCACACCACGCGGCCTGGCCATATTACAACATACCCCGGCCGGGCGTTACGGTGCCCCGGAGGATCTGGCCGGGGCCGTGATCTGGCTGATCTCGGATGCTTCATGTTTTGTAACCGGTACCGTTGTGGCCGTGGATGGCGGCTTTTCCGCGTTTAGCGGCGTTTGATAAAGGAGATCGCAAATGAAAATGACCTTTCGCTGGTATGGCGCGGACGATCCGGTGACGTTGCAAAAAATCAGACAGATTCCCGTGGTGGCGGGTATTGTCAGCGCTTTGTATGATGTTCCGGTGGGGGCAGCCTGGCCTTTGGAAAAAATTGTAGCCTTGAAGGAGAGGGTTGAGGGGGCCGGTCTCCGTCTGGAGGTGATCGAGAGTATTCCGGTGCATGAGGATATAAAGCTGGGCCGGCCGGAACGGGAGCGCTGGGTGGATCATTACATGCAAAGCATCGAAAATATGGGCCGGGCCGGCATTCCGGTTTTATGCTATAACTTTATGCCTGTTTTCGACTGGACACGCACCGATCTGTCTTTGAGAATGGCCGACGGCTCCGACACCCTGAGTTACAGGGATGCCGCCTTGCGGGAGATCGATCTGAGCCGGGGCACGGGGGAACTGCCGGGCTGGGCGGCCGCCTACACCGCCGGTGAGCTGAACAGGCTTTTGGAAGCCTACAAGGCCGTGGACGGGGAACGTTTATGGGACAATCTGGCCTGGTTTCTGGAGCGTGTGGTGCCGGTGGCGGAAAAAAGCGGCGTCAAAATGGCCATCCACCCCGATGATCCGCCCTGGTCCATTTTCGGGCTGCCGCGTATCATCACCAATGAGGAGAATATCAACCGCCTGTTGAGTCTGGTAGATAGTCCGGCCAATGGGATCACCTTTTGTACCGGCTCTCTGGGGCCCCTGCCGGAAAACGATCTGCCGGGCATGGTGCGCCGTATTGGGGGCCGTGGCCGTATTCATTTTGCCCACTGCCGCAATATCCGGCGCGTTGGCGCCCGGGACTTTTATGAAACGGCCCATCCCGGAGCAGCGGGCGATGTGGACATGGCCGCTGTTTTGAAGGCCTATAGGGAAACCGGTTTCCGCGGCCCCATGCGTCCCGATCACGGCCGCATGATCTGGGGGGAAGCGGGGCGCCCCGGTTACGGTTTATACGATCGCGCTTTGGGCGCCATGTATCTGTACGGACTTTGGGAAGGATGTTCAGGGGAAAGGAAAAAAGGATGAGTCGCAAGGAGATAACCCGCAAAATAATGGAAAGCGGGGCGGTGGCCGTGGTGCGCCTGCCCGATGCGGATAAGTTGCTTAAGGCGGCCGCGGCCCTGCGTCTGGGCGGGCTGGAAGCCATCGAGATCACCATGACCACCCCCGGCGCCTTGCAGGCCATAAGCCGCCTGGCCGGTGAAGGGTTCTTTGTGGGAGTGGGATCGGTACTGGACGGGGCAACCGCCCGCCGGGCCGTTGAGGCGGGGGCCCGTTATGTGGTTTCGCCGGTTTATAAAAAAGAGATCATCGAAGCGGCTCATGCCGGGGAGGTGCCGGCCCTGCCGGGCGCCTTTTCGCCCACGGAAATTCAACAGGCTTTTGAGGCGGGGGCGGATATCGTCAAGGTTTTCCCGGCTAATATTTCCGGTATGGCCTTTTTTAAAGCGGTGCTGGCGCCCATGCCCCACCTCAGGCTGATGCCCACCGGGGGCGTCACCGTGGAAAATGCCGGAGAGTGGATCCGGGCCGGCGCCTGTGCCGTGGGGGTTGGTTCCGCCCTGTTGAACAAGGAAATCATCGCACGTGGGGAGTGGGAACTGCTAACCCGCCGCGCCCGCGAACTGTGTGATAATATTAAGGTTGCCCGTGCAAAGGGCTGATGCAATCGGAAAGGGAGGGTAAATATGAAAGTTGTGACATTCGGCGAGATTATGCTGCGTCTTTCCACACCCGGTTTTAGCCGCTTTATGCAGGCTGATCGATTTGATGTGCATTATGGCGGCGGTGAGGCCAACGTGGCGGTTTCCCTGGCCAACTTTGGCCTGCAAAGCGCCTTTGTAACCCGCCTGCCGGAGAATGAACTGGGGCAGGCCGCCGTGAATATGCTGCGCGGGCATGGGGTGGATACAAGCCATATCCTGCGTGGCGGCGAGCGTATCGGGATATATTTTCTGGAAACCGGCGCCAGCCAGCGCCCCTCAAAGGTGATCTATGACCGGGCACATTCCGCTGTTTCCGCCATTGACGGCCGGGAGGTGGACTGGGGTGCGCTCTTCCGGGATGCGGGCTGGTTTCACTGGACGGGGATCACTCCCGCCCTGGGAGAGCCCTGCCGCCAGGCCCTGGAGATGGCCTGCGCCGCCGCCCGCCGGGCCGGTGTTACCATAAGCTGCGATCTTAATTACCGCAAAAAACTGTGGAGCCCGCGGGAAGCGCAACAGGTGATGCAACCGCTGATGAGCTATGTGGATGTTTGTATCGCCAATGAGGAGGATGCGCAAAAAAGTCTCGGCCTGACCATTTCCGCCGGCGATGTAGACAAGGGGCAGCTGAACATGGAGGCTTATGCTGAAACGGCCCGGACATTGAAAAAGCGCTACGGATTTAAAACGGTAGCCATCACCTTAAGGGAGAGCCGTTCCGCCTCCGAAAACGGCTGGAGCGCCCTTTTGCTTGATAACAGGGATTGTAAAACCCCGGCGCTGTCCCGCAAATACACCATTCGGCTGGTGGATCGCGTGGGCGGGGGAGACGCCTTTGCCGCCGGTCTGATTTACGGCCTGTTGACCAGGGAGAAAAGCCGGGAGGCCCTGGAGTTTGCCGTGGCTGCATCCTGTCTTAAGCAGACCATTCCCGGAGATGTTAACCTGGTTAGCGCGGAGGAGGTGGAAAAACTGGCGACCGGCGGTGGCGGCGGCCGCGTGGAACGGTGACGTAACCACTAAATTCTTTATTCTGCCGTTGGATAATTTCGCGTTGAATTGTTGTGTTTATAAAAGTATCTATAACCTTAAAAGTTGTTGGTGAGAGAAGCGCCGGCAACCTCAGCTTTAACCCGATTAACCGAGTATTTGAATGATTCCCCTAAGTAAAGAAAAAGCATCCCTGTTAAGCATGGGCGGTGTTTTTGTCCCCAGTCCCCTGGCCCTGACGCCGGAAAAGACGATGGACGAATCCTACCAGCGTCTGCTCACCCTGTATTACATCCGTAGCGGCGCCCGTTCCGTTGTACCGGCAGCGCATACCGGTGAGTTTGCCTTGAATGATTTGGGGCTTTATGAACGGTGGCTTAAAATCGTTATGGAAATGACCCGGCAATATGGCCGGGATATGGTCAATATTGCCGCCGTTAGCGGGAAGGAGGCCGTAAAACAGGCCGGGATCGCCGCCGCCGCCGGTTATGACCTGGTGTTGCTGGCCCCGACCGCCTTTTCCGGCAGGTCGCCGGAAAAGGTTGTGGCGCTGGTACGGGAGATAGCCTCGGTTATTCCCGTGCTGGCCTTTGAACTGCAACGGGCCATTCCCGGCAGCTACCCTTTTACCCCCGCCTTGTGGCGTGAGCTTTTTACCATCGTTTACGGGGCCAAGGGGGCCTCGTTTGACACTTACCGTTCGCTGGTGATGCTGGAGGCGGCCGCGCTAGCCGCGAACCGCGAACATCTGATATTGCTGACCGGAAATGACGACAGGATTGTCAGCGATCTGGCAGGAGAGTATTCCTTTTTCAAAGAGGGTGAAAAAAAGAGTGTCCGCTATGCCGGTGGTTTGCTGGGGCACTTTGCCACGGATACCCACGCCGTAAACCGCTGGGTAAAAGCGCTTATGGATAACCGGGCGGGCGATGGCTGGGACTTTCCCCTTTCCCGCGAAGAACTGGCGCATGCCGTTAACCATTGCAATATGGTGCTTTTTGACGCCCTGGGCAATTTTGAAAACTCGGTGTGGGGTGTAAAGTACCGCCTGAGCCGTTTAGGGTTGTTACCCGCGCCCGTATGCTTCAGCGAAACGGGTCGGCCGGGGCAGGCGGAGGCCATCGATGCTGTTTACGGCAGCTATCCCGATTTATGTGACGAGGCCTTTTTGCGCGAAGAAATGAGTTATCTTAAAAAGGAAACCGGCATAAAAGAGAAGACGGGGGGCGCATGAGATACAACGAAATACGTACCGGGCAGGATTTATGGCAATTTATGACCCGTCCTTCGGAAACGCTGACGGCCTTTCTGGCCAGGGAAAAAGGGGATATTTCCGTTCTGGGCGGCAGCGGCAAAATGGGCAAGGAGCTGACGGCGCTGATAAAAAACACCGATAAGATAAACGGCGTTAAAAGGAACATCTTTGTGGCTTCCACTTTCTCCAATCCGGAAGATAAGACGTTGCTGGAGGAGTTGGGCGCCATTTGCCTGCAAGGGGACATCTCCTCGGAATCTTTTTTAAAGGGATTGCCCGTTACGCCGCACATGGTCTATATGGTCGGTTTTAAGTTCGGCAGCTCCGGAGACTACCGCAAGGCCTTTCACATCAACTCCATCGTGCCTTATCTGGTTGGGTCGAAATACGGCAAATCAAACAATGTGGTCTTTTCATCGGGCAACCCCTACCCGCATACTTCCGCTACCGGTGAAGGTTGTGTGGAAAGCGAGGCACTTCAACCCACCGGTATCTATGGCTGGACGATCATCGCCCGCGAGAGTTCCTTTAAAACCACGGCTATGTTATACCCGGATCAGAAAAACAGCTTTTACCGCCTGATGTATGCCCAGCATCTTAACTACGGTGTGTTGGTCGATCTGGCCCGCATGGTTAAAAACGGCGAACCGGTTTCCCTGGCCATGCCGGCGGTAAACCTGATCTCGCAAAGGGACGCCAATGAAATAGCCATCCGCTGCCTGGGGGAATGTTTGCCGGGGGAGGGATTGACCCTCAATGTGGCCGGCCCCGTTTGGCAGGTAAGGGATATTGTAGAGCGTATCGCGCATCATATGGGCAAAAAAGCGTTGTTTGCCGGTGAGGAACATGAAGAAGCCCTGCTGGCCAACGATGCTCTGTGCCGTTCTTTGTTTGGCGAATACCGTGACCGGGGAGAAGAGATGATCGAAGCCGCGGCACATTGGATTAAGAATGACGGCCCGGTGTGGCACAAACCTACTTATTTTGGAAAAGTGAATCACCAATATTAAATCCGTAAGACCGGCGGAAGTAAGGACCACCGCGGGAAAACGGATTAAACGGACGGTAAAAACGTGGAAACACAAAAGATAAAACTGGGTCCGCAACAGATGAAGCTATACGGCTTTGTCTGTTTTTTTGATCCACAGGGCTTTAAGCTCCGTGGGGAAGATAACAGGCGTGTGCGCCTGTCCCTGAAAAAATCAGCGGCTCAGGAAGAAATTATTGAAATTGACAATGCCGATCAGCCGCTGATACCCCTTTCCCGGGAACGCGGGGCCAGGCTGGCCGGGCAGGAGCCGTTCCGCGTGGTATCGGGCGACGATGATGGCGGCGAGGCCGTTTACCTGCTCAGTGCCCGCACCGGCTGGAATCAGACGCGCACGTTTTTGCAGAAGCTCATAGCATCGGAAAGCAACGCTCTGTTCATGGCCCGGTATCTGGTGGCGGGTAACGAGGTCTATCTTGGCAGCGGTGATGTTTTCAGGGCGGATGAAACCCTTTTCTGGATAGGCATGGTTCTGGTCCATCCCGAGGTGCAAAAGCAGGGCATTGCCAGGCGGTTGTTGCAGACCTGTCTGGAATACAGCTACAATGAGAATCGTAATGCCGTTGTCGGTCTGGATGCCACGCCGATGGGTAAGCCCCTGTATAAGCGGCTGGGTTTCCGGGATAGTTTCAATATCTGGCTGTGTACCCTGCCCTTAAAAAGGCACTCCTTTGACCTGAAGGGCGAGCTGAATATCGAAAAAATTTCCCACGGTTCCCGTTTGCAGGCCTATCTGGATGAGCGGCTGGTATCGGGTAAGGGGGGCCAGACGGCTCTTTTACAGTCTCTGGGTGACGACGGATGTTTTCTGGCCCTGAAACGGGGGCGGGTTGTGGGGGTTGTCTTCAGCCGCCCCGGCAGAATAAAGCCCCATGTGGGCCCCTTGATAGCCGATTCTCCGCTGATAGCCGCCGCCCTGCTGCAAAAGGTGTGTGATCACTGGCTGAAGAGAGGTGAGCATAGTTTGTTTATGATGATCCCCGAACAACATTTTAATGAAACGGGGCAGGGCAGCTGCCGGGAATGGGAATTTTGTCTGCCCTTCAGGGTGACGTGCGAGCGGATTCTTACCCGCATGTACCATATCCCGGCGGAAGGGGAGAGTCATATTCAAAAGATTGAAAACTATATGGAACGTGAACAACGGGAAGTATTGCCCACCTTGTTTGCCATAGGCGGGGCGGAAATAAGTTAGGAGAATATGCACAGAGCCGTAACCATCACCCGGGATTTGATCGCCATCCCGTCTGTAAATGCCATGGGGAAAGCCCATTCCGCGCCGGAGATTTATTCCGAGCGGAAAATGGCTTTTTACCTGCTTCGCTTTTTGGCCGGGCTCGGCCTGGAAACGGAGATCATTGCCGCCGATGAGCAACATCCCAACATAATGGCCCGCATGGAGGGGGAAACCGATGAAACGGTTTTGCTGGAAGCCCACATGGATACGGTTTCGCACCTGAACATGACCATAGACCCCTTTGATCCTAAAATTGAAAACGAACGACTGTACGGGCGGGGCTCCTGCGATACCAAGGCTTCCCTGGCCACCTATTTGTACGCCATGGAGTGGCTGGTCAAACATAAGGTTAAGCCCAAAAGAAATCTGATACTGCTGGCCGTGCATAACGAGGAGTATAATTTCGGCGGTATCCGGGAGTGTGTCGAAAAAGGGCTGAAGGCGGACTATGCCCTGGTGGGGGAGCCGACCTCCCTGAACATTATACACGCCCACAAGGGGGTGTGCCGCTTTACGCTGGAGACAAAAGGTAAGAATGCCCACGGAGCCCTGCCCTGGCTGGGGGAAAACGCCATCTACGGTATGGCCGATGTTTTGCAGGCCATAAAATCCTATGAAAAATCGCTGAAACGCCTCGTCCACCCCGATCTGGGTTGCGCCACCATCAATGTGGGCACGATAGAGGGAGGACTGGCGGTGAACATCGTTCCCGACCGTTGCCGTTTGCGGATAGACCGTCGCCTGTTGCCGGGCGAAACGGCCGCTTCGGTCATCGCCGGATTAAAAAAGGCCCTGCCGGAAAATGTGCCGCTTACGGTTTCCGGGGCGGAGCTGTTTGCCCCCGCCGTTCATACCCCGCGTACCTCCCGGGTGTGTGCCCTGGTGGAAGACGCCTGCCGCCGGGCCGGTGTGGAAACCCGTTACGAAACCGCCCATTTCGCCACCGATGCCTCCGTGCTTTCCGCGGCGGGCATACCGGCCGTGGTATTCGGGCCGGGATCGATCGAACAGGCACATACGCCGGATGAGTATATCGAAACGGAACAAATTGAAAAAGCCGCGGCGATCATTTTAAACCTGTTGCAGGAATAATATGTCTGTCGATATGGAAAAACAGAATCATGCCCTGCATGTGGAGGAAAAAAGGCCCTTTCATGTGATTGCCAAGCCGGGCGGGGCCATTTGCAATCTGGATTGCGGCTATTGCTTCTATCTTGAAAAAGAGAAGCTTTACCCCCAAACCCGTAAATGGGCCATGCCGCCGGATATCCTGGAACGGTTTATAAAGCAAAAAATCGAATCCGATGACGCGCCGACGGTGCACTTTGCCTGGCAGGGCGGAGAGCCGACCCTGCTGGGGGTGGATTTCTTCCGGCGGGTGGTCAGTCTGCAAAAGAAATATGCCGGGGAGAAAAAGATTGAAAATGGTTTCCAGACCAACGGCGTCTTACTCAATGATGAATGGTGCGCTTTTTTCAGGGAGAACGATTTCCTGATCGGCCTGTCCGTCGACGGTCCCCGGCATGTGCATGACCGTTACCGGGTGGACAAGGGGCAAAAGCCCACCTTTGACAAGGTAATGAAAGGTCTGGAAATACTGAAACGTCATGGCGTGGCCTTTAATACCCTGACGGTAGTACACCGGGACAATGCCGCTTTTCCCGTGGAGATATACGAGTTCCTCCGCAAATCGGGCAGTATTTACATGCAATTCATTCCCATCGTTGAACCGGCTTCCGGCGGGAAAGCCCCGGTAACGGAATGGTCTGTTACCCCGGAGCAGTGGGGGGACTTTTTAACTACCGTTTTTGATGTGTGGGTCATGCGGGATGTAAGCCGGGTTTACGTGCAGTTGTTCGATGTGGCTTTGGGTCGCTGGCTGGGCCTGCCATCGGCTTTGTGCCTGTTTGCCGAGCAGTGCGGCGATGCCCTGGCCATAGAACATAACGGCGATCTCTACGCCTGTGATCATTATGTATCGCCCCAATATAAGCTGGGAAACATTGCCGGGCAGTCGTTGCTATCCATGGTCAATTCCGCTCGGCAACGGCAGTTCGGCCGGGACAAATCGGAAACATTGCCGGAGACGTGCCGGCAATGCGAAGTGCTTTTTGCCTGCAACGGAGAGTGTCCCAAGAACCGTCTGGGGCAGGCATCCGGCGGGGAAGAGGGGCTGAACTATCTGTGCGCGGGCTATAAAAAGTTTTTTCGGCATATCGATCCCTATATGCGCTTTATGGCCGGGGAACTGGCCGCCGGGCGCCCGCCCGCCAATGTAATGGTCTGGGCGGCGGAAAGGGCGGGCGGCTTTGCCGCCCGCAGGGCCGGGGCCAACGATCCTTGCCCCTGCGGAAGCGGACTCAAATATAAAAAATGTTGTATGAAGTATAAAACAACTTCAGTTAAGGGCGCCGACGGTGGCGCGGGAGTAGAGTATGGAAAAGTCAATTAGGGACATATCCAGACGCCGGTTTCTGGAAAAGGCCGGCGTGCTGGCCGGTGGTCTGGGGTTGGCCGGACTGAGCATGCTGGTACCGGGCTGCGGGCCGGGCCGGGAAAAGCCGCCGAATATTTTATTGCTGGTGGCCGATGACGCCGGCTGGCATGATGTGGGCTATCATGGTTCCGAAATTAAAACACCGCATATCGACGCGCTGGCCAAAACGGGTCTGGAACTGGATCAGTTTTATGTATATCCCACCTGTTCGCCAAGCCGGGCTTCCCTGTTGACCGGACGTTACGCCAGCCGTTTCGGTATTGCCGGGCCCATAGACATGCGCAGCAGGCAAACCCTGCCCAAGGATGTGATCACCCTGCCGGAAATGCTGCGTCGCCGGGGCTATAACACGGCCATCACCGGCAAATGGCATCTGGGCTTGCGCCCGGAAAGCGGGCCGCGCCAATTCGGTTTTGATTACAGCTACGGTTTTTTACACGGTCAGATCGATCAATACACGCACAGGTATAAAAACGGCGATTTAAGCTGGCACCGCAACGGCGCTTTTATCGAGGAGGAGGGCCATGCCACGGATTTGATTACCCGCGAGGCGGTGGCGTTTATCAAGGAAAAGCGCGACAAAAGCCGTCCCTTTTTTCTATATGTGCCCTTCAGCGTGCCGCATTATCCCCTGCAGGAGGAAGAGAAATGGCTGAAACCGTACACCCACATCAAAAACAAATCGCGCCGCCTTTTTGCCGCATCCATGAGTCACATGGATGACAGCGTGGGCCGGCTGATCCGTACCCTGGAAGAGGAAAAGCTGAGGGAAAATACCCTGGTTATTTTTCTTAGCGATAACGGGGCTCAGGAAAAGTGGGCCGCCACCTTTGAATATGAGGGACGGCACGGTCCCTACGACCGTCTGGGAGATAACCGGCCCCTGCGCGACTGGAAAAAAAGCCTGTACGAAGGGGGGATACGCGTACCGGCCCTGGTCAACTGGCCGGGTAAAATAAAGGCCGGTAAGGTGAAAGGCATGCTTACGGTAAATGATATCTTCCCCACTATTGCCGCCCTGGTCAATGCCCCGCTTAAAACCGAATGGCAACTGGACGGAGAAAATATCTGGCCTGTGCTGGCCGGCAAGATGGATCCGGGGCCGCGTACCCTTTATCTGCGCACGGACCGGCAGGCTGTTTTGCGCAAGGGGGACTGGAAGCTGATCCACACCGGGAAGACCCTGGAAGAGGGCACGGATGAACTGTATAACCTGGCCGACGATCCTGAAGAAAAGATAAACCTGGCCGCGGAAAAGGCGGACATGGTAGACAGCTTAAGGAGGGATCTGGCCGCGGAAATGGCCCGGGACAGCCAATGACATGCAAAATTGGAGTAGTTTGAAAGAAACGGAGACAAGGATAATGCGATCATTAATCATGAAAGGGGCCGTCCTTTTTTTATGGGCCGGCATTTTGTTCAACGCGGGCGCGCAGCAAAAGCTGTATGATACCGCGCATATGCCCATCGTCGATATGCATACCCATCTTAACGGACCCGATGAGTACAGGCAATGCGTGCGGACGATGGATGAATGGGGGGGAACCCTCAGCATCACCCTGAACAGAAACGACACGGCGCTGGTCGCCTACGCGCGCGATTCGCTGCAGGGCCGCATCCTGATGGCCGGACGCGGCTTACGTTTTTCGCCGCGGGAAGTCGAACGTATGAAAGAGGTGGGGCTGGTCGGGCTAAAATCACACCTGCGCTACCATACCCTTGCTTCCCAACTACGGGAAGACCAGATTAAAAAAATGGGTGAACTCGGTTTTCCCTTTATCGCCCTGCATGTGGCCGATCCGCCGGAAGACCACTACTACAATGAAAACTTCATGAAGGCGCAACAGGACGCGGAACGGGTAATTCACAACAATCCGCAAACGAATTTTATCATGGCCCACGGTTTTTATCTTACCAACCGGGACGCGGATATAGATACCCTGCGCAAGTTTTTTGACCGCAATCCCAATTTGTATGTGGATATCGTATGCAGCAAATGGTGGGATGCGCCCCGGCCCTCATATAACAAACTGCGCCGTCTGCTGATAGACTATAAAGACCGTTTTCTCTTTGGAACGGATTTTAAGGTAACACGCCACGCGCCTGCTTTCCGCTTTTTACGCGAGAAACTGGAAACGGCCAAACCGCTGACCTTTGGCATGAACGGCGGCCCCGGCCCGGGACTGGCCCTGCCCCTGGATGTGTTGAATCATATCTATTACTGGAATGCGGCCAGAATCATTCCCGGGGTCAGGCAGGCTCTGGAAAAACTGGGTTACGAGATCAGCGACCGGCCTCCCGCGGCTCAGCCGGTAAAACCGGATCTGACCTACGACCCGGCGCCGGTGAGGGTACTGATCCATGAGGAAGCCGCTTCTCCGGATGCGGACGGATTTAAGGTGCAGATTGACCTGAGCGCCTATGATCGTTCCCTGCCGGGGCGGCTGGAAATTATGGACTATAAAAAGAAAAAAGTCAAAACCCTGTACAAGGGGATGCTCGGCGGTAAACGTTCCCTGGAATGGGATTTTACAAATGATGCCGGCGAAAAGATCAAGCCCGGGTTTTACCGCCTGTGGCTGATACTGGAAGAGAATAAATCGGTGGAAAGTAATTTTACGGTGGAATAAAAAGGCACCGGTTAATACAACGAATAAGGAGAGTGTTTGATGTTCAGGTTTGCCGCTAAGCTGGCCTTGGTAATGCTAATGGGTTTTCAGACGTTAAACGCGCAATCGGTCTGGAATGAAAAAACGGCAGTTAAAGAGGCGCTTCGGTTTTTGCAGAAGGTGGAAGACGAGACCATCCGCGAACAGATAAAAATCACGGAGATTCCCGCACCGCCTTTTAAGGAAGGGCAACGGGCGGAGTATTTGATGAAGCGTTTTCGCGATCTGGGCTTGCATGACGTGCGCCGCGATAGCGAAGGCAATGTGATAGCCGCCTACCCCGGTGGCGGAGACGGACCGCTTTTGGTACTCTCCGCCCATCTGGATTCGGTTTTTCCGGAAGGGACCGATGTGAAGGTGCGCCGCGAGGGAAATATTCTGAAGGGCCCGGGCATTAGTGATGACAGCCGGGGGCTGGCGGTGATGCTGGCCGTGGCCCGCGCTCTCACCCTTCATAAGATAACCATCGGCGGCCGGTTGCTTTTTGTGGGTACCGTGGGCGAGGAAGGGCCGGGCAATCTGCGCGGTGTGCGTCACCTTTTCGAAAAGGAGTTGGAAGAGGTGGATTACTTTATCTCCATAGACGACGTGGGCTTAAAAACCATTTCCACCGCCGTGGGCAGTAACCGCTACAAAGTAATTTTCCGCGGCAGCGGCGGGCACAGTTATGCCGATTTCGGCATCCGTAACCCCATGCACGCTCTGGGGCGGGCCATGGCCGGTATTGCCGATTTTCAGGTATCCTCCCGGCCCAAAACTACTTTCAGCATCGGCCGTGTTTCCGGCGGTACATCGGTGAATTCCATCGCGCATACCGTCTGGATGGAAGTGGATATGCGTTCCCAGGACGCGGAAGAACTGGACAAGCTGGACCGGATGTTTAAAAAAACGGTATACAAGGCCCTTGTCCGGGAAAACCGCCGCTGGAGCTCCGGCGATACCCTGACCGTTGAATTTGTAACCATCGGGAAGCGGCCCACCGGCACCCTGCCGGAAAAGGCGACCATTTTGCAGGCGGTGAGCCGGGCGGATCAGGCCCTGGGCATTGAGTCGCAATATCAGCCCGGCAGCACCGACGCCAACGTACCCATCAGCATGGGGATTGAAGCGGTGACCCTGGGCGGCGGCGGAGACGGGCAATATAAACACTCCCTGCAGGAAACGTTTGATACAACGGATAGTTATATCGGTACCCAAAGAATCTTTTTAGCTGTTTTGGAACTCCTGGGTGTGCGGTAAGGATCGGGTACAGAGATAAAATAAATCTTCATTCCGGCGGAGAAAGCATTGTAAAAAGCCGGGAAGCATTGTATTATAATAGGGAAGGCATGGAAGGGTAAAAGCGTATGACGCCACTTAGAACAATAATTATTGATGATGTCAAGCTCATCCGTGAGGAGCTTAAGGCCCTGTTGCAAAGCTATCCGGAAATCGAGGTGATTGGTGAGGCCGGTACCGTGGATCAGGCCATAGAGCTGGTGACCACCTATAAACCCGATGTGGTTTTTTTGGATATACAACTCAAGGATGAAACGGGATTTACCCTGTTGGAAAAAATAAAGATGGATTTGAAAATCATCTTTATTACCGCCTATGATCAATACGCCATCCGTGCTTTCGAGGTCAATGCCCTGGACTATCTGCTTAAACCGGTCGACAAGGGTCGGCTGGATAAGGCCATATCGCGTCTGGTTTCCGAGGAAAGTGACGTTAATGTGGTTAAAAACGATAAGCTTGACTATAACGATGTCATTTATCTGTTAATTAACGGCTCTTTCAAATTTGTAAAGATAAAAGCCATACGCTGTCTGATAGCCGCCGGAAAATATTCCTATATTTATTATGGCGAAAGAAAAAGCAAAGATCTGGTTTCCAAGACCCTGCTGGAGTGGGAGAAGATACTGCCGGATCAGTATCTGGTGCGGATTCACAGATCGACCATCGTTAACTTTGAACATGTGGAGCGGGTGAAAAAGCAGAAAAATAATTGTCATGAAGTCTATGTACGGGGTATTGAGCAGCCCTTTATCATCAGCCGGCGCTATGCTTCCCGGCTGAAAAAATTTCTGGTCCGCTGACAGGCGAAGGCAGTGAAGGCGGTTTTCCTGTTACCCGGTTTGAATTTTCCCGGCCGTTCCCCTATCTTAAACACAAGCTTTGACCGGTGGTGATGCTTTGGCGGCTCAGCACGGAAAAGCCTTTTTCACCTTATCCAAATCCATCAATTCATAATGCACACAACCATTTCGCGGTGCCGCTGCCAACAGCTTCGGTGCTATTAACCGTTCGATACCATATAGTGCCGTTAAGTGCTAAGCTTTTGGTTTGATGGCAAAAAAGGATTTTATTTCGATAACTACTTTCATGACTCTCGTCTGTATTTTTTCATTTCTACTGTTTTTCGGGATTATTGATGAAGCAATTAAAAGCGCTGGTAATAGATGATGTTAAGTTGATTCGTGCTGAGTTGAAAATGATACTTGCAGACTTTAAGAACATTGAAGTTATTGGAGAAGCCGGTGATGTCAATGAAGCCCTGAAGCTGATCAGTGAAAAAAAACCGGATATTGTTTTCCTGGATATTCATTTACCGGGTTCTTCGGGGTTTGATTTGCTGGACAGGGTAGAGGAAAGGCTCCATGTGGTTTTCATATCATCGTACTTTTACAAGTACTCGGCGAAAATCAAGGAATACAATCCCGTGGGATTGTTGAGTAAACCCATAAGAAAAGAGATGCTTTCCAAGACACTGGAAAGTTTGATGAAACGAACGTTGGAATAAACAAACAGACCGGGTAGCCTAAGTTGAAAAGAGTATGGCTCCACTTAAATACTGGCGGGTAAAAAATCCCTCCTTTTATTTGTGGTTATGGAACGTTGGTGGAGAAGGACGGCAACTTAGGTGAGTCCCGGATTATACGATGTCAACAAAAAGGTAAAGCAAAAAGATGTATTCATTCTCTGATCAGCCCCTCCGGAGAATCTTGGTCCGGAAAATGAGATTGTCGGCATTTTTTATGATCGCCATCCTTTTCTTTTCCTGCTCGGAAAAAGAGAACAGCGGCGTGCTGGCTGAAGTTGACGGTAAGGCCATCACCGTGGAAGAGTTTTTGAACCGGGCCGAGCTCACCCCCCGGCCTCATTATTGCCGTAAGGGATCGGAAAAAGACAAGAACATCGTCCTGAATACGCTGATAGTTGAAAAGCTGTTAGCCCTTGATGGCCGGGAAGAGAGCGTCCTGGCCGGACAAAAGTTGTTCCGGGCCTTCATTAAGGGCCGCAAGGAGCAATATATGCGGGAAGAGCTGTTTAACCGGCTGGCCGCCCGTGAAACGGATATAGACTCTCTGGAGCTGAAGGAAGCCTTCCACCGCGCGGGTTATATCTATGAGGTGAAATTCATTATTCAAAACAGCGCGCAGGCCGGCGCCCTGCTGGAAAAACTGCAAAAAAATCCCCTGCAAAAGCGAAGGATTCTGGCTGAAACCTATCATGATTTTAAGCCCGCCAACCATACGGTTTATTTTGAGGATCCCGAATATCCCGCCCTGCATCATGCCATATTTGATTCGGTCTGGCAGAAGGGCGATATCATCGGCCCGGTCAGAATGCGTGAAACCAAATACATGACTCTGGAGATCACCCGGGTTCTTTATGAACCGGCCATGTCGCAAAACGAAAAAGTTATCCGGAAAAAACGTGTCCGGGAAAGAATTCTGGAACGTAAAACCAATCAAAGATGGAATGCCTACACTGCCAAACTCATGAAAGGGGTATCGGTCTCCTTTAATCCCAAAATAACGATGGAGGTGGCCGCTCTTTGGTCGAAGAATTTCAAAACCTCAACCCTTGAAAAGGAAAACGATCAGAAAGAAAGAAACTACGGTCGTTTTGTGCGTGAGATTGAGAAAATAAAAGATCAGCCCATGTTTACCGTATCCGGCAAGGTATGGCACGTCGGGGATTTTACGGAAGCCTTGTCGTCCCATCCGCTTGTTTTTCGCAAGGCGGATATGGCGCCTTCGGAATTCATAGGGCAATTTAAACTGGCCGTTATCGATCTGATCCAGGACAGTTACATAACACGTGACGCTTATGCCCGGGGCATTGACCGCCTAAGCAGCGTACAGAGAAATACCGCCATGTGGGAAGATGCTTATCTGGCGTTGGAAAACAGAAGCCGGGTACTTTCCATGCTTTCTCCGGGGAGCGGCAATGCCGATTTTCACAAGACGATGGATGTTTACATAGAGCGGCTCATCGATAAGTACAAAGACCGCATAAAAATCAACCGTGAATTGCTGGCAGGCATAAAGCTGACCGGAACGGATTTTATTTCCAGTCAGCAGTTTGTGCCCTATTCCCAAATCGTGCCCCATTTTCCGGTATTGACGAAAGAAGAAAAATTGCTGTACGGGCGAAAGATGTAAATGGGAATGGAAAACCTCTATCAGAAGGAATGTTGCAGATGCACAGGAACCATATAAAACGAACCTTGGAAAATAAAAAATATAAAACGGAGTTATCGTGATGATCGCAAAGCCACGCTATACCATTGTTTTGGTTTTGATATTTTCCTTTTTGTGTATTCAATCGGCCATGGCCGGCACAACGGGAAAACTGGCAGGAAGGGTGACAGACGCCGAGACCGGCGATCCGCTTCCCGGAGTGAATATTTTGCTGGAAGGCACAACAATGGGTGCCTCGGCCGATGTGAACGGTGAATATTATATTATAAACATCCCCCCCGGTACCTATGAGGTTCAGGCTGTTTATATAGGGTTTACCACCAGCATTGTCAGAAATGTGCAAATAAATATCGACCGTACCACCCAGGTGGATTTTGAGCTGTCGCAAACCGTTCTGGAGCAATCCGAGGCCATTGTGGTGGAAGCCCAAAGCGAAGTGATACAGAAAGATATGACCGGCTCCCTTTCCACGGTAAGCTCTGCAGATATCGACGACATGCCGGTGCAAACCATCAGCGAGGTCATCAATTTGCAGGCCGGGGTTATCGAGGGTGACGGCGGAATCCATGTCCGCGGGGGGCGCGCCGGGGAAACCCGTTTTATGGTGGATGGTGTTTCCATAACCAATCTGAACGGTAGCCAGGGTATCGATATTGAAACCGATGCCGTGCAGGAAATGCAGTTGATCAGCGGTACCTTTAACGCTGAATACGGCAAGGCCATGTCGGGAATTGTCAACATCATCACCAAGGAAGGCGGGGATGAGTACTCGGCACAGGTGCAGGCCATTCTCGGTTCCTTTTACAGTCAAAGTGATATCTACAGCGTTATGAATAGCTATGGACCGGGTTTCAGTTCGGTCGTGGGTAAAACGGTTATGATCGATCAGTCGGATAAGCCCTTGTCGGAGATACGGCCCAACTATGATGTGCGGGGTATCCTTTCCGGGCCGGTGCCCTTTTTGGGCAAGGATTTTAACTTTTTTGTCAGCGGCCGCTTTACCAGCAACAACGGCTATCTGTACGGCCGCCGGTGGTTCACACCGCAGGGGCTGCCCGGAGACAGCGCCCTGGTTCCGCTAAGGCCGCAAAATTCCAGCTCCATCCAGGGGAAAATCACCTGGCGCCCCTTTCCCGGTTTTAAATTGAGCTATTCGGCTTTTTACAATTACTCCAGGCGGGATCGCTTTACCAGCATCGTTAACCGCTATGTGCCCGACTCCGGCCCGATGAGCCTGAATCAGGGCCTGTCACAGACTTTGTCCTTAAATCATGCTTTTTCTGCCAGTACATTTATGGATTTTAAATTGAGCCGCTATGATACGGAACGGGAAAGTTACCTTTATAAAGACCCCACGGCCATGCCGGGCTACTTTATCCGTATTTATAAGGAGATAGACGGGGAAATCGTTCAGGAAGATGTCTATTATTCCTCCAATAGCGAGAAGGATGCCATTGTGGCCAATGCCAAGGAAAACGGCTGGTCCTATGAGTTTATCATCGATCCCAAAAGATCCGAAGGGTATATCGATCCCGTTCTGAATTCAAATCCCCTGTCCTATTCTTTCCGCAGCCGCTATGTACCACCCGATTTCAGTTTCAGCAAGGATCAGTTCTGGCTGGCCAAGCTTGACCTGACCAGCCAGGTGTCCAAACATCACATGGTTAAGGGTGGTTTCGAGGCTATTTATAATACCGTGGAGCGCAAGGGTTTTACCCTGCGGCCCAAGACCGACAGCGACGGCAACCAGATTGAACCCTATGAACCCTACGTGGAAGATGAAAGCAGTATCTGGACCAACTCCTTTACGCGCAATCCCATAGAGATATCGGCCTATATTCAGGATAAGATGGAGTTTGATCAGCTTATCGTCAATCTCGGTCTGCGCATGGATTATTTTGATCCCGATTATATTACCCCTGTCGATCCGCAAGACCCCGATATCTATAACCCCGCCAATCCCGAGTGGATAGGCCCCAACTGGGATGAGGACTATTACTTTAACCTGAAGACGGCCGAGGAAAAACGGGCCTATGAGCAGGCCAACAGCTATACGCCGGAAGAACGTCGCAAGCTAATGCAAAAACGGGTTAAGCCCAAGGTACAGGTCAGTCCGCGTATCGGTCTGGCCTATCCCATAAGTGAAAAAGGCGTTATTCATCTTTCCTACGGTCACTTCTTTCAAATGCCGGACGCTCGTTATCTCTATGGCAACGCCTCCAGCATCCGTCCCGATTACAAACTCTCGGTCGGATCTCAGCAACAACTGTTTGGCAATGCCGATCTTAAGGCTGAGCGCACGGTACAGTATGAAATAGGGCTGCAATCCGAAGTTATGCCCGGTTTTGGTCTGGACATAACCCTGTTCTATAAGGATATCCGTGACTGGATCGGTATTTCACCGCCGGTGGATACCAAACACGGCCAGGTTACCCGCTATGTACAGTATGAAAACAAGGACTATGCTAATATACGCGGTGTCACATTATCCTTCGAAGCCCGCCCAACGCGTAATTTTACCGCCATGGTGGATTACACCTTTCAGGTAGCCGAGGGAACATACTCCTCCCCCAATGACGCCTATGCCGCCCTGCTCAGCAATCAGGAGCCGGCGCAAAAGCTGATTTATATGGACTATGACCGCCGCCACAGCCTGAACGGTATTTTTACCTACCGCTGGGAAGGCTGGGTTGCTTCTCTGATCGGGAAATTTAACACCGGATTCCCCTACACCCCGGAAAAGGTGGCCGGTTCACCCCAGGCCAACTACCGTGGCTGGCGGGAAAATATCGCCCGCAGGCCCAATAACAGCCAGGTGGATTTACGGGTGGACAAAACTCTGCTAACCCTGGCCGGTATGACCCATAAAATCTACTTAAGGGTATTTAATCTGTTTGATCAAAAGAGTGAACTGCAGGTCTTTTCCGATACCGGAACGGCGGCCTACACCAGTTACGGAACACACAGTTGGGTCAGCTATAACCCCAACCGTATCGGTTCTCTGGAACACTATTTG
Organism: Calditrichales bacterium; assembly: GCA_015493745.1. Classification (GTDB taxonomy): domain Bacteria; phylum Calditrichota; class Calditrichia; order Calditrichales; family J004; genus J004. Next base: position 40,119 of record WGCN01000099.1, read on the forward strand.
TTAAATCCCACGTGGTATCAGCCGCCACGGGAAATACAGCTCGGCTATATCATAAACTTTTAATAAATGGATTAAAAAATGAAAAGAATACATCTCATCCTTTTTATACTGTTGGCCGGAGTATTGTTGGTTCAGTCCCAGGAGTCCATCGACAAACTGAACGGCGATATGTTTTATAACCGGCGCGGTTTGCATAACGGCAATCAAATCCGCACCTCTTTTGGAAACGACGGACAGATAGGTTTCCGCGGCGCCCGCGGTTCCACCCGGGAAATCCCCGGAGAGTGGCCGGTAAATTCCGGACATGTCTATTTAACCAAAATCGTACTTTTGCCCATGGCCGAAGTCCGCGATAAAAACGGAAACATCGAGCACATCGTGTCGGAGTCCCACGGCACAAATACCACCTGGGAGTTCCTGACGTCCATTGGTGACCTGGATGTGGATGGCCGCTGGCGGACAATCACGCCCCTGCCCGGTTTTATCAACCCGGCCCTGATGACCCTGCCCGCGGATTCGGCCTCTCCGGCCCTGAGCGACCTGAGGAACACCTGGCCCATGTTCTGGCCAGATAAAATGAAAGACCCCTTTGATCCGGGCTGGCCGGGACAGTGGAACGGTTACTTTGGAAAAGGGCAGATCAAGGCCGATCAGGAAAGTTATTGGGTGGCCGACGATTATCAGAACGATGAATTCGATTATTTTCCCGATGAAAACAATCTCAGCCGCCGGGGCATGGGCATTCGCATCTTTTACCGTGGCTTGCAGTGGTCGAATCCCATGGTGGAGGATGTTATGTTCATCATTTACGATATCGAAAACGTGGGCACCAAAAGCCTGGATAAAATGAACTTTGCCATGCTTCCCGATATTGACGCCGGACCGGTTATCGGCGAATGGGATTTTAACCCCGATAAAAACTCTTTCGAAAAAGAGGAAGACTGGTTTTATATATATGACGAAAACTGGGTAAACGCCGGGGTGGGCGCCTATTTTACACCTATCGCCTATTGCGCCTATGCCCTGTATGAAACGCCCGGTAACGAGTTTGACGGCATCGATAACGACCAGGATGGCGATTTGGGTAAAACCGCCGGTTCCACGGGTGAAGGGATCAATATCACCGAGTCCCTTTTTCAAAGGGGGCCGCTCGGGCTGACCGACACCATTGTGATTGTGGACTATAAAACCTATAAAAGAACTCTTAACACCCTGGAGGGTTTGAAACTTTCCAGCCCGGAGCTTTTTTCCGGCGATACCCTGGTCATCGACTTTATCGGCCGTCCGCAAAAATTCTGGCCCGGAAAGGAGCTGGATGAAATTCCCTTTAACAATATCGATGACAACTTAAACGGTCTGATTGATGAAAATAACGGTACCGAAGTGGAAAACGGCCTGTTTAGCTACATTTATGAAGGCAACCTGGCCATAGACTATTTTAGCGGAGCCGGAAAAAACAATCCCATGATCGACGAGAGCCGCAAGGACGGCATCGATAATGACAAGGATTGGACTTTTCTCGATGACTCCGGGGTGGATGGTAAAAAGGAGACCGGCGACTATGGCGAGGGGGATGACCTGCCCACCAGTAAGTATCAATGGCTGGGCGACAGCCTGATCGTCCATGACGGCCCGGGTGAGCCGAATATCGATGCCACCGATATTACCGAAAGCGACATGATCGGTATGACCTCCTATTTCAGTACGCAGGACTGGCAAGCCTATCTGTTGTGGGAAGATGAAAAATTATGGAATGTTACCATCCCCGGTAAAATAGAAGGTATTGCCCATACCGTGGAGGTCTCTTTTATGGGCTCGGGCTATTTCCCGCTCCCCTCCGGACAGATCGAGCGTTTCTCCGGCGCCATAATGTATAACAACAAGCTGGACGGATTAAGACGCACCAAGGCCAATGCCCAGCGAGCCTATGACGGTAACTATCAGTTTTACCGCGCGCCGGAGCGGCCCACGCTGCGCGCCGTGCCCGGTGACGGCAAGGTGACCCTCTATTGGGATGATCTGGCCGAGAAATCGGTGGATCCGCTGTTGGGTGAGGACTTCGAGGGATACCGCATCTATCGCAGTACCGGTATCGATTTTAAGGATATGCCTCAAATCACCAATGCCTTTGGCGATGAAAAGTTGATGGAGCCCCTGGCTCAGTTTGATCTGATTAACGGCATTAAAGGTCTTTCACCCGGTGTGATCGAAGGGGTTCAGTTCTATCTGGGCGATGATACCGGCCTGCGACATGAATGGGTGGATACCACCGTGGTCAACGGTCAACGCTATTTCTACTATATATCCTCCTATGATCATGGTGATCCGGCCTCACTGGTGGCTCCGACGGAGAGCAATAAAACCATCCTGCTGGATCCGACCACCGGCGATGTGATTAAAAAGAGTTCCAATGTGGTGGTGGTTACCCCCAACGCCTCATCGGCCGGTTATCAAAGAGCCCCGGACGATGTGGGTATCGAACTGGCCGAGGGGGTTTCCGACGCGGTGCTCTATCTGGAGGTTTTTGATTCTCCGGCCATAAAGGATGACAACCGTTACCGGGTTACTTTTGAGGATTCCGTGATCGCCGTACCGGGTTATCAGAAAAAACAACTGGTCACCACATCCGTTACCCTTGAAAATTTAACGACCGGTAAGGTTTTGCTGGACCGCACCACAAAAGGTCTGTTTGGCACGGAATTTCCGGTAACCGAAGGCTTTAAGCTGCATTTGAACAATCCTCCGGTGGTGAAAGTGGACACCACTTCCGGCTTTGAGCGCCAGGGGGTATACAAGCCGTCCTTCGCCACCTTTTACAAAGGAACAAAGGGCACCATTACCGCCGATGATTACCTGATCGAATTCGGCGAAGTGGGTATCGATACCTCCACGCAGTTCAAACCGGCCAGCAAAAACCTGCCCGCCAAGCCGGTCAACTTTACCATAACCAATCTGGTAACCGGGCGGAAGATAGACTTTGCCTTTAACGAGCGCGATCCGTTTCCCTCCGTTCCCGCGGATGAGGCCGGTAAGTTTACCTTTAAATCGGGCCGGTTTGCCTTTTCCGATGAGATCTATTTTCTGGAGGAGGATGAAAACGGTGATTTGCAAACCACCTGGCTGGTAAAAATGGGTGAGAGCACCAATCCGGCGGATACCACCAATCCCGGTCCGGGGGATGTGCTGACCCTGAAAACCATAAAGCCGGCCCTGGCCCGCGATGCCTTTGAGTTTACCACCATCGGCGAGTCGATAGACCAGAAAAAGGCTGCCGCCGAGATGGATCGCATTAAGGTTGTGCCCAATCCCTATGTGGTAAGCAACAGTTGGGAAAGGAACAATCCTTTTAGTACGGGCCGCGGACCGAGGGAATTGCATTTTACCCATCTGCCGGCCAGGTGCACGATCCGTATTTTTGATGTCGCCGGACAATTGGTGGATGTCATTGAAAGGGATGTCAGCAATGTGGTGGATGGCGTACAGGTTTGGGATATGCGCACCAAGGATGGTTTGGAAATCGGGTTTGGTATTTATATCTATTACATAGACGCCCCGGGTGTGGGTACTATTGCCGGTAAGTTTGCCGTTATTAAATAAACCCATGGGGAAAAGATTTGGAAGGAAATGTAATGTTGCGATATAAGAAGATTTATTTAATGGTTCTGTTAATGTGCGGCCTGAGCATGGGGCAGGTAACCAAGGTGGGTACCACCGTGGCCAACTTTCTTTTGATAGAATCGGGCGCCAGGGCGGTGGCTATGGGTGGGGCCTATGTGGCCGTTGCCGAAGGGCCGGTGGCCATGTATTGGAATCCCTCGGGTATTGCGCAGATTAATAAGTTTTCCACCTCCTTTAGCCGCAGCGACTGGCTTCTGGATTTAAGCTATAACTTTGTGGGAGCGGTTATGCCGGTGGGCACCAACGGCACCCTGGGGATAAATGCCCTTTTCCTGAGCATGGATGACATGCAAATTACCACGGAGTATTTTCCCGAAGGAGTGGAGAACGGCTATTTTAGCGCCGGCAACTATGCCGTGGGGGTTAGTTATGGCTTCAGGTTGACCGACAGGTTTTCCATGGGCTTTACGGGAAAGCTTATCTATGAATATATCTCGCAAAGCTCGGCCACGGCCGTGGCCATGGATATCGGTACCCTGTATGTTACCGAGTTTGATGATCTGCGCATAGGCATGAGCATCTCCAACTATGGCACCAAAATGCAACTGAGCGGCGGTGATTTGCTGATTCAGCACGATCGCTATGATCAGGAAGGCAACAATCCCAATATCAACGCCAATCTGGCGACGGACTCCTTTGATCTGCCGTTGATTTTTCGCTTTGGCCTCAGTTGGGATGCCTTGAAGGGCAAGCATGACAGCAATCTGCTTTTGGCGGTGGATGCTCTGGTACCCAACAATAATTACCAGAGTCTGAACGCCGGCATGGAGTATGTGCTGAAGAAAATGTTCAGCCTGCGCGCCGGTTACAATACCTGGTATGGCTTTGGGCAAAAAGATGAAAACGATCAAAGCGGCCTCTCCCTCGGTGTCGGTTTAAAGTACTCCTTTGACGCCACGGCGGTGAGCATCGATTATGCCTACCGGGACTATGGCGTTTTAAATGACATCCAGATGTTTGCCATCCAATTATCCTTTTAAAGAAGGATGCGGGATTAAATATCCCGCATCCCATATTTTGACTAAACATGCCCGGTTAAGGCCCGGAAACGTCCGGTTACCTGATTGGGCTTTCATTTAAATTAAAAGACTATGATGCGAATATTGTTTGTCACCCTGACGGTGATGATTATGATTATGTTGGCCTCTTGTGGCCGGGACAAGGGAAAGAGTGCCTTTTCCGAATCCGCCTCCGAATTGACTTTCGAAAATGATGCCTTGCGCCTGTCGGTTGACGATGGCATGAATATCCGTCTTTTGCGGAAAAATAACGGTAAGACTTTCAATCTGGTGAGTCCGGGCCGCGATCCTTTTACGTTGGTGATTAACGGACAGGAACTGAAAGATTTTACGCTGGATCGTAGGCAAACGCAAATCCTGCCTCTTGACAGTCTGTGGGGTAAGGGGCAGCGGCTGATTGTCCGCGGAAGGACCGCCGGGCCCTCCGGTTCCGAAATCGGGAAAACACTCTTCATCGACCTTTACGATGATTTTCCTTCGGCGGTTCTCCTTTCCGCACGGTATAGAAATATAAGCCATACGGACAGCCTTTTTGTGAACAAGGAGATCAATAACCGTTTTCGCCTGGATGCCCGGTTGGAGAATCCCGCCCATAAAAGTTATGATTTCTGGATTTTGCAGGGCGGTTCCTATAAAACGCGGCCCGACTGGATTATGCCGGTTACGGCCGATTTTGATTATTTAAATTATCAGGGACCGGATTATGAAAACGATGAGGCTGGCGGCGGTCTGCCGGTTTTGGATGTCTGGTCGAGGGAAACGGGTTTTTTGATTGGCAGTGTCGAGGAAAAACCCACCCTGATCTCATTGCCGGCGCGGGTGGCGGGGGACAGCCTGTTACATATCGCCATTGAATACGAGCGCGAGGATCATAAATTCACCGCCGGCTATCAATCCATCACCACCGTTATTGCTGTGCATGAAGGTGATTTCTATAACGGTCTGAAAAATTACAGGGATATTATGGCCGGCCGGGGACTTAAAATGATAAGTCTCTCCGCGGATAATCCCGTCTATGACGCCATCTGGTGTGGTTGGGGGTTTGGGCCGGACTTTACCACTTCCCAGATGATTGAAATGATTCCCCTGTTAAAGGAGTGGGGCATAAAGGTGGTGACGGTTGATTTCGGCTGGTTTACGGCCAATGGCGATTTTGACCGGCTTAATCCGGAAATTTTCCCCAACGGCGAATCCGATATCCGGGCCTTTGTAAAAACATTTCATGATGCCGGGTTCCGCATAAAGCTCTGGATAACCCCGGCCATAGCCGGACCGGATTTGATGGCCCGTCATCCGCAATGGCTGATGAAAGACCGCCATGGCCTTTTGTATCAAAAGGAAAAGTTTGGCAAGCCGTATGCTTTTTTATGCCCCGCCGTGGATGAGGTGCGCGCCTATTACGGGCAATTGACCCGGAAAATAATCGGCGACTGGGGCTTTGACGGTTTTAAGGCCGATCAGGAAATCATCAACGCCATCCCCAATTGTTACAACCCGGCTCACAACCACCCTACCCCCCAGGCCTCGTTTGAAGAGCTTCCGGGGCTTTATAAGATTATGGCCGATGAAACCTTTAAAATAAAACCGGACGCCATCCTCGAGGTATGTCCCTGCGGCATGTTCCCCTCATTTTATAAAATGCCCTATTACAACCAGCCCTTGTCATCGGATTTTAACACGCAATGGCAAATTCGTCACCGCGGCAAAGTCATAAAATCCCTGATGGGCGCCAATGCCGCTTATTATGGCGACCATGTGGAACGCCACTACACACCGGACTATTTTGCTTCTGTCATCGGCAGCGGGGGTATTCCCGGGACCATGGCCGTGTTACGCGAAGAGGATAACTATCCCGTGTTGAGGGCCAAATACCCCGGCTATATTTCACCGGAAAGAAAAGTGCTGTTTAAAAAATGGCTGGACTTGTATAAACGCTATCCTTTAAGCAAGGGGCACTATCAAAATCTGTATGATCTGGGTTATGACATCCCCGAGACCCATGCCATCGAGAAAGACGGGGTGATGTACTATGCCTTTTACGCCGATAAATGGTCGGGAACAGTTGAGTTACGCGGTCTGAAAGACGGTACGTATGATATCGTTGATTATGTTAACGATGTGACTCTGGCCCGCATACAAGGCCCGGGAAAGATAACGGTAGAATTTGAACGCTATCTTCTGGTAAAAGCCGTACCGGCCGGTTCCGGGAATTAAGGGCCTATGAAACCGGAGATCGCCCTGTTTTCCAAACATCTGCAATGGTGCGCCCGGGAGGAGTTGCCCAGGGCGGTGCGCGCTGCCGGAGCCGACGGGCTGGATTTAACCGTGCGGCCCGGCGGGCATGTTGCGCCGGAACGGGTGGAGGATGAACTACCGGACTATGTGCGGCTGTGCCGTTCCGCCGGCAGTGATGTGCTGATGATCTGCACGGCCATCGAAAAGGCTTCGGATATAACCACGGAAAAAATCCTCAAAACGGCGGCTTCCCTGGGCATAAAATATTACCGCATGGGCTGGCTGGATTATCCCGCGGATATCCGGAGCGGTTTGGACGACATAAAATCCCGCCTGAAGGATCTGGCGGCCATGAATGAGCACTATGGCATCCGGGGCGCTTATCAAAATCATGACGGTCGTTGGTTCGGAGCGCCGGTATGGGATCTGGCCCGTCTTCTGGATGAGATCGACTCTCCCTGGCTGGGAGTGCAATACGATGTCTTAAACGCCACCATAGAAGGCTGTAAATCCTGGCCCCTGGCTTATGACTTCATCAAACCACATATCCATACCATAGCGGTAAAAGACGCCGTATGGCGCAAAACAAAGGGCGGCTGGCGTATTGAGTATCGTCCCCTTGGCCGCGGGTGGATGGAGGCGGCCGTCTTCATTAAAAAAGAAAAGGGGCGGGGCGGGCCGGTTCCTTTTACCATGCATTTTGAGTATGAACTGGGCGGCGCGGAAACAGGCGCGGCAAAATTAACCCTCTCCGGGGATAAAGTGATCGCGGCCATGAAAAAGGATGTGGCCTTCCTGCGCCGTTTATGGTACGAGACGGAGCCGGGGGACACAACGGAAAGCAACAGAAAATGAAAACAAAAAAAGTGATAAATACAGCCGTAATCGGTTTGGGACGCGCCGGCTGGCAAATTCATATCCCGCAAATAACGGCCCATGAAAATTTTAAATTTACCGCCGCCGTGGATCCGTTGGAATCGCGAAGAAAGGAAGCCCGGGAACAATTTGGGGTGAACACCTATGCCGATTGCCGCTCGCTTTTTGAAAGTGAAAAACCCGACCTGGTGGTTATCGTTTCGCCCACCCACTTCCACAAGGAGCAGGCGGTGATGGCTTTTGAACACGGCGTGGATGTATTGTGTGACAAGCCCATGGCCGTATCCCTGATGGAGGCGCGGGAAATGGCCGCGGCCATGCGTCGGCATAAACGCCGCATGATGCTCTACCAGCCGCATCGCGCCTATGTGGAAACGGTAGCCCTGCGCCATCTTCTGGCGAAAAATCTCATTGGCCGGGTTTTTCTGATCAAACGATCCTGGTGCCGTTACCGCGTGCGGGTGGACTGGCAGGCTTTTTCCCGGTATGGCGGCGGTGAGCTTAACAATTCCGGCGCTCATTTTGTGGATCAACTGCTCTACCTGGCCGCTTCGCCGGTGACAAATATGCACTGCCTCCGTCGCAAGATCATCAGCAAGGGCGACGCGGAAGATTTTGCCCGCCTGATTCTGGAAACGGCAAACGGCATGGTATTGGATGTCGAGGTCAACTTCGTGGCGGCCATTCCCTCGCGGCCCATGGAAGTCTATGGCGAGCGGGGAACCTTAATCCTCGATGAAGAGACCCCGGCCTGGCGGGCGCGTTATTATGATGAAGGTGCCGCTGAAAATTTCAAACTGCAAAACAGCCTGGCCGCGGAAAATCGTTCTTATATGGATGATCAGCGCTTTTCGTGGCGGGAGGCCACTTTCCCGCTGGAGGATTATAAGCCGGTTAATTTTTACCGGAAATGTTATGACTATTTTGCGGGGGGAGAGGAACCGTTTATTCCGGTGGAGGAGTCCCTCGAGGTCATGCGTATCCTGGAAGAGTGTAAGAAAAAGTCCGCGCTAAGCTGAAAGAGAACCGGTGTCCGGAAAGACAAGGGAGTGTACCGGCAGCCACTTATTGTATTATTTGGCCGCTTAATACTTAAATCTTTTTTCATGAAGATATAATCCTTTCTTTTATGCCGGAATAACGGATTCCCGGACAAACCCATGACGCTTCTATAAAGGAAAAATGGCATGAAGCCCGTACAGATGCTGGACTATATTGTGATCCTGGCCTACATGTTAATCACTCTGGGTGTAGGGGTCTATTTTAAAAATTTCAACAAAGGCGCCGCCGATTTTTTTAAGGGCGGCAATCAAATCCCCTGGCTGGTTTCCGGCTTAAGTGCCTTTATGACCGGCTTCAGCGCCTGGACCTTTACCGCCGCCTCCGGCATTGCTTACGATCATGGCATCATCATCATCCTGCTTTATCTGGGGAATGCCCTTACCTTTCTCTTTGGATACTGGCTTTTTGCCGCCCGCTGGCGCCGGGCGCGTATCTCATCGCCCATGGAGTATCTTTCGGAACGTTTTGATCAACCCACCCGTCAGACCTTTTCCTGGTCGACGGTCTTTTTCGATCTGTTCATGGTGTCCGTATGGCTTTTTGCCCTGGGCAAGTATGTGGCCGTGGCTACGCAAATCCCCGTCAATTGGGTGATACTCGGCGCCGGCGGGATTATTCTGGCCTATTGCCTGGTGGGCGGCTTATGGGCCGTGGTGGTTACCGACTTTTTGCAGGGTGTTATTCTTTTACCCTTTACCATAATTCTGGCTTTTGCCGCCGTGTATAAAATAGGAGGCGTCACGGAGTTCCTCTCGGCCCTGCCGGCGGAAATGCTGACCGTGGGGCATTCGGAATATTCCAGTTGGATATTTCTGGTCTCCTGGACCATGATGGTTATCTTTGGTTATAACACCCGCGCCCACGCCCAGCGTTATTACAGCGTGGATACGGAAAAATCGGCCAAAAAAATATCCTTGCTGAATTTTGTATTGTTCGTTTTGGGCGCGTTTATCTGGTTCATCCCGCCCATGGCCACGCGCATCCTGTATCCGGAAATCGGCGCCATGTGGCCCAATGCCTCCAATCCGCAGGAGGGCGCCTATGCCGTCATCAGTCTGACCCTGTTGCCCCACGGACTGATCGGGGTTATGCTGGCCGCCATTTTCAGTGCCAGTATGTCCAATATCTCCAGCTATTACAACCTCTTCTCGGCCATTGTCACCACCGATATTGTGCCCCGTTTTTACCGTAAGCCGCTGGATGACAAGCAGAAGATGTTTATCGGGCAGGTGACAACCCTGGTGGTCGGTCTGCTCGTGCCGGCCCTGGCTCTGTTTATGGCCGGTAGCGGACACAGCGCCTTTAACCTGATGAATTCCTTCAATTCCATCATCAGTATCGCCTATGGCCCTCCGGCGCTTATCGGTTTCCTGTCGCGTAAAACACCCCACTGGTCGGGTTTGTTCTACTTTGTCATCGCCTTGATTCTCGGCAGTGTCGGTTGGTTCTATTGGGGCTGGAATATCCCGGAGAATGTACTTTATGTTACCCCGCTGAGCATCGTAATCATGTTTGGCAGCAGCTATTTAACCGGCTTTCTCAAGGAAAAAAATATTTATGTTCAAAGACGCGCCCTCTTTTTTAAAAAGCAGGATACACCCATAGATGTTAAAAAAGAGGTCGGTGACTCATCCCATATCGAACATCTGGTTTTTTCATTCTTAGCCCGGGTGACGGCCCTTATTGCCGTTTTGAGTCTTTTGTTCATTCTGTTTAACGATGACGGTGAAATGCTCACCATCATACTCTACTCTTCCATTACGCTGTTGCTGGCCATAATCTTTTTGGTGTTGAGCAAAAGGAAGTCACTATTAAAACCGGATGTTTTGCATGAAGGCCGTTAAGATGAAAATTATTGCTAAAATCCTAAGTGAAATACGTTTGTATATCTTGCTGACCGGTGTGATGTTTTTTACGGGTGCGGGAATTATATCCGCCGGTGAACTTTCCTCCTCCCCGCAATGGCAGGTGGTGGGCCAGGGCGGCGGCGGTGTGGTCAGCGATGTGGTGGTACACCCCACCGATCCGGATATCGTTTGGGTGGAAACCGATTTGACAGGTATCTTCAAGTCTACCGATGGCGGAAAGACTTTTCGCCGTATGTCGGGGCCGGTGGAGCGCCAGGAACAGTTGTTTGAGTGGATGCGGGGCATGGATCATGAACTGGTCTATGATCCGACCGATCCGGAGATTATGTACTGGGCTGTGGACGGCGGCATATACACCGTGCCCGGCCTTTACAAGTCCGTTGACGGCGGGGAGAACTGGTTTAAAATACCGGGATCGCCCGATCTGAACCCGGCGGCCATCGTGGTGGATTACAAGGGGGTTGTTTACGGAATAAAGCATAAAAAAATGTGGGTCTCGGATGACAAGGGAAAAACATGGCGGCAGATGCCGGATGTGCCCACCTATTTTGCCGACGCCTATGACTGGCGCCGCCGCAACCGTATCTTTATTTATGTAACCAGAGCCAACCGTATCATCATCGGTGATCGCTATGAAGATACGGGAATCTATTTCTCTGACGACCAGGGCGGGCATTGGCAGCAGGCCCTGAACGGCCGGGAAATCATGGATGTTGCCGTCTCACCGGTTGACCCCGGTCTGGTTATGGCCCTGGAACAGGATGGCACTATTTTTCGCTCCGTTGACGGTGGCAAAACTTTTGAGGAGGTTGAAGAGCTTTCCAATTCTTATTATTCCTGGGGGAAGTGGCCCCCGTATTATGGCAGCATTGCCATTAATCGTGAAAATCATGTCATGGCCATCGGCCGCTGGGAAATGGGCATAAGCAACGACGGCGGCAAAACCTTTGCCGTTTACGATGAAAAGAGACCTTCGTGGGATCCGGCCGGTTATATCTTTTCCGCCCGCCAGGACTGGCAGGGCCTGTTTAAGTCCAATAAGCTGGCCGCCTCGCCCAGTCCCGGAAAGTGGTTTTCCGTTGACGGACACATGCTCAAGGAAATCAATAACAACGGCCTGAGCTGGACGGGGCGCTATCAGGGAATAGACATTCTCTGCTTGTACAGTCCGCCGGTGATCGATAAGCGCGATCCCGACGTCATCCATGTGGCCGCCGGGGATAATGGCCATTTTTATTCCGTGAATGGCGGAAAAAGCTGGAAAACCTCCGAGACCAAAATGGTGAATGTGGACGGTCTGGCGCAGGATCCCGGCAATCCGGATGTCTGGTATAAATTGTATGGCCGCCGGCCCGGAGTGGCGGGTAAAGTGTTTAAATCCGGAGATAACGGCGTAACCTGGGAATATGCGGGACGCATCCCCATGCCCGGCTTTTCCGGCCGTTCCGAATCCGACCCCTCCTTTTACCGGGGGTGGTGCGGCTGGCTGGCCGTCGATCCGACTAACTCGAAACGTATATTTGCCACCCATCGCGCTTCCGACGGCCTTTATATGTCCGAAGATGGCGGCCGTAATTTTCGCCGTATTTTGGCTCTGGACAAACCCTGGCAACTGGAAGTGACCCGTTCCGGTACGATCTTTATCTGTACCTGGGATTCCCGCGGCTTGTACCGCAGCAGGGATCATGGGCGAACCTTTGAAATGATCCACGAAGGCATGGTGAACGATTTTGCGGTTCATCCGCAAAATGACGATATTGTTTATATCAATGTTGATTCCTTCAGGCACGCCTGGGCCACCGCCCGTGTAAAACCGCCGTATGAGCAAAACCGGGTTTACAAGGACAAGGGCAAGGGGCGTCTGTACAAAACAAGCGATGGCGGCAACCATTGGGAATTGCTGGGGGCCTTTGACGGTTTTGCCCTTTATATCGAACCCAATTTCCCCAATGTGATGCTCATGTCCACCCGTGATGGCGGGCAGGGCATCATGCGCAGCGCGGACGGGGGGAAAAGCTGGGTCTCCATACACGGCAATCATAACAATTATCATCCCCGCGGTTTTATCTATGGCGGTGTGCCCGGCCGGGTTTACACCTGGAATCATAATATGGAAAAGCTGGATAATATCCATCTCGACCATCTGTTTGAAAAAGCGCAAACGGAAGAAAAAATCATACCGTGATCCGGAAAGCCTGTTGGTATCTCCGGCGTTTTACCGGTGTGCCCGGCCGGGATGGGGAAACCGCAGAATAGAATATCAACCAAAAGAGTACAGGAAATAAAATGAAAATCAGGGTTTTTGAAAACAGCGCGGCTTTAAGCCGGGCGGCGGCCCGCATGGCGGCCGCCACTATCCGCGAAGCCATTGAGAAGAAAGGGCAGGCCACCTTTGTGGCCGCTACCGGCGCTTCGCAATTTGAGTTTCTGGAGTTTCTGACCGCCGATAAGGAGATTGACTGGAGTAAAACCACCATGTTCCATTTGGATGAATATGTGGGGCTGCCGGAAACTCATAAGGCCAGCTTCCGGAAGTATCTCCGGGAACGTTTTATCGCCAAGACCCATCCGGGAACGGTGCATCTGATCAACGGCGATGCTCCTTCCGCCGAAGCGGAAGCGGAGCGGTTGAACCGGCTGATCTCCGGCCGGGAAATCGATATCGCCTTTGTCGGCGTGGGGGAAAACGGGCATTTGGCCTTTAACGATCCCCCCGCCGATTTTGAGACCCATACCCCTTTTCTGGTATTGGATCTTGATGAAAGATGCCGCCTGCAACAGGTCAATGAAGGGTGGTTCGACAGCATCGATCTGGTGCCGCGTAAAGCCATATCCATGTCGGTAAATGAGATTCTGCGCGCCGATACGGTGGTTTGCTGCGTGCCCGGGGAACGCAAGGCGGAAGCGGTGAAGAATTGTTTTGACAGCGATCTCATCTCCCCGCAATATCCTTCATCCATCCTGAAAAAACACAAACGGGCCTATATATTCCTGGATAAATCATCGGCCTTTATGTTAAGTCCCGGCAGGTACAGCGTCGCATGAAAGCGCCGGGATTTGTCGATCTTCAGGTCAACGGCTATGCCGGGGTGGATTTCCATGACCCATCGACCACCGTTGCCGATGTGCTGATCTGCGCGGAAGCGCTGGCCCGGGCGGGAACGGCCGGTTTTCTGGCCACCATCACCACATCCCCCCGTGAGAGCATGGAACGCTGCGTGGACACATTGCGCCAGGCCATTGAGCGACAGGGAGCCGCGGGCAATATTCTCGGCATCCATCTCGAGGGACCGTTTATTTCCCCGGAATATGGTTTCGTGGGTATGCATCCCCCGCGGGCGGTATCTCCTCCCGACGCCTTCTGGCTGGAAAAAGTCCGTAAGCTGGCCGGCGGACATCTGAAAATGGTCACCCTGGCTCCGGAATATGAACAGAGCGCCGCGTTGATCGCCGCATTCAGTCCGGAAATCATTTTTGCCGCCGGACATTCCAATGCCGCTTATCCGCAATTACAAAAGGCGGTGCGGGCCGGTTTGCGCATGGCCACCCATGTCGGTAACGGTTGCGTTCAAACGGTGGATCGCCATAACAATCCCCTGGTACACATTCTGGCCAGCGCGGAGCTGAGCCTCTCCTTTATTCCGGACGGCTTTCATCTGCCCGAGGCTTTTATCCGCATGCTGGTCAACAGCCGTCCCGTGGAAAAGCTGATTGCGGTCAGCGATGCCATGACCCAGGCCGGACTGCCCCCCGGTGAGTATGAAAATATCGACGGTACGCGGGTGGTGCTGGAAGAAAACGGCTGGCTGCATACGGCCGGGGATGCCAATGTTCTGGCCGGTTCCAGCTACAATCTTTTGCAATGCATGAACCACCTGGCGGCTCTTTCCCTCCTGGAGGAAGAGGGACTGTGGCGCGTGGGTCTGCTTAATCCCCTGAAGATGCTGGGGCTGGATGTGGAGACGTTTTTAAAAAGAGGCGGGGGACTGCGTTACGATAGCGCGACCCGTCGGTTTGTGCAGGGGCCTTAAAACCGCCCGCTGCTAGTGGATCATCAATAAGTGAGAAATTATGTTCGGATTACACCTGCTTGATATTTTGGCCATTTTGCTTTATTTCGGCGTCGTGGTGTTCATCGGCATGATGGCCAACCGGCGCATAAAAAACGAAGAAGATTATTTTATGGGCGGCCGCAAGTTCGGCAAGCTTATTTCCGTTTTTCTGGCCTTTGGCACGGGCACCAGTTCCGATACGGCCATTTCCGCCTCGCGGGAGACCTACCGTGCCGGCATGGCCGGCATATGGATCCAGTTGTTATGGTTGTTTATCACTCCTTTTTACTGGATCGTGGCCCCCTGGTACCGAAGACTGCGGGTGATTACCGGTGGCGATTACTTCCAACTGCGTTTTAACAGCAAGGCCCTGACCGGCTTGTATGTCGGTTTTAGCTTCCTGTACCTGATGTTCGCCATTGCCGTGGCCATGACCGCCATTGGCAAAACGGTGGAGATTGTGACCGTAAAGCCGGTACAGGAACTTACCGTTGAGGAAAGGCAAAGCGTTGAGCAGTATGAGGAATTGACGCAACTGCGGCAAAGTCAAAGTGAAAGAACCCTGGAGGCCCGGGAGCAATCACGTCTGGAGGAACTGAGCGCCCTGGAAAAGGCGGGCGCCGTTAAGGCACGCTATTCCTTTTTAAATACCTCGGTGGCGGTGCCGGTTATCGCCCTGATCATCCTTTTTTACGGAGTGGCGGGCGGTCTGTTTGCCGCCGCCTGGACCGATTCCCTGCAGGGCATTCTCATCCTGTTACTCTCCATGCTGCTGTTGCCCAGCGGCCTTAGCGAGATCGGCTGGTTCTCCGGCCTGCATGAAAAGATCCCCGACCATATGTTTGATCTTGTCTCCAACGCCACGGCCAGCGAATATACGTGGTACTACATACTGGTGCTGATCGTCATGAATCTGGTGGGGGTGGTGGCCCAGCCCCATTTTTTTGCCACCGGCGGCGGCGGCGCCAAGGATGAGATCACCGCCCGCGTGGGCATGGTCTTCGGTAATTTTCTTAAGCGCTTCACCACCATCATGTGGGGACTGACCGGCATTGTGGCCCTGGCCCTGTTTGGCGATGTTATAAAAGATGCCGACATGATCTGGGGCTATGCCACCCGTCAATTGCTGGGGCCGGGTTTTGTGGGCATAATGATCGCCTGTCTGCTGGCGGCGGCCATGTCCAGCGCCGATGCCCTGATGATCTGCGGTTCGGCCCTGTTTACGCGCAATTTTTATGAGTATATCGTGCCGGGTAAATCCGAAAAACACTATGTGCTGATCGGACGTTTGGCTTCGGTGGCGCTGATCGTCGGTGCCGTGGCCATCAGCCTCTATTTTAATAATATCTTAAGTCTGCTTAAGTACATTTGGCAGCTTCCGGTAATTTTCGGTACCGTTTTCTGGCTCAGCATCTACTGGCGTCGGCTTACCGTAAAGGCGGCCCTGACCGCCGTGGGCTACTCCTGGATCATGATCGTTTTGCTGCCCGGCATCCTGCCGGAGTTTTCCTGGGTGGCCGGGCACGCGCATAAGGAAATCCTGGCGCAGCCGAACCTGGCCATGCTTTACATGGTTGGCTTTGATCTCCCCTCCCTGTCAAAACCCATGCTGATGACCATCAATTACGGACTGCAGGTGATCGTACCTTTTCTGCTTCTGTTTGCCGTAAGCCTGGTCACCGCTCCCCCGGAAAGAAAGCGGCTCAATGAGGTGTTTGCCCGTCTGCACACCCCCGTCTGTGCCGATGAGAACGAAGACCGTAACAGGGTGCGGGCCTGTGTCAACAATCCGCAATTGCTGGAAAAGGACAAGTGGCTTCCCGGCAGTAACTGGGAGTTTATCCGTCCCGATAAAAAATCGGTGAACGGTTTTCTCATCTGTATCGCCATCGCCTTTGCCATACTCGGTTTTGCCTTTTTCATCTCCCGTTTAACATTTCCCTGATCCACCGAAAAAGAGAAGTGCCATGAAAAGAGTTCTTTTGTTCATTATCGGGATTTCCGCCGCGCTTTGGGCGCGGGAAGCGGAATATCTGCGGAACCTGCCCTTTGAGATGCCGGCCATCAAACAAACCTCCTTCCCGGAGCGGGATTTCAACATCCTCGATTTTGGCGCCACCGGTGACGGGCATACGCTCAACACCCGGGCCATTAACCGGGCCATGGAAGCGGCGGCACGCGCCGGCGGCGGAAGGGTCGTCATTCCCCGGGGGATATGGCTTACCGGCCCCATCCGTCTTAAAAGCAACATCAATTTACACCTGGAAGCAGGGGCCCTGGTTTTGTTCAGCTCCGATCTGAAGGAGTACGAAATCATTGAAACCGTTTGGGAAGGACGGCCGCAAAAACGGTTCATCTCGCCTCTTTACGGCAAGGATCTGGAAAATATCGCCATCACCGGCAAGGGGGTGTTTGACGGTTCCGGTGATAAATGGCGACCGGTTTTAAAGTGGGAAATGACCGCCGGGCAGTGGCAGGCGCTGGTGCAAAGGGGCGGCACGGTTACCCGGCAGTGGGGCACCGATGTCTGGTGGCCTTCACAGCAGGCGGCCCGGGGGGCGGAAACGGTTAAAGCCCTGGATAAAAGAGAAGCGTCTCTCGAAGAATACCGCAAGGCGGGGGAGTATCTGCGCCCGGTTCTGCTCAGCCTGGTAAACTGCCGGCGGGTATTGCTGGACGGGCCCACTTTTCAAAATTCGCCGGCCTGGAACATCCATCCCCGGGAGTGCGAGGATGTGATCATCCGTAATATTACCGTGCGCAATCCCTGGTATTCCACCAACGGCGACGGGCTGGATATCGAATCCAGCAAAAATGTACTGGTTCATAGCAGCACCTTTGATGTGGGCGATGACGCCATCTGCCTGAAATCGGGCCGGGACGCTTATGGCCGGGCGCTGGGTAAGCCCAGTGAAAATATAGTAATCGCCAACTGCACCGTCTATAACGGCCATGGCGGCTTTGTCATCGGCAGCGAAATGTCCGGCGGCGTGCGCAATGTGCTGGTACGCGATTGCCTCTTTATCGGCACCGATCTCGGTTTGCGTTTTAAAAGCGCCCGCGGCCGCGGCGGCGTGGTGGAAAATATCTATATCCGCGATATTCTGATGAAGGATATCCATACCGACGCCATCCGTTTTAACACCTTTTACCGGGGTGTTTCCCCCAAGGAGAGTTTTGGCCGGGCGGACTATAAAAAGCAGACGCCGGCGCCCGTAACGGAAGAGACGCCCCTGTTCCGGAACATATATATGGAAAATATTGTGTGTAGCGGCGCGGGCCGGGCGGCATTCATACAGGGCCTGCCCGAACAGGCGGTGCGGGGAATAGAAATAAAAAATCTGCGTGTCAGCGCCGATCAGGGAATTACGGTGGTCAATACGGACGGACTGAAATTTATCGACTCTTCGCTGGATATCCCGCAAGGCGAAACGGTCTATATCGTTAACAGCAGGGATATCGCTTTTGTGGCCAACCATCCCCCGGCGGGCGCGCTTCGTGTCTGGCTGGCCGGGCCCAAAACAGGCGCTGTCTTATTTAAGGGATACGACCCCCGGGAAATTACGGAGTCTCTTCGTCTGGACAACGATGTGCCGAACAGGCCCCGCATCGAGCGCTGAAAGGGCTTTGACGGACAGCCACTGACTACTTTATTCCTCCATTTAATTCTTTATAATATGATTATCGGCCTCGCCCCCTTATTATCCTGCCTGTATAAAATGTTCTTATCAAGCGGGGCTGACAGATATTATGAAATCTAAAAGCTGGTTATACTACGCGCTTATAACCACCGTGCTTTGGGGGGTATGGGGCGCTTTGATTGAAATACCGGAAAAAGCGGGTTTCCCGGCAACGCTGGGTTATGCCGTTTGGGCGCTAACCCTGATACCGGTAAGTTTTGTGGCCCTGCGGATGATCGCCTGGGAGCTCGATCGTTCCCGGCGGGCCGTTTTGCTGGGCATTGGCGCCGGACTGATGGGCTCCGGGGGGCAGTTGATTTTGTTTGAAACCCTGCGCCTGGGTCCGGCCTATATCGTTTTTCCCCTGATCTCCCTCTATCCCGTGGTGACCATCATTCTTTCGGTACTCATCCTTAAGGAAAAAGCCGGGCTCCGCGCCTGGATCGGTATTGTGGTGGCCCTGATTGCCGTGGTGTTGTTCTCCTATCAGGAACCCAACGCTTCGCCGGTCAAGGGTTTCTTCTGGATGGTGCTGGCCATGATCGTCTTTTTGCTGTGGGGGATTCAGGCCTTTTTGCTTAAGCTGGGCGGAGACGCTTCGGAACCGGGCAGCATCAAGCCGGAAAGCTTTACCTTTTATACCATGGTCAGTTCCGTCCTGCTGATACCGGTCGCGCTTATGATGACCGACTTCTCCGCGGATATCAACTGGGGCTTTTCCGGGGTCTATACCGCCGTGCTGGTGCAGTTGCTTAATGCCGCCGGTTTTCTCTTTTTTGCCTATACCATTCGCTATGGAAAAGCCATCGTGGTGGTGCCGCTGATGTCCCTGGCGCCGGTGGTAACCGTTCTGCTTTCCCTGGTCATCTACTCGGTCATTCCGCATCCCATTACGCTAAGCGGCATGGCTCTGGCCTTTGTGGCCATTTTTCTGCTGTCAAAAGAATAACCGTTATAACAACAACACGTCTATCTTGAGGTAAAAAATGCATAAGTACAGAATGAATCGTTTGTTTAGTTCCGCCGGCAAATGCCTGGATGTGGCCATCGATCACGGTTTTTTTAACGAAGCGGCTTTTTTAAGCGGCATCGAGGATATGCACAAGGCCATAAAAACCATCGTCGACGCCCGGCCGGATGCCATTCAGTTGACCGTGGGGCAGGCCCATATTTTGCAATCCCTTCCCGGGAAGGATAAGCCGGCGCTGGTTCTGCGCACCGATATCGCCAATTGCTACGGCACCAAACTGCCGGACTATATCTACAGCCGCATGATAGAGCGTCCCGTGGAACAGGCGCTCCGGTTTGATGCGGCCTGCGTGGTCGTTAACCTGTTACAGTTGCCGGATCAGCCGGCCCTGCACGAGCAATGCGTGGAAAATATCTGCCGTATAAAACCCGAATGCGAACGCTATGGCATGCCGCTGATGGTTGAGCCGCTGGTGATGAAGCCCAACAGTGAAAAGGGCGGCTATATGGTGGACGGCGATTTGGCCAAGATACTTCCCCTGGTGCGCCAGGCGGCCGAGTTGGGGGCCGATATCATCAAAGCCGACCCCTGCGACGATGTGGAGGATTATCATAAGGTGATAGAAGTTGCCGGACGGCCCGTGTTGCCCCGTGGCGGCGGCCGCGCTCCGGAAGCGGAAATCTTACGCCGCACCCACGATCTTATCCGCCAGGGCGCGCAAGGCATCGTTTACGGACGCAATATCATCCAGCATGAAAATCCGGCGGGGATGACCCAGGCACTGATGGCCATCCTGCATGAGGACGCGGATGTCTCCTCCGCCATGGAGATACTGCGGGGCCGGGGAGGTCAGTGATGGCAGCGCAACGGGTCGTCAGGTTCGGTATCATCGGCGCGGGACTGATGGGCCGGGAGTTTGCCGTGGCCGCCGCGCGCTGGGCCACCCTTACCGGGCTGGAATGCCGTCCGGAGATTGTGGCCGTATGCGACTTGAACAGCGAGCTGTTGTCATGGTACGGGCGCAATTTTGACTCCGTCAAACAACAAACCACGGACTACAGGGCCCTGCTTGAAAACAGGGAAGTGGAAGCCGTTTATTGCGCGGTGCCCCATAATCTGCACCGGGATATCTATTCGGACATCATCCGCGCGGGCAAGCATCTAATGGCCGAAAAACCCTTTGGCATTGACAGGGAGGCCAATGGGGACATTTTAAGCGTTCTGGAGAAGAATCCCGGCGTATTCGTGCGCTGCTCCTCGGAATTTCCTTTTTTCCCCGGCGGTCTGCGCATGCAAAAACTTATTCGTGAAAATCCCTGGGGACGCATTCTGGAGGTGAATTGCGGTTTTCTTCACTCCTCGGATATGGACTATAATAAGCCCATAAACTGGAAAAGGATGGCCCGCTATAACGGCGCCTACGGCTGCATGGGCGATCTGGGCATGCATGCCCTGCATATTCCCATCCGCTCCGGCTGGCTGCCGCGCAGGTTGTATGCTTCCCTGACCAACGTGGTGGAGCGCCGGCCCGACGGCCGGGGAGGATTTACCGCCTGCGATACCTGGGATAACGCCACCCTGCTCTGTGAAACCCGCCATCCGCGCGAGGGCTATGACTTTCCGTTGACGGTAAAAACACAGCGCATCGCGCCGGGACAAACCGACACCTGGTATATCGAAATTCTAGGTACCAAATACAGCGCGCGCTACTCCACCAAGTATCCTAAAACCTTTGAATATATGAGCTATGAAAACGGCGGCGCCCAGGAATGGCGGCGCGAGGACATGGGCTTTGCCTCCCTTTATCAAACCATCACCGGTGGTATATTTGAATTTGGTTTTACCGACGCCATTATGCAAATGTGGGCCGCCTTCATGGATGAATTGTGCCATCCGGAAAAGGAAATGCCCTATGGCTGTATCCGGCCCGAAGAGACAAAACTTCAGCACGACATTCTCAGCGCCGCCCTGAAATCGGCGGCGAAGGGCCTTGTCGTTACGCCATGACGTCCGGGAATAAAATATGATTTTGTTTCACTTTCCAGGAGATTGATAAAATGATTAAGCCAAAAGTAGGATTTATAGTATACGGAGTTCATAAGGACGGACTGCTTGATCCCATGGGGACGCCTTTTATTGACGAGGCCCTGGTGGGTGCCGCCCGCCAAAGCCTGCGGCAGGCGGGACTGGAACTGGTGGAACATGACCTGGTTATAGCCAGCCGCGAGGAAGCCCGGGCTTGTTTTGCCAAATATAAAAAGATGGATGATCTGGACGCCGTGGTGCTTTTTTCCGGCACCTGGGTCTGGGCGGCCCATCTGATAGCCGCCATTCGCGACTTCTCCTTTAGCGGCAAGGGCATCGTTTTGTGGACCCATCCCGGATCACAGGGCTGGCGGCCGGTGGGGGGACTGGTGATGCAGGCCGCGCTTAAGGAGGTGGGCATCGCTCACCGCTTTGTTTATGGCGCCCATGATGATGCCGCGGATATGAATAAAATTGTCTCCTATTGCCTGGCCGCCCATGAAAAAAACAGTCTGAATATGAGTACGGTGGGCGTTTTTGGCGGACGCGGCATGGGACAAACCTGCGGAGCGGCGGATCCTTCCCAGTGGATGCGTCAGTTTGGCATCGATATCGACTCCCGCGATACCACCGAACTGATAAAGACCGCCGGGGAGGTCAGCGCGGAGGAGATTCTTGAAGCGCGCAAAGCCATACAGCCCCTGTTTGCCGATCCCATTCCCGATAATGAAACCGCCGGGAAATCGATCCGCCTTTATCTGGCCCTTAAAAAAATCGTGGCCCGGGAGAAATGGGCCACCTACACCATTCAGTCCTTTCCCGGTCTGGGCGATGACTACAGCGCTACCTGCTTTGCCCAAAGCATGATGCTCAACGAAGGCATGGGGACTTCGACCCTGTCCGATTTTAACACGCTGTTGACATCAAAACTGCTCTCCGACCTGAGTGAGGATCCCGTGTATTACGGCGATTTACAGCATGTGGATAAATCCAATAATGAGATAAAAATCATTGGCGACGGAGCCTGTCCGCCTTCACTGGCCGGAACGCTTGAGCCGGCCGGATTTGCCGAGCACGGCATCCCCACCGAGGGTGAAGCGGGGGGCATCTCCGTAAAACTGGTCTGCAAACCGGGCAAGGGCGTGCTGGCCCGGCTGGGACGGAACAACGGCGCCTTTGAAATGGTGATCACCCGCTGCACCGTCTTTGAACCCTCCGCGGAGGAGTTGGAAAAAAGAAAACTGGAGTGCGGCATTCCCTTTTGGCCCCATGCCTTTGTTACCGCCCATTGCGATATCGAGGCCCTGTTGCAGGCCTGGAATAACGAATATGCCGTTCTGGGTTACGGCGAGCATCTCTATGACGCGCTGGTCGACTTTTGCGCCCTTACCGGCATAAAGGCCATTGCCCTGTGATTCGCCGTGAGTACCGGGACGAAAACTGGTACATGTTGTATACCCCGGAAGACGGCGCACGCATCGATCGACTGCAATACCGGGATGTGGATCTGCTCACCACGCGCCCCGAATCCTTTCGCCCGCCCCGGCAGGATTACGGCCGCTATGAAACGCGTCCGGTGTATGGTTATGACGATTGTTTTCCCAGTGTGGAGGAAAGCGCTTATCCCGGTATGGATTGGCGGGTGCCCGACCACGGTGAGATTTGCTGGCTGAAGTGGGATGCGGTTCCCCATGACAACGGTGTTTTTTTTATTGTGAAAAGCAGCAGACTGCCCCTGGTGTTTAAGCGCAAAATGGTTTTTACGGAAAGTGAATTGCAATGGCATTTTGAGGTGGTTAATCACGGCGATAAAACCTATCCCTTTCAGCATGTGATTCACCCCATGATACCGCTGGACGATGTCAGCGCCGTTGAATTGCCGGAATTTAGCGAAACCCATGACGCCATCCGGAACAAAAAACTTGAGCTCAAAAGCGCCCCGGAACTGTCGCGTTTTCTGCTGGCGCGTCCGCGGGGGTCGGCCAATATGCTTTTTGTGCGGGGCGTGGCGTCCAACCGGGTGTACTTTGAGCTGAGGAAACAACTGGGTTTGACCATTGTTTTTCCGGCGGAATACTTTTCAACCATCGGCATCTGGTGGAACAGGGACGGCTATCCCGATGAAGAGGGGCTGCGCCGCAATGAATGCGCCTTTGAACCGGTGCCCGGCTCCAACAGCACCCTGTCCGATGCCTTTGAAGAAAATCGCTGTCTGTTTGTGGAACCCGGGCAGAGATTCCGCTGGCAAATAAGCTGGCATCTTCAGGCCGTTGACTGACGGCCGCCCGGAGGAAGAGGATTTTTTAAACGCAGAAAAAGAAAGTGAACGATATGCCTCTTATTACAGAGCGTAAACAGGTTGAGGCTATTTATGAAAGCGCGGCGGTCCGGGGGTGGGTGTTGCCCGCCTTTAACACGGAAAACCTGACCACCACGGAAGCCATTCTGGCGGCGGCCACGGAGTACGCGGCCGGTCGCGGGCTGAGCGATATGCCGGTGATCATCGGTATTACCAACAATTATCCCTCGCGTCCTCAGGCGCGTAAATACAGCCATGGCGCCCAGTGGGAACTGGGCATGCGTCTGTTCCTAAAGGAACTGGAGATATTAACCTCTCCGGACTCGCCTTATGCCGCGTTGCAGGTAATGATTCATCTGGATCATATACTGTGGGATGTGGACGCCGGATTGCTGGAATGGGACATGGGGCAGTTTTCCTCGATCATGTTTGATGCCTCCACCCTCTCCCTGGAAGAAAATATCGCTAAAACCGCGGCCTTTGTGGAAAAACATCAACGGCATATCCTGATCGAGGGAGCCTGCGATGTGATCCGCCCGGCGTCGGACAACGATACCGGGCTGACCACGCCGGAGGACGCCCACGCCTATCTCAGCAAAACCGGCGTGGATATCATCGTGGCCAACCTGGGGACGGAGCACCGCGCTTCCCGGGCAGGCGTAAGGTATCATGCCTCGCTGGCCCGGGAGATCAGCAGGCGTTTGGGGCGCGGATGTCTGTGCCTGCACGGCGCTTCATCGGTTCCCCCGGAACATCTGGGCACCCTGTTTAACGACGGTATCCGGCGGATAAACATCTGGACGGCCCTGGAGCGGGAAAGCTCCGCCGTGCTGTTGCAGTCCATGCTCAAGCACGCCTCGTCCATAGTCGGCGCGGACAAAACAAGGCAATTACTGGAAAAAGGATGGCTGGGGCCGCTGGTTAAGGCGGAGAACGAAGCCTCGGTTGACTATTGTACTACGGCCTATCGCCAGGAAATAGTATTTAAAGCCATGAAGGAAATGGTAAAAAAGTATTACCGGATATTTTACGGTTAACGGGAGCGGGGTTTAACCCAGGGATGCATGGCGTATCATGAAAAAGAGTGAAAAAAAGCATTATCTCGGGCTTGATATCGGCAGCAGTGGTTGCAAGGCGGTTGTTTTTGACGACCGCGGCCGTCAGCGGGCCTCGGCCTACCGTGAATATGACGTCCGCTTTACGGAAGATGGCGGAGCGGAACTGGATAGCGATGAGGTGATAGAACGTTGTTTTGAAGTTGTCCGTCAGTGCGCCTCCGGGGTTGAAGCGGGATCGGTGGCCGCCCTGGCCGTTTCCAGTCAGGGCGAGGCCTTTACCGCCGTGGATGATTCGGGCCGGGCCCTGTGCCGGGCCATGATCTCCTCGGATACGCGGGCCGAGGCCTGTGTGGAACCTGCGTTGCAGGCCCTTGGCCGCGAAAAACTGTACCGGACCACGGGGCATACCGCGCATCCCATGTTTACCCTGTTTAAGCTGCTGTGGTTCCGGGAAAACAGAGCCGATCTTTGGCGGCGGACCCGCTATTTTTTATGCTTTGAAGACTTGTTCCACTTACGGTTGGGGCTCAAGCCGGCCATCGGCCATTCCCTGGCCGGGCGCACCATGCTGTTTGATGTCCGCCGCAAAAAGTGGGCCCCGGAAATTCTGTCCCTGGCCGGAATACGGCCGGAACAACTGGCCCGGCCGCTGGCCTCGGGGAAAATAGCGGGCTACCCGTCGCCGGAGATTCTTGCCCGGCTGGGCCTTTCCGGCAGAGTGGCCGTGGTGACCGGCGGCCACGATCAGCCCTGCGGCGCCCTGGGCGCCGGCGCGGGCGGCGCGGAAGAAGCCATGTATGCCACGGGTACCGTGGAATGCATCGCTCCCGTTTTTGATAAGGCCCTGTTCAATGAGCGTTTAATGGCGGCCAATCTTTGTACCTACAATCATGTTCTGGAGGATTCCTACACCACGGTAGCTTACAGCCTGACAGGGGGCAATATTTTAAAATGGTTCCGGGATGTGTTTGGCGAAAAGGAGAAGAAGATTGAGGCTTCGGGCGGGGCGGATGCTTACGAACAGTTATTGGGCTCCATGCCCGATACGCCCACCCCGTTGTTGGTGTTACCTTACTTTACCCCCTCCGGCACGCCCTATTTTGATACGCGCACGCCGGGCGTCATCAGCGGGTTGCGCCTTTCCACCACCCGGGGAGAGATTATCCGGGCGCTTTTGGAGGGCGTTACCTTTGAGATGCGCTTGAATCTTGAAATTCTTGAGCAGGCCGGCTGTCACCCGCACACTTTGCGCGCCATCGGCGGCGGGGCCAGATCCGCGGCGTGGATGCAGCTTAAGGCGGATGTGACCGGGAAAAGAATTGTGCGCATGGAAACAACCGAGGCCGGCTGCCTGGGGGCGGCCATGCTGGCCTGTTCCGCCGTTTCCGGCCGCCCGGCACGGGAACTGACGGCTTTATGGGTTAAACCGCTGGAGACCTACAAACCCAGTCCGCAAAAAACGGCTTTTTACGACAGGCAATATATCCGCTATAAAAAGATGTATCAATCAACAAAAAAATTTAATACCTGAGGAAAATGTCAGCCTAAGGAGGTTCTGTGAGATCAAATGTATTTACAGCCATAATATTGTTTATCATCGCGCCTTTGGGTTTTCTGGCGGCCGACGTCACCCTGCCGTCCATCGTGGGCAGCAATATGGTTATTCAGCAAAACAGCCCTTTTGTGCTGTGGGGCTGGGCCGATCCGGGTGAAAATGTGGTTATCCGCGCGGACTGGCTGGAAAAGCCGGTGGAGGTTATGACCGGAGATGAAAAAGAGTGGCGGGTGACGCTGCCCCCCCCGCAAGCGGGCGGTCCTTATCGTATCACCATCAAGGGCTATAACAGCATTGTGCTGGATAATATTTTATGCGGAGAAGTGTGGCTGGCCTCGGGTCAGTCTAATATGGCCTGGCCCATGAGAAAAACCGCCCGCGCGGCGGAGGAACTGCCCCGGGCCCGTCACGATGATATCCGTCTGTTTCATGTAAACAGAACATATGCCTCCTCTCCCCGGAGCGATGTTAAAGCGCGCTGGCAGCTTTGCGAGCCGGAAGCGGTGGATAACTTTTCGGCGGTGGCTTATTATTTTGCCCGCATGTTAAAGGAAAAATTAAAAGTGCCCGTGGGCATTATCAGCTCATCCAAGGGCGGTTCGCCCATCGAGGCCTGGATAAGCGAAGCGGTGTTAAGGGAAGGAAACTTCACCCCCGCGCTGGACAGCATGTGGCAGAACTGGAGCCGCCGGGCGCCGGAAGATGAAAAGCGCTATCAACAGGCCCTGAAGGAATGGCGGGAAAAGGTAAAGGCAGGGGAGGTCTCTTTGAAAAAACCGCGCATACCCGTCTCCGTAAAAAACCTGTCTACAAAACACCGCCGCCCCGCCGCTCTGTATAACGCCATGATCGCGCCCCTGGAAAATTACGCTATAAAAGGGGTTATCTGGTATCAGGGCGAAAGCAATGTGCCCCGGACGGAGCAGTTTGCCGGGCTTTTTCCCGCCCTTATAAAAAGCTGGGCCGCGCAGAGGAACCGGCCCTATCTGCCATTCTACTTCTCACAAATAGCCCCCTATGACTACAAGGATGAAAACGGCCCCGCTTCCCGCCTGAGGGAGGTACAGGCCGGGGTATTGAATTTACCCCACACAGGCATGGCTGTTATTACCGATGTGGGCAACCTGAACGATATCCATCCCATAAGAAAAAAAGAAGTGGGCGAGCGACTGGCCCTGTTGGCGCTGGCGGGCGAATATAAGATGGACACGCTGAAATATTCCGGGCCGGTGTTGAAAACCGCGCGGAAAGAGGGTGCGGACGTTTTGCTGAGCTTTGATTTTGCCTCTTCGGGTCTGGTGCAAAAAGGAGATCGCCTGACCGGATTTGAACTGGCCGGTCCCGACGGCCGTTTTTACCCGGCGGAGGCCAAAATAGAAGGCCGGCAGATCCGCGTTTACAGTTCCGCCGTTGAAGAGCCCCGCCAGGTACGGTTTGGCTGGCACATAGAAGTGATTCCTAATCTGTTTAACGGAGATGACCTGCCCGCCTACCCGTTCACCGCCCGGGTGGCCGGGCGGTAGGTTGCAATACATAACAAAGGAGTATTGTGTCCCGGATTAAAATGTTTTTGCACGGACGATTTATGCCGGGCGGTTTTCAGCGGCGCATTCCCATCCGGAGCCTGTTGCTGCATCTTGTGGCCATTTTGCCGCTTTATCCGGCAAACTATTATGTTGCGCCCTCGGGCAGCGACGCCAATACGGGAACCCTGGAGTCGCCGTTTCTCTCCCTGGCCCACGCGCATCAACAGGTGGCGCCCGGGGATACGATCTATCTGCGCGGCGGGGAATATTTCCCCCGGGAGAAAACCGTTTTTTCCCGGCAGGGGGAAGCCTCCGCGCCCATAGTATTGGCCGC
>WGCN01000100.1 GCA_015493745.1 Calditrichales bacterium
ATTTAAAAGAGGCATTTTATTCAACCGCCGGGATAACGGCCTTTCCGGCAAGGCTCTGCCAGAAAAAACGCGTCTTCTCCCCTCTCCTGAACGAGGAGAGGGGTTGGGGGTGAGGTGGCAAAAGAACCAAATGCATCCGTGGAATTTTATCTCATTACCATGACATCATTCACTGCTATCGGTCACCCGAAAATTCCCCCTTTTTTCCCGTGGGCGCGTTTTTGGGGTTATACAATAGTGTCCTGGCATGGCTCCAGGGAACCCACGACAAAGGCTCACCAACCGGCTGGCTCAACCATCTTTTTGTATTTTTTATTTTTTATTTTTTTCCCTTCATTTGTCATTTGTCATTATTCATTTGTCATATTTACACCCAAGGTGCGGCGGGGTGAGGTCATCAGGAAGTTCTTAAAAAATCGCGCCATTCGGCCCCTTTTTACCCGTTTAGTTCCTGCAACAGGGGTGTTTTTTCATTCAAAGCATCATCACCGATAAAGTATCTCCCCATTCCTCCGAAGAATATACATTAAGACACATCCTCTGTTACACGTCCTATTGTTTTTTTCCGGGGAAGAAAACTTCCCGCGCGGACAGGTTTTAGATTACAAAAGCGGACTTTTTAAAGGTCTGCGGATACAAACATATTCACGGAGTTATTATGCGTTGGTTATTTTTTATCCTGCTATCCGTTGGTATTTCCGGGGCGCAGTCCCTGACCACGGCCACATCAACTATCTTTAGCGGTTCCGGCAATTGTCAAACCTGCCACGCCCCCGGTTCGCCCAATACGGCTGCCCTGCTGGACGCCCACGGTAATGACGTTTCCCCCGTCACCCTGTGGCGCTCCACCATGATGGCCAATGCCGCCCGCGATCCCTTTTGGCAGGCCAAGGTTTCCGCCGAGGTGGCCGCCAACCCTCACCTGGAGGCGGTGATCGAGGACAAATGCACCACCTGCCACTCCCCCATGGGCCGTACCCAGGCCATTGCCGACGGCGCCAGCGGCTACACCATTGCCGAGATGAACGCCGACCCCCTGGCCATGGATGGCGTCAGTTGCACCTCCTGCCATCAGATAAAACCGGATAACCTGGGACAGGACGCCAGTTTTAGCGGGCATTATATCATTGAAAACGATCGTCTGATCTACGGCCCCTTTACCAACCCCAATACCAGTGCCATGGAAAACAATGTCAATTACACGCCCGTTTACGGCGAGCACACCAAAAAGTCCGAACTGTGCGCCACCTGCCATACCCTGTTTACCCCCTATGTGGATAACAACGGCGACATCGTGGGCGAAGCCCCCGAACAAACTCCCTATCTGGAATGGAAGAACAGCAACTTTGCCAATGAAGGCATCGAGTGCCAGACATGCCACATGCCGGCCCTTAAGGAGGGCGTGGTTATTTCCAACCGCCCCACCTCCCTTTCGGCCCGCTCGCCCTATGCCAACCATTACTTTGTGGGCGGCAACACCTATATGCTGGGTATGTTAAAAAAATATGGCGATGAGTTGGGCGTAACGGCCACGGCCGCCCAGTTTGACAGCACCATCCGCCGCACCATGGATATGCTGCAAAAGGAAACCGCCGATCTGAGCAGTGAATTCCGCTGGGATGGGGATACGCTGGAAGTACGCGTGGCCGTGATCAATAAAACCGGCCATAAGTTCCCCACCGCCTATCCCAGCCGCCGCGCCTGGCTGAATCTGAGTGTTTCCGAAGGTAACACCATCAAGTGGGAAAGCGGCGCCTATAACCGGGACAGCCTGGAAATTGAAGGCCTGGATGAAGGCTATGAGCCCCATCATGATGTGATAAGCGCCGAGGATCAGATTCCCGTGTACCAAACCATCATGGAGGATGTGGACGGTAAGGTGAATTATGTGCTGTTGCGCGCGGCCGGCTTTTTAAAGGATAACCGCATTCCTCCGCAAGGCTTTACCAAACAGGGGCCCTATTATGACTCCACCCGGGTGGAAGGTCTGGCCCTCGAAGACCCCAATTTTAACAGCGACGCCAACGGCATCGATACGGTAACCTATCGCATCACCGGACTTACGCCGGGCAATGATTACCAGGTACGGGTACGGCTTTACTACCAGAGCCTGGCGCCGCGCTATGTTAAGCATCTTCTCTCTTTTGATACGGACGCCGTTAACCGTTTTCGCGGTTATTACGAGGCCACGCCCAATTTACCGGTAACGGTGGATTCCATCGCCTTTACCACCAATACAACCGGTTTGGAAGATGAAGCCGCCCGTCCGCGTTCTCCCCTGCTGGTGGAAGCCTGGCCCAACCCCTTTAATCCCAGCGTACGCCTACGGGTATTCAGCCGGGAATCCGGGCCGTTAAATGTTGATATTTACAACAATCTGGGACAGCTTGTCTACCGTGTGGAAAAGCAAGGCCGCGGTAACAGCAGCACCGATTTTTACTGGAACGGCCGGAATATGTCCGGCGCAAGTCTGCCCAGCGGCGTTTATTATGCCCGCGTTACGGTACAGAGTAAAACCGGCAGTTTATCCCGGTCATTACGCCTGTTGTTATTAAAATAAGCTGATGGCAGAACCTCCCCTCTCTCCCGCCAGGAGAGGGGCTAAGGGTTTGGGGGCGGGAAAAGAGAATGGAGCGGCCGGACATGCTTTGCCGGGAAGTAAGGCCGATCCGCAATCGTATAGCATGGCTTTCTAAATAACGGAAAACAACAGCATGATCCCGGCCAGGGCCAGCCCGACCCCCACCCAGGTCAGGGGCTTGGGGCGTGAACCCCGCAACAGCATAAAGAGCATGCCCATCAGGGAACTGGAGGCGATCAGGGTTTGGGCAATGGAAGCAAAGGTATATTTAAAGGCGGCCTGCTGAAAGGTGAGTCCGCCCAGGGCGCCGATGACGGAAGCCGTCAGTAACAGCAGCCATTTTCTCTCCCCCGTCCGATAGACCATTCTTTTTCCCCGGTTGGGGAACAATTGAAAAAGAAGCAGAAAAACCAGGGCCGCCCCCAGGCGTATCTCCGTGGCCATGAACACCCCCACATCGGCCAGGCTAAAGGCATGGCGGGTCAGCACCGCTCCCACGGCCTGCAACAAAGCAGCCGAAAAGGCCATCAACAAGCCAAGGCGATAGGTACGATCATGTTTCAGCCGTTCAAAGCCATCCGCCAATATGGAAAGAGTGATGCCGCTCAGCACGATCAACAAAGCAGTATAGGCCGTCCAGGAAAGCTGCTCTCCCAAAAACAGCCAGGCCAGCACAACGGTAAACAATGGTGCACCGTTCTGAGCAATGATCAACGTCCGTTGAACATGAATACGGTTCAGAGCGCCAAAAAAAAGGTTATCCCCCAGAGCGATCCCCACAATACCGCTCACGGCCAGGGCCAAGGCCGGTGCCCGGCCGGGCAAGACCCACCCCTCTGCACTTAAAATAAGCGCGATCAGCCCAAAGGCGATCAGCCCCTTAAGCAGGTTAAGCGCGTTGGGCGACCAGACATGCCCCAGTCTGCGGAATAAAAAAGAGGCCACCGTCCAGACCAGCGCGGCCGTCAAACCGGACAGGGCGCCAACGAGATGATTGAGTTCCATGCCAATGCGTACCGTTTTTGTTAACAGACCAATATACGCATAATCAGAAATATAAAATATCCATGGTAAAGGATTGATAAGCGACGGAAGGACGGCATACGCCTAACACGACTCCCGTCAGGCGTTTTCCCCGTATTCTCTACCCGTGCCGGGAAAGGGGAAGAAGGACATGGATCAATAAAATAGAGTCGACAAGCAGGGCCCCCGGAAACAAATTGACCGGGCTGACCGCCAAACATTTTAGGCCTCAATCATCGCGGGTCGATTTTATAAGGAGGATGCCTTAAATTGCAGCCCGGCAAAAAATAACAGTAAGGAATCTATGTCATCACCCTACCCCACGCTAAACCTGCCGCCCATGGAGATGGAGCTGCGGGATGATAAAATTTTTGATCCCTTTCGCCGGAAATGGCTGGTCTGCACGCCGGAGGAGTGGGTGCGCCAGAACTTCCTGGCCTATCTGCGTCACTACCTCGGCTATCCGCGCAGTTTGATTAAGGTGGAACAGGGACTGGAAAGCGCGGGGAATTTTTTCCGGGCGGACGCCATCGTCTATTCCAGGGAGATCGTTCCCCTGGCGTTGATAGAATGCAAGGCGCCGCATGTTACCATAGATGATAAAACCTTTCGCCAGATAGCCGTTTACACCGCCGAAATCCGCGCCCGGGTAGTGATGGCCACCAACGGAAAAAGTCACTTTATCTGCCGCTTCAGCGAGGATTTTCGCGACTACACCTTTCTGAAAAGCATTCCCCCCTATGACGGGCTGCTTACCCTGTGAGGTTTCCTATAATCCCAGGGTCATGGCAAAGCTGAATACCGCCCCGTTGGAAGAGGTGGGCCACAGGGACTGGCGCGAGGCATAGGCGGCGTCCAGTTGCAACGGCCCCAAATGCGCCCCCAGCCCCAGGGCAAACAGAAAAACATCCCGTCCGCCAAAGGTCATTCCCGAACGCAGGGTAATCAGGGAGATGGGCGTATAGGCCACGGCCAGGCCCACTTCCGGCGCGCGCACATTGCCAAACTCGGCCGTTATGCCCTGACGCCACTGGGCGGCAAAAGTCAGTTCCTCATTAAAGCGATAGCTGGCGCCCATGATCAGATTGGTGGGCAGCGCGGTACGAAAAGCCGCGATATCCCGCAGGGTGTCCGTATCCGTGGGGTTCAGCGTGGAATCGCCATTGGCAAAAAGGGTATCCTGCTTTACGAACAGCAGCTCCTTCGTCACTCCGCTCCAGGTGATGCCGCCGACCGCGTTTTCCAGCATCAGCGAAAAATGCCAGTCCTTTTGCCAGCGGGCCGAAGCGGAAAAATCCAGACTGTAGCCCTTTCCCGGAATCTGTTCCTCGGGCGTGGCCACCCGGGCGCGCACCTCTCCGCGTACCATCAGATATTCGTCTTCAAAGTTGCTGCCGTTGGTTCCCCGCCGCACCAGCCCCGACGCCTGTTGGATATCGGCCACGGCCAGCCCCAGCAATGCGTTAAAGCGCACGCCGACGGCAATGTCATCCAGATCCCAGTCACGGTAGTTAAAATCCAGCAAGTGACCATAAGCGGCGGAGAGTTTTATGGCGCTGTAAAAACCACCGCTGCCCAGCTCGTCTTCCCGAAAATTGAAATCAGAGGTAAAGTTGAGGTCCTGTAAGGCATAGCCCAAAAGCTGCTTAACCCGGGCGCTTACATTGCCCTCGGCCACCATCCCCAGACCAAAGGCAAACTGATCCAGCTTCATGGCAAACAGACCGACGCCCACATTGGCGTTCAGCCGCAGACCATCGTCGGGAATCAACGCCAGAAAGTTCTGCCTGTCCTGATCCGACCATTCCCCCTGGTTGCCCTTAAAGGTCAGATAGCGTTCATAATCGGCAAAGGAGATGGCATTATTGCTTATGGACAGATTAAGCGCCGGCACGCGGATGGCCAGCTTATAGGGCGTATCGTAAGCCAGGTTGGCCGGATTGCGCGAAAAGGCGTCCAGCCCGTGGCTCATGGTCAGATAGTTGCGGGCATAGCCCAGTCCGGCGGCGTCAAAATTCTGTGCCGTCAGCGAGGCCGACAGCGCCATCAGCATAATAAGGATTCTACTTTTCATTGGGGTCCACCTTTACTTTTACCTTGATGGAACCATCCACCGAGAGAGCGTCATGTTTTCGCAGGGTCACCTTTTGCGGCGTGGCCGCTATGGAAGTTACAAACCCGTAATAAAGCGGTATGTTATTGAATATCTTCAGTTGCGTGCTGTCCAGACTGACCGGTACGGAGGAGACCGTTTCCTCCGTCACATAGCCATCGCCGTCCACCGAACCGGCGTTGATTTTTAGCGGAATAATCAGTTTTTGCCGCGGATCGATGATGGTACTGTCAAACAGGGCGGCGGAATCGGCGGCCAGATAAAAGGTGACGTCGGCGCCCACGGGCCAGCCGTTTTCGATATTCAAAGCCATGTTCAGGGCGGACACGTCCCGGGTAATCCGCCCGCGGGTATCGGCGTCCAGGTCGCTTTCGGTAATTTCGCCCCTGGAAGATTCGAAGCGAATGGGCTGATCGATTTGCAGCGTCAGGGGCGACTCGATGCGGTATTTTGCCCGGATGACGTCATCGGCCGCAACACTGCCGCTGCCGCTGACCACGCTTTTGCCGGAAACAACGATGTCCGTGGGAAAAATGGACATCAGGTCGACGATACTGGGCGCGCTGCTGTTGGCGTCCAGCACCAGGGTTGTTTTTACCGGCTGGCCGCTTTGTCCGGCAGCGATGGTTTTTTGCACATTAACGGTTACGGAGTCGGTAATTTGCCCACCGGCCGCGTCACGGACATAACCGGATATTTTCAAACTTGTGCTGATGGGAAAGTTAATCTCATTATAAAAATCAAACACCAGCCGCACATCGGGGAAAGAAAAGGAGCCGTCGATATCCGCGCCGTCCAGCACATCATTTTGCTCAATGGGGTCGATGGTCAGCTCAACGGTGCCCACATCGCCTTCAAAATAGCCGATATAAACGGAGTCCATCCTTACCGACACCTCAATGGAGTCCGTGGAACTGATACGCACCGCGCCGTTGCTGGCCCGGGTCACCGCCTCCAGGCGGTAGGCGATATCCGTTACCGGATCACCCGGACGGGCATGGTTGCGCAGGCTCAGGCCGCTCAGATCGATGCTGGTATTGCTGGTTTGATTTTCATTAACGGCCAGGGGTATATGTCTGGGCTGATCGTTTTCATCCACCAGGTTGAGCAAAACAATGTCAAAATCGGCGCCCACATTAAGATGGTTGTTAATATCGATATACAGGGCCCCCTTGTCTATGCGCGCCAGGGTCAGCGATTTATCCTCGGTGTCAAGGGCGGTAACATCTTCCCGGGTAACCGACTGAGCCGGTATCTCGGCCTCGGCGCTGCTCACCCGCATGGCCCCCATATGCACGGTAGTCAAAAAGTAGCTGTCCACATCTTCCTGGGTCAATGTGGTGGCCGTATCCACGGCGGCGATGGGTATACGGTAGCGCAGACGAAAGCTGTTGTGCAGCGTCACATCGTTCAGAGCCAGCTTTTCACTGGTGCCGCTGCCACCGGCCGGTATGGGATCCGTAAACAGGATTGTGCCTATCAGGCCGCTGTCGGGGTCATTGATCCGCGCTTCGTCAAAAAGGATAATCTCCATGCCCGCTTCAACGGATAAGATGAGTTTATTGTCAAAAACAAGATACATTTCCGCTGAATCCACGGTGATGGAGACAAACTCATCAAAGGAGACCACCTCGTCCGGCGGGGAAAGAGTGGTTTGCGGCAAGGGCGGCAGCACCGCCCCGGCGGATATATTCAGATCGGGGAACAGGTCGGCAAGGGTGACCGTGTCGGTGGAAACCGGCGCCGGCGCATCCAGCTCTATCAAGCCGACCGTTTCAACAATACTTTTGTCTTCCGGTTTAAAAGCCAGTTCGGCCGGATCGATGCCTTGGGGGCCGGTGCTGTCTTCCACGGAAAAAAAGAAAACCGTATCCGTCGCGCCGCTGAGCAGGGTATCGGCCAGATAGCTGCTGGTGACCAGATCGGCCGCCTCCACGGTATAGGGGTTGAAGTGAACGGTAACCTGGGTATTCCAGGCCGGCAGATAGGGTTCATCAAAGCTGCATGAGAAACTCATCAGCGCGATGATCAGGGGCAAAAGCTTTTTCATAAATCCGTCCTGTTTTATATTTAATGTCGGCGTAAGGCCGCGGGGCTTTACACATTCCGCCGGTTACGTCATAATACGCCACGGGCGGTTTCAGGGCAAAATCCGTAAAATAACAGCCCCGGGCAATGAGCGGGCGCACGTTTTAAACTAAAACGCGGGCAATTTAACGGCAAGCGCCGCCCTTTGCGCAACAGAGACGCGGGGCGATAAGCTCAGGGAATCTTCTTTTAATGGCCGGGGCGGTTTAATTAATCCGGTCAATTCATTAAGTTAGCGCTGTCAACAACAGAGGAGCGTTATGGTTAAGGCCATCTGGATAAAAACGGCCCGGCGGGGAGCCATGAAGGCGAGTTCCCGGGTACGTTGCATCACGGACGCGGGCCTGGAGGGCAACGCCAACCAGGGCGGCAAGCGTCAAATCACCATCATCGAAGAGGAAAACTGGCAGGCGATGATGGATGAACTGGGGGCCGACCTGGCCCCGTGGCAACGGCGGGCCAATGTGATGGTTTCCGGCTTCCCCCTGAAGGAGAGCAAGGGCCGCGTTCTGCAACTGGGCGAGATTTCCATCCGCATCGAAGGCGAAACCCGTCCCTGCGAGCGCATGGATGAGGCCCTGCCCGGCTTGCGCGAAGCGATGAAGCCCGAATGGCGCGGCGGCGTTTACGGCCGTATTTTAAACGACGGCACCTTAAAAGTGGGCGATACGGTTCACTGGCGGGAGGAGTGAAACATTTCCCCTTGCCGGATGTTTGGCAGGGGGAGGAACTCACCCCTCTATCCCCTCTCTTAAAAAAGAGGAGAAGCGGCTTGTCGGCAAAGCAGGCTCCCCATGCCAAGAGAAGGGGCGGGGGATGAGTTCGGAATAGTCCTCATTCGCCCACAAATGCAATGGTGAGAGGACTTTGCACGGCAGGTTTCTTGCCTGCAATGAAAACTATGGGAACAACGGGGGGTGGAACTCACCCCTTAATCCCCTCTCTTGGGAAGAGAGGGGCAGAGATATTGGCGAAGCACAAGCTGTTTTTCTGACTAAAAAAATTCCCTGAAAGAATACTAACACTATAAACTCAGAAGAGTAAAGAGGATAAAATGGATATGACCTTTCACGCCACAACCATTTGTGGCATC
>WGCN01000101.1 GCA_015493745.1 Calditrichales bacterium
CTATTCATAATAATCCGGACTTGGGTACGCATCCTACTGTTTCAGGCAATGCCGTATAGTCATTACATCTTATTCGTTTTTCGTGAAAAATGCAATAAAAAGGCATGGCGTCATCGTATAGTTTTCGGGAAAAAGCAAAGCCGTGGCGGATAAAAAAGTTTTTTACCGATGGAGGGCATTCCGCTGTTTAGCCCCCCGCGCCGGCATGGCCGCGCCGGAGACGGTAGGTCAGTTCAAGGCTATAGATGAGCAGGGCCAGCCAGATCAGACCGAAGCCGGTAAGCCGGGCGCTGTCAAAGGGCTCATGGTACAGGAACACACCCAGCAAAAATTGCAGGGTGGGGCCGATGTATTGCAGAAAGCCGAGGGTGCCCAGGGGGATGCGCCGCGCGCCATAGGCAAACCAGATCAGAGGCAATATGGTAATCATGCCTGTTAAAATAAGCAGGGTGTTCATGCCCGCCGGGGCCGTGCTTATATATAAGCCGCCGTTCCGGGCCAGGAAGAACATGAACAACAGTCCGGGGATAAACAGAACCATCATTTCATAGCTCAACCCTTCCAGGGCTTCCATTGTGCCCGTCTTGCGGATAAAGCCGTATATGCCAAAGGAAAAGGCCAGGGTCAGGGCAATCCAGGGAAACTGTCCGTAATGAAAGGTGAGATAAAGCACGCCGGCGGTCGCCAAAAGCACCGAAAGCCATTGCAGGGGCCGCATGCGCTCCTTCAGAAAAATCACGCCCAGTAAAACATTGACCAGAGGATTGATAAAATACCCCAGACTGGCTTCCACGATGAAGTTGTTGTTGACGGCCCAGATATAGGTCAGCCAGTTCCCGGCCAGCAGGAAAGCGCTGATAATGTAGACCTTTAGCGTTTTAGCCGATTTGATACGGGCGAAAAAGGAAGCGCCCTGTCCCCGGATGAATATCAGCGCCAGTAACAGCGGCAGCGACCAGATAATGCGGTGGATCAGTATCTCCGTGGCCGGAACCTCTGTCAGGAGTTTCCAGAACAGGGGAGACAGACCCCAAAAAATATAGGCGGAAAGAGCGGCCAGATATCCTTTCATTCAGACCTCGCGTGAACAGTTGATGCCGGACATCCGTGAATTTACCACAATGTCTGCTTTATTTCCTCACTTGTTTTCCGGGAGGCGCAGCAGCTCACGCGCAATATAAAAGGCCATGATGAAATAACTCACATAGGTAAGGGTGGAAAAAAATATCACCGGTATACTAAAGGCCGTGGAAAAAAAACGCACCAGCCACAGACCGCCGAAGGTGAACAGCACGGTTATAAAGGGTTCCGTCAATAAAAACACCTTTAAGCGGGGCAGGGGAAAGGCGCTGAAATAAAAAAGCGTTCCGGTGAACAGAAATATAAAGGCAAAACCGAAAAGATGGTTGTGGGTGGTAATAAGCATCTCGGCCAGCGGCTTGGCGTAGGTCTCTTCTATTTCAAAATCATCGTCGCTGCTTTCCTGCTGCCCGCCATATTGGCGGCTGATCCCTTCGCCGGACATGTGCGTGTTATGATAGATATAAACAATGCCCAGGCCCACGGCAATGGTTTGCAGCATAACAAAGGAAAAGAGCATGCTTTTAAGCGGACCCGGCAGGCGATGCAGGAAAAAATGGAACGTGTTGCTATTACTGTTCATCGAGAACCTCCTTCAAGGCCGGGAAAACAAGCGTTAGTTTATGTATGCCCCGGGTTACCGAATGCACGGAGATGGTCGCCCCGCTGATGCCGTCTATTTTGCGCCCCACCGTGTAGGAGCTGTCCGCCGTCAGTCCGCTGAACTGCCTCAGCCAGGAAAGGTTTTGCACGGCCCCGCCGATGGCCTCACGGTATTTTATGATACGCGTGGCGCGGATATCGCCGTCCGGGTTGAATACGACTAAAAAGGTGATGGGCATGGCCTTGCCTTTAACATTATCCAACAGGGCGTAAGCCAGGGTGCTGTCATTGCGGCTGATACGCCAGCCGTAAAGCCATTTTTTAAAAAAACGCTGCCGCACCTTCTTTTCCGCGGATTTCCGCGCCCGTGCCGGCAGGGGCATCTTTTTCATGGTCAGGGTGATATCCTGGCCAAGAATGTCGCGTAATGTATCTTCCGTGTTTTCCCGTATGCCGCCCGCGGAAAGGATCAGGGGCAGGCCTATAAAGATCAACAGTGCCTTTCTCAAAACATATATCCCACGCCAAGGTTAAACAGCTTAGTCGTGCTCTGATCCGCCTTAAGGGTTTCCCGGCCCAATTCCGCTTTATATACCACTTCCGGGATGGGCTTATAGCTTATCCCCAGCAGCCACTTATCGAAACGGTTTTTCCCATCCGAGGCCCCGGCCACCGTTTCGGCCGCCATGTCGCGCGAGGTGTAACGGAACCAGGGGGCCAGCTCGCCGCGGATGCCCAGTTGCGGTGCCACATTGTATCCCAGATCGACATAATATCC